>JAJSZB010000290.1:0-9169 GCA_050613715.1 Streptomyces sp. IBSBF 3018
GCCCGACGCTCCGCGGGCCCTCCCGTGACGCGGCTACGCCCCGGGGCGCGCTCCGGCCACCGCCCGGCGGGTTCTGGGACGGAACGGTGACAATTCCGTGAACCGGGCTCTCAGATTCTTGTGGTTTTCTTTGCCGGGACAGGGGGTCCTGGGGGTTGTCCGGTGGGTTGTCGGGTGTGTCGCGCTAGGGGAGTCGAGAGTTGAAGCCGATAGGTGTGGGGTCGGGCGTGCGCAGGAGCGTCGTGGCGCTCGCGCTCGGTGGAGCGATGATGCTGGCCGCGGCCTGCGGGCCGGGCGGCGACGACGCGGGAGGGCCGGGCGACTCCAAGCCCGGCGGCACCGCCGCCGCGACCACGCCCGCGGTCTCCACCGCCGTGGTCGACATCGCCCCCAAGGACGGCGCGACCGACGTCGCCACCACCGGTGAGCTGAAGGTCTCCGCGTCCGGGGGCAAGCTCACCTCCGTGGTGGTCAAGGACGACAAGGGACAGCCCGTCGACGGCGCCATCTCCGCGGACGGCCTGGGCTGGACGCCCAGCGGCCACCTGGACACCTCCACGCAGTACACCGTCGACGCGGTCGCCAAGGACGGCAGCGGACGCGAGTCCGACAAGCACGCCACCTTCACCACCGTCGTCCCCAAGGACACCTTCGTCGGCTTCTTCACCCCCGAGGACGGCTCCACCGTCGGCGTCGGCATGGAGGTCTACCTCCACTTCAACCGCGCGATCGCCAACAAGGCCGCGGTCGAGAAGGGCGTGACCGTCACCGCCTCGCCGGCCGTCGACGTCGCCGCGAAGTGGAACGGCAGCCAGGACCTCTACATCCGCCCGGCCGACTACTGGGCGGCCGGCACCAGGGTGACGCTCAGCCTGAACCTCAACGGCGTCGAGGGCGCCCCCGGCGTCTACGGCAAGCAGCACAAGTCCGTGCACTTCACCGTCGGCCGCCGCCAGGTGAGCGTCGTGGACGCCGCCAAGCACACCATGACCGTGTACCAGAGCAACAGGGCGATCAAGACCATCCCGATCTCCTCGGGGGCGCCGGACCACACCACGTACAACGGCAAGATGGTGATCTCCGAGAAGTACATCAAGACCCGGATGAACGGCGACACCGTCGGCTTCGGCGGCGAGTACGACATCCCGGACGTGCCGCACGCGATGCGGCTGACCAACTCGGGCACCTTCATCCACGGCAACTACTGGGCCGCGTCCTCGGTCTTCGGCAACAGCAACACCAGCCACGGCTGCGTCGGCCTGCGCGACGTGCGCGGCGCCGGCGACCCGGACACCCCGGCCGCCTGGTTCTACACCCACTCGCTGGTCGGCGACGTCGTCCAGGTGGTCAACTCCAAGGACAAGACGGTCCAGTGGTACAACGGCCTGAACGGCTGGAACCTCTCCTGGAGCGAATGGAAGTCCTGATGACCGTCACCCTGGACGTCGAAGCCGGCGTCGGCACCCTGCGGCTGGACCGGCCGCCGATGAACGCGCTCGACGCCGCCACGCAGGACCGGCTGCGCACGCTGGCCGAGGAGGCGGGCCGGCGGCCGGACGTGCGGGCCGTGGTGCTGTGGGGCGGCGAGAAGGTCTTCGCGGCCGGCGCCGACATCAAGGAGATGCAGGGCATGTCCTACCAGGACATGGTCGACCGGGCCCGCGACCTCCAGGACGCCTTCACCGCGGTGGCCCGCATCCCCAAGCCGGTGGTGGCCGCGGTCACCGGGTACGCGCTCGGCGGCGGCTGCGAGCTGGCGCTGTGCGCGGACTTCAGGATCGCCGCGGAGAACGCCAAGCTGGGGCAGCCGGAGATCCTGCTCGGGCTGATCCCCGGCGCCGGCGGCACCCAGCGCCTGTCCCGGCTGATCGGCCCGTCCCGGGCCAAGGACCTGATCTTCACCGGCCGCACGGTGGACGCGGCCGAGGCGCTCGGCCTCGGCCTGGTCGACCGCGTCGTGCCCGCGGACGAGGTGTACGTCCAGGCGCGCGCCTGGGCCGAGCGCCTGGCCCGCGGGCCCGCGTACGCGCTGCGCGCGGCGAAGGAGGCGGTCGACGCGGGCCTGGACACCGATCTGGACACCGGGCTGACCATCGAACGCACGCTGTTCGCCGGGCTGTTCGCCACCGAGGACCGCGAGACGGGCATGCGCAGCTTCGTCGAGAAGGGCCCGGGCAAGGCCGTCTTCGGCTGACCCCGGACGGGGGTGGACCGCAGGCCAATTCCGGCGGTTGTCCGGCGGAACCCGCGCTTTACGGCCATCATGAAACGTATGGCGGGTCTGAGCGGGTCGGAGCAGCCGCAGCGGGGGCGTGCCGCGGCGGTCGCCGCGCCCCTTCCGTCCGCCCGCTCCTCCGACGACGACGCGGACGCCGCGCGCACGCCGCGCGCCGCGCACGACACGAACCCGCCGCGCGCCGCGCACGCCCCGCGCGAGGGGGCCGCACACGCCCCGCGCGAGGCGCACGGCGGCGGTGACAGCGCGCTGGAACTGCTGGGCGATCCCTCGGACGGCGAGGTGACCCTGACCTCGCGGCCGGAGTCGGCGGCTACCGCCCGCCGGCTGGCGCTGTCGGTGCTCCGCCGCTCCGGGCTCGGCGGGTACGCCGACACCGTCGAGCTGCTGGTCTCCGAACTGGTCGGCAACGCGGTGCGGCACACCGGCGCCCGTACCTTCGGCCTGCGGGTGGTGCCGCGCCGCGGCTGGGTCAGGGTCGAGGTGCGCGATCCGTCGCGCGCGCTGCCGTGCCTGCTGCCGGTCCGCCCCACGGACGTCAGCGGGCGCGGCCTGTTCCTGGTGGACCACCTGTCCGACCGCTGGGGCGTGGACCTGCTGCCGCGCGGCAAGACCACCTGGTTCGAGCTGCGCGTCGCCGAACGCCAGCCGTAGCCGCGGGCCCGCGAAGCCGCCCGCCCCGGAGCACAAGAGAACCGGAGCACACCCGGAGCACCAGCGAACCGGAGCACAAGAGAAGAGGCCCTCCGCCGTCGGGGGGGGGTGACGGCGAGGAGGGCCTCTTCGAAACCGCCGCGAAGCAGGGGGGGTGTGGTCCGCGGCGTCCGTGGAACGGCCGAGCCCGGGTCTGGGGGCCGTTGTCATCGACTGTCGCACGACAAGCGGGCCGGGAGCAAATCTCGGTACTTGGGCGTTTCTCCGCAAAACGGTCATCTCGCGGACGAATATGAGGGTGACATAGGCCACGTGCCTTCTAAACAATGGCTAAATGCTCTCATGACCTTTTCATATAGCGCACGGAGACTACACCGGGAGACTACGCGAGGAACACCGGACGGCCCTGCCGTGCTGGACTCAGGGCACCTACCGCACTTCACAGAAGGACCGTGATCCCATGACGAAGGCTGTCGTCTTCACCGAGTTCGGCGACCCCGGGGTGCTGCACACCGCGGAGGTCCCGCTGCCGGACCCCGGCCCCGGCCAGGTCCGCGTCGCCGTGCGCACCGCCGGCGTCAACGCCCTCGACGGCAAGATCAGGTCGGGCGCGATGCGACAGATCTTCCCCGTCACCTTCCCGCACGTCCCGGGCCTGGAGGCGGCCGGCGTCGTCGAGGCCCTCGGCGAAGGGGTCGAGGGCCTCGACGTCGGCGAGGAGGTCTTCGGCTGGACCGTCACCGGCAGCTACGCCGAGCAGGCGATCGCCGACGCCGCCCGGCTGACCATCAAGCCCGACACCGTCGACTGGCAGCAGGCCGTGGCCCTGCCGGTCGCCGCCGAGACCGCCTACCGCGCGTTCGAGCTGCTCGGCCTGCGGCCCGGCGAGACGCTGCTGGTGCACGCCGCGGCCGGCGCGGTCGGCAGCATCGCGGTGCAGATCGCGCTGGCCCGCGGGCTCACCGTGATCGGCACCGCGAGCCCGGCCAACCACGACTACCTCCGCTCGCTCGGCGCGGTCCCGGTCGCGTACGGCGAGGGCCTGGCCGACCGGGTGCGGGCGGTCGCCCCCGGCGGCGTCGACGCCGCGCTGGACGGCGCGGGCCGCGACGGCTCGGTCGCCGCCTCCGTCGAGCTGACCGGCGGCGCCGAGCGCGTCGTCGCCATCACCGACCCGGCCGGCGCCGCCGAGCACGGCGTGCGGTACACCTCCGGCACCGACGGCCGGGGCGGCGAGGCCGCGATCGAGGAGGCGCTCGCACTGATCGCCGTCGGCAAGCTCGCCCCGCGCGTCCACGCCGCCTACCCGCTCGCCGACGCGGCGCAGGCGCACCGCGTCAGCGAGTCGGGTCACCTCACCGGCAAGCTGGTCCTGACCGTGCCGTAACCCCGTGGGTCACGGCTTCAGCCGCACCACCTGCGGGTCGTGGTCGCTGGTCTGGCCGGCGAACTCGGAGTTGATGTGGACCACGTCGTAGTCCGCCTTCTTCGCCAGGCCGGGGCTGACCAGGATGTGGTCGAGGACCTGCGAGTTGCCCTCGTACACGTAGGAGTACCGCTCCCTGACCGGGAGGGTGTTCACCAGGTCGGTGAGCACCTTCCCGTTCTCGGTCAGGCTGAGCACCGCGGGCGAGAACTGGTAGTCGTTGAGGTCGCCCAGGACCACCACGTCCGCCTTCGGGTCCGCCTGCTCCAGTTGCGCCACGAAGTCGTGCTCGATCACGGCCTGCCGCACCCGCTGCACCTCGGAGCTGCGCACCGGCGGCTGGAAGCGGCTGTCGATGCCCTGGTCGCCGCCCTTGGAGTCGAAGTGGTTCGCGATCACGAACAGCTTCTTCCCGCGGAAGGTGAACTGCCCGGCCAGCGGCTTGCGGCTGTCGTTCCACGCGACGTCGGCCGGCGCGATGCGGCCGGGGGAGGCGGTCAGCGCGGTCGCCGCGCCGGTGCCGGTGATGGCCACCGCGGTGGTCGAGTCGCCGCCGGGGATGTCGGTGAAGCCCACCCGGGCCGGATTGAACAGGAACACCGAGCGGATGTTGCCGCCCGGCTGGCCGCCGTCCTTGTCGTTGACCGGGTCGATCTCACGCCACTGGTAGCGCGGGCCGCCGGCCGCGGCGATCGCGTCGGTCAGCTTGGTCAGCGTGCTGTCCGCGGCCACCGTGCCGTCGTCGGTGGCGCCGCTGTTGTCCTGGATCTCCTCCAGCGCCACGATGTCGGGCGAGCGCAGATCGGTGACCAGGCCCTGGGCGAGCGCGTCGAACTTCGACTGCGGGTTGGACGGCGCGAGGTTCTCCACGTTGTACGTGGCCACGGTCGCCTGGTCGGACTGCGCCTTCGCGGTCACCTCGGGCTTGATGCCGCCGCTCTCGACGGCGCCGAGGGTGCGCGCCTGGATCGCGTACGTGCCGGCGAACTGGTTGTAGTCCAGCGGGCCGGTGGCGCCGCCCTTCAGGGTGTCGCCGACGTTCGCGGCCGGGAACGCCGATGTCGCCGTCGGGATCAGCGACTGCACCATCAGGCGGCCGGAGTTGGGCTGGTCGTAGCCGGTGTAGAGGGTGCCGCCGCGCCTGGTCGGGTTCTGGTCCGGCTTCACGGTGACCCACAGCTCCGAGTACGGGTCGGTGGCGCCGACCACCCGGCTGGTGCCGATCCGGACGTTCATGCCCTCCAGCGAGGCGTACAGGTCCAGCGCGTACTGGTCCGGCCGCAGCGGCACGTTCTCGATGCTGCCGCCGCCGGCGCTGGGCACGAACGCGTCCGGCACGTTGCGGGAGTCCAGCACCACCGGGGCCGGCAGCGGGTTGCCGCTGGAGACCACGGTGACCTTCGGCTTGGTCAGCTCGGTGACCGCCTGGCCGCCGGCGCTCGCGCCGCCCGGGTAGTAGTCGGAGACGGTCGCGTCCACCGACACCGCGTCGCCGACCGCGACGGCCGGGTCGGCGGAGGTGAAGACGAACACGCCCTCGCTGGTACGGGGGTTGGCGTCCGGATGGGTGTCCTGGAACCAGAAACCCTTGGAGGAGCCGTAGTCGCGCACACCGGTCACCACGCCGGTGACGCCCGCGACCGCCTTGCCCTCCAGCGGCGAGACGCGGGTGTCGCCCTGGATGTCGTGGATCGCCGCGGTGACCGGCGGCGGCGAGGTGGGCGGCGTGGTGCCGCCGCTCCCGCCGGTGTCGCCGCCGGTGGCGCCCCCGGTCGTGCCGCCGCCGGCCGCGTTCTGCGGGGTGGGCGCGCCCGCGGTGAAGTCCGCGGCGTTGTCGTCGGTGTCGGCGAGCGAGGAACCGCGGGCCACCGACTGGGAGTTGCTCGCGCCGGCGGCGGCGCCCGAGCCCTCGTGCACCAGCGCGGTGCCGTAGCCGACCAGGTCCTTCACCCGCGGGTCCGCGGCGCAGTCCGCGGCCGTCACGCAGGTCAGCGGGTCGGCGCCGGAGACCAGCGCGACGGTGCCGCTGGTGCCGGACATCGCGATCGTGCCGGTGGTGTCGGGCGTCGGCAGCGGCGTGCTGCCGCCGGTGCCCGCCGCCTCGCCGACCAGGTAGCGGCCGCCGCCGGCCAGCGCGCCGGTCAGCGGGGTGACCTGCCACTTGGAGGAGCTGGTCGGGGCGCCCGACAGGTACTGCACGCTGTAGCCGCCGAGGTCCAGCGGCGCGGCGCCGGCGTTGGCCAGCTCGACGAAGTCGTTGGTGTACGTGGCGCCGGAGTTGCCGCCGCCCCCGTACACCTCGGCGATCACGCCGTCGGCGGACGGCGCGGCGAACGCGGAGTGGACGGTGAGTCCGGCCAGTACGACGGCGCCGGCTATGCCGATCGGCAGGATGCGCCTGCGGAGCAGGGAGCCCGCGGGACCCGCCGCGGCTGCGGCCTGGGGTCTCACGGGGCGGGGCGGCGTGGCCTCGGAGGGGTGCGACACCGGAGCGGTTCTCCTTCGTGCGGAGCAAGAGGACATGACGGCGCGTCGGCTCCCGCGGTGCGGGCTCCGTTGCGTGACCGGCCTCAAGATACGCGCGTAGATCGGGGCGCAGAAGGAGTTCTCAGGTTAAATCCGGGTGTGCGGTCGGATACGCCGCACATGTGCCGGGATGCGCGCCTCGGCGTACGCGCCGGCGCGGGTCGGGCGGCCCGGTCCGGCCCGGCCCGGTTCGGCGCGCGGGGCCGCGGTCCGGCGTGGGGGAGTGCGGGCCGGCGCGGGTCAGGCGGGGAGGGCGGCGGCCTCCGCGGCGTTGCCCCGGATGCCGGTGACGATCATCGCGACGCCGCGCGCGTAGTAGGCGTCCCCGCTCGTGCACTCGGTCAGCGCGAACGCCGAGGCGACCAGGTGCGGGTAGCGGGCCGGGTCCAGCGCGAGCAGCGCCGCCCGCTTGGCGCGCAGCAGCGCCTCGTGCGCCTCGGGATCGGGGCCGTGGATGCGGCCGGGCTCGGTGACCACCAGGCTGACCAGCGAGCTGAGGATCTGGCACGCGGTCTCGGCGGCCTGCTGCACCGGCATCCCGCCGTCCGCCAGCAGCGACAGCGTCCGCTCGGTCAGCGCGCGCCCCGACTCGCACACGAACATCCGGCTGAACAGCAGCGGCGAGAGGTTGGGGTGCGGGCGGACCGCCGCGAGGATCGCGTCGAGCAGCGCGTGCAGCTCCTCGTGCCAGGCGCGCCGCGGGTCGCGCGGGACCGCGGCGACGTCGTCGAGCAGCCGTTCGGCGATCGCGTCGAGCAGGCCCTCCTTGTCGGCGAAGTGCCGGTAGAGCGCCATCGGCGTCACGTCGTGCGACTGCGCGACGCGCCGGATGGTGACCGCGTCCAGCCCCTCGTCGTCCGCCACCGCCGTGGCCGTGGCGATCAGTTCGTCCCGGTTCAGACGCCTCTGCGCGGCCATGGTCCCGCCCTCCTCGGTTGCCGGTGTGTGGACAGCGTACGCAAACGACGACTGCGTACGAGATATGTGTACGACGTACACTCGCGAGGTGTAGGGTGACGCCGTACGCGTCTCTCGTAAGCATACGGCGTATACGTCGCTGATGCCCCGACGCGTCACGGCTTCCGTGCTCCGCCCTTACCCGAATCCGTTCCTGGGGGACCCGACATGCGACGCAGTCCCTGGGCCACGCTCACCGTGCTGGCCCTCGCCCAGTTCATCGTGGTGCTCGACGTCACGATCGTGAACGTGGCGCTGCCCGACATCCAACGCGACCTCGGCTTCACCACCGACGGCCTGCAATGGGTGATCAGCGCCTACACCCTGCTCTTCGGCGGCTTCCTGCTGCTCGGCGGGCGGGCCTCCGACCTCTTCGGCTCCCGCCGCGTCTTCGTCACCGGCCTGGTGCTGTTCGGCGCGACCTCGCTGGCCGGCGGCCTCGCACCCTCGCCCGGCTGGCTGATCGCCGCACGCGCGGTCCAGGGGCTCGGCGGCGCGCTGCTGTCGCCCGCGGCGCTGTCCATCCTCACCGTCACCTTCGAACACGGCCGCAGGCGCACCATCGCGATGGGCGTGTGGGGCGGCCTGGCGGGCCTGGGCGGCACCCTCGGCGTGGTCGCCGGCGGGGTGCTGGTCGACTCCGCGAGCTGGCGCTGGGTCTTCATCGTCAACGTGCCCATCGTCGTCGCGCTCGTCGCGGTCACCCCGCTGTTCGTCCGGCCGTTCACCCCGCACGCCGACCAGCGCGGCTTCGACCTGCTCGGCGCGGTCCTCGGCACCGGCGGCCTGCTCGCCGTCGTCTACGGCGTGGTCCGCGCGGAACCCGTCGGCTGGTCCTCGGCCGAGGTGATCGGCTGCCTGGTGGCGGGCGCGGCGCTGCTGGCCGGCTTCGTCGCGGTCGAGGCGCGCGCCGCGGCGCCGCTCGTCCCGCTGGGCCTGCTGCGCTCGCGCGCGCTCAGCACGGCGGGGGGCGCGCTGGCGCTCAACGGCGCGGCGTTCCTGTCGATGTTCTTCCTCACCGCGATCTTCCTGCAGCAGGTGCGCGGCGGCTCCGCGCTGCGGGCCGGCGTGGAGTTCCTGCCGATGGGCGGCGCGGCGATCGCGGCGGCCGTCGCCACGACGCCGCTGGTGTCGCGGTTCGGCACCCGGTCCATCCAGGTGGTGGGGGCGGCGCTCAACGTCGTGGCGCTGCTGCTGCTCGCGCGGGCCGGGGCTCACGGGTCGTACGTGACCGGGATGATGCCGGGGCTGATGCTGTTCGGGGTCGGGATCATCGTGGTGAGCGTGCCGGCGCAGATCGCGGCGGTGGCGGAGGTGAAGCCGCGGGAGGCCGGGGCGGCGTCGGGGGTGGTCAGCGCGTTCTACCAGGT
>JAJSZB010000291.1:0-9092 GCA_050613715.1 Streptomyces sp. IBSBF 3018
GGCCGTACGGACCCGGCGGGGTCGGCGGGGGCAGGCCGTACGGACGCGGTGGGGTCGCGGCGTGCGGCGTCCGTACGGGCGGGGTGCGCGGACTCCGCGCCGGTCAGCCGGGCGAGCGCGGCGACGGTGGCGGCGGCGTCGGGGCGCAGCCGGTCGGCGATGCCGAGCACCCCGACCGGGCGGCCGTCGCGCCGGACCAGCACGGCGGTGTGACCGCCGTCCTCCAGCTCGGCGGCGATCGCCGCGGCGCGGGCCGCCGCGGGGTCGGCCGGGGACGCGGCGGGCAGCCGGGCCGGGGCGCCGACCGTGACGGTGGAGCCGTCGACCGTGGCGGTCACGCCGATCCCCGGCGCGGAGGAGAAGCCGGTCGCCGCCGGCAGGACGAGTCCGCGGTCCCGGGCGGCGGCCACGACGGCGCGGCCCAGCGGGTGTTCGCTGGCGTGCTCGGCCGCGGCGGCGAGGGTCAGCAGCGCATCGGCGTCCGGGAGATCCCCGCGAAGGGGCTCCGCGCCCGCGGTGTCGGCGCCCGGGGTGGTGGCGGCTCCTCCGCCGGTGTCCGGGGCGGCGGCGTTCGCGCCGGCAGCGTCCGGACCGGCGGCGTCACCCGCGCCCGGCGCCGCAGCGCTCGCGCCCAACGCCGCAGCGTCCGCGTCCGGCGTCGCAACGCCCGAGCCCAGCGCTGAGCCGTCCTCGCCCGGCGCCGCAGCGCCCGCGCCCGGCGTCGCAGCGCCCGCGCCCGGCACCGCAGCGTCCGGACCGGCGGCGTCACCCGCACCCGGCGCCGCAGCGCCCGCACCCGGCGCCGCAGCGTCCGCGCCCGGCGCCGCTGGGCTCGCCTCCCGCGCCGAGCCGGTCAGCGGGTGGACCGCCGTCACGCGGGGCGTGCCCTCCGTCAGCGTTCCGGTCTTGTCGAGGGCCACCGCGTCGACCTGGCCGAGGCGTTCCATCACCACGGCGGACTTGATGAGCACGCCGTGCCGCCCCGCGGTGGCGATCGCGGACAGCAGCGGCGGCATCGTCGCGAGCACCACCGCGCACGGCGACGCGACGATCATGAACGTCATCGCGCGCAGCAGCGCGCCGGTCAGCGCCGCGCCGAACGCGAGCGGCACGGCGAACACCGCGAGCGTCGCCGCGACCATGCCGAGGCTGTAGCGCTGCTCGACCTTCTCGATGAACAGCTGGGTCGGCGCCTTGGTCCGCGACGCCTCCTCGACCATGGCCACGATGCGGGCGATGACCGAATCCGCGGGGTCGCGCTCGACCTTGACCCGCAGCGCGCCGGTGCCGTTGAGGGTGCCGGCGAACACCTCGTCGCCAGCCTGCTTGGCCACCGGCAGCGGTTCCCCGGTGATGGTCGCCTGGTCGACCTCGCTCGCGCCGTCCAGCACCCGGCCGTCCGCGCCGACGCGCTCGCCGGGGCGTACGAGGACGGTGTCGCCGACCGCGAGCCGGGCCGTGACGACGGTGGTCTCCGTGCCGTCGTCGCCGACCAGCGTGGCGGTGGCCGGCGCGAGGTCGAGCAGGCCGCGCACGGCGTCCTGGGTGCGGGCGGTCGCGAGCGCCTCCAGGGCGCCGGAGACGGCGAAGATGACGATCAGCAGGGCGCCGTCCATGACCTGGCCGATCGCCGCGGCGCCGAGCGCGGCCGCGATCATCAGCAGGTCCACGTCCAGCGTCCGGTCCTTGAGCGCCCGCAGCCCGGCCCAGCCCGGCTCCCAGCCGCCGGTGGCGTACACGAGCGCGTACAGCGGCGCCCACACCCAGGCCGGGGCGGCCCCGGTGAGCTGGAGCGGCAGCGCGATCAGGAACAGCGCGAGGGCGGCGGCGGCCCAGCGGGCCTCGGCGAGGGCGAGCACCCGGGTGCGGCGGCGCGGCGCGGCGTCGGCGGGCATGGCGGCGGTCCCTCCACGGGGAGACGGGGCGACCGCCCCACCGTAGCAGGAACGAATGAATAACCGTTCATGTATTCATTGTCTACGATGGGTGCCATGGGCCACGGAGCGAACACCCGGCACGACGGCGGCGACGACGGCGCCGCGCCGCGCACCCGCCTGACCGCGGCGAACGCCGCGCAGGTCGCCACCACGCTGCAGGCGCTGTCGACGCCCTCGCGGCTGCTGATCCTCGCCCGGCTGCGCGAAGGCCCGTGCGCGGCGACGGAGTTGGCCGAGACCGTCGGCATGGAGCAGTCCGCGTGCTCCCACCAGCTCCGGCTGCTGCGCAACCTCGGCCTGGTCACCGGCACCCGCCGGGGCCGCTCGGTCGTCTACGCGCTGCACGACAACCACGTGGCGGCGCTCCTCGACCAGGCGGTCCACCACATCGAGCACCTGCGCCTGGGCGTCACCGACCCGCCGGCCGCCGCGTCCGCCGGCGCCATGGACGCACACGCCTCCGCCGAAGCCGACGCGGACGCGGGCGCGGACGCGGAACTCTCCCTCTCCTGACCGCCGCGTCAGGCCCGGGTCAGAGCCAGCCCTTCTCGCGGGCGATGCGGACCGCCTCCGCGCGGTTGCGCGCGCCGGTCTTCTGGATCGCGGTCGACAGGTAGTTGCGGACCGTGCCCTCCGAGAGCAGCAGCCTGTGGGCCACCTCCGCGTTGACCGCGCCGTCGGCCGCCGCGTTGAGCACGTCGCGCTCCCGCGCGGTCAGCGGGTCCGCGCCCTCCGCGAGCGCCTCGGCCGCGAGCGTGGGGTCGATGACCCGCTCGCCGCGCAGCACCCGGCGCACCGCGTCGGCCAGTTGCGCCGCGGGCGCGTCCTTGACCAGGAAGGCGTGCGCGCCGGACTCCATCGCGCGGCGCAGATAGCCGGGCCGCCCGAAGGTCGTGACGATGACGACCCTGACGCCGGGCGCGTGCTCGCGCAGCTGCCCGGCCGCCTCGATGCCCGTCGTGCCGGGCATCTCGATGTCCAGCAGCGCGACGTCGGGGGAGTGCTCGCGCACCGCGTCCAGCACGAGGTCGCCGCGCGCGACCTGCGCCACCACCTCGATGTCGTCCTCCAGGCCGAGCAGCGTGGCCAGCGCCTCCCTGACCATCGACTGGTCGTCGGCCAGCAGCACCCGAATCGTCCCCGTCACCCCGGCAGGGTACCGGCCGACCGCTCCCCGACCGCCGCCGCCTCGTACAGCGTCCAGCCGTCCACCTCGTCCGTACGGTCCCGGCAGGTCAGTCCGCCGCGGGACAGCAGCGCGTCGAGCAGGGCGCGGACGGTGCCGGGCTCGTGCAGGTTGAGCCACGGGCCGCGCCAGGTGCCGACCGCTCCGGACGGGGTCGCGCCGCCGTCCGGCACGAACCGGCCGGGTCCGCCGGCGAACACGATCCGCGCCACCCCGAGGGCCCCGGGCCGCCGCACGGTCAGCACCTCCCGGCAGTCGTCGTACACCCGGCCGGGCCCGTGCTCGCGGTGCTCCTGGTGCTCGTGCCGCACCGACCAGAGAAACGTCTCGCCGTCGACCACGAGGTGCCGCGGCGTCCTGCTGCTGCGGGTCATCTGTCGACTTTAAGCCCGCGCCGCCCGCCACCCTCCGCACAAAACCGGCCACCCGCCGGGCCGAGATCGGCCCCTGCGGGGCGCCCGGCGGCCGCGCCGCCGCGGCGTGTCAGTTGAGGTTGGCGCGGGCGGCGCGGGCCTCGGCGCGCAGCGTCTGCGCGGAGGGCGGGTCGAAGGTCGCGATCAGCTCCGCGTAGTCCTCCAGCTCGGCCGCGCCGCCCAGGAAGTCGCCCATCGCGACCAGCAGCCGGGCCCGCTCGTAGCGGAGCTTGGCCGGGTGCCGCGGCAGCAGCAGCGCGAGGTCGATCGACCACAGCTGCACCGCCCGGTGCTCCGGCCGGGTCGCCGCCCAGGCGCGGATGTTGTTCAGCACCCGCTGCACCGTGTCCAGCGGATCGGCCGGCGCCAGCATCGACGGCGAGAAGGGCGTGCCCGCCGCCCCCGCGACCAGCAGCTCCGCGTCCGCGTCCGACAGGATCCGCCCGCTGTCGTACGGGTCGACCAGCACGTGCGGGCCGCCCGCCTCGCCGAGCCCGACCACGAAGTGGCCCGGCAGCCCGACCCCGTAGACCGGCGCCCCGGCCCGCCTGGCCACCTCCATCCACACCACCGACAGCAGGATCGGCAGCCCGCGGCGGCGCCTGAGCACCTGCTGCAGCAGCGACGACTCCAGCTTCTGGTAGTCGGCCGCGGTGCCGTGGAAGCCGTGCTCCGCGCCGAGCAGCCGGCCCAGCGCCCGCGCCCAGTCGAGCGGTGCGGCCGGCCGGTACGGCAGCAGGCCCGCCAGCCGGTCCAGCTCGATCTCCGCCTCGTCCATCGCCGCGCCGTCCAGCGCAGGGTCCGCCTCCGCGCCGATCAGCAGGCACAGCCGCGTCAGGTCGGGCCGCTCCTCGCGCGCCTCGGCGGCGAAGCGCTCGCGCACCGGCGGTACCGGCTCGGGTCCGGTCATGCGCCGGGACCGGGGCCGCCGGGACGCTCGGGAAGGCCGGGGCCGCCGGGGCGCCGGTAGCAGTACGTGTGGTGGTCGGTGAAGCCCAGCCGGTCGTAGAGCGCGAGCGCAGCCGCGTTGTCCGCCTCGACCTGGAGGTACGCGGCGGTCGCGCCCTCCGCGTACGCCTGCCGGGCCAGCGCGCCCATGATCGCCGTCGCCAGCCCGCGCCGCCGCAGCGCCGCCGGCACCTCGACCACGCCGAACAGCGCCCAGCGCCCGTCCACGACGGCCCGCCCGATCGCCACGGCGCCGGGGTCGGGGACCGCGCCGGCATCCGCGCCGGCATCCGCGCCGACGCCCGAGCCGACGCCCGCCCGCGCCCCGGCATCCGGCGCCGCGACGCTCGCGAACCACACCGACGCCCCGCCCGTCACCACCTGCACCGCCGCCTCCGCCAGGCCCCCGGTCCGGTGGTACGCCGCGAGCCACCGCGCGTCGATCTCCCGCGCCAGCCGCACCGGCCCGACCCCGGGGGACCGTATGCCGGCGTCGGCCGCCCCCGGCCCGGCTCCCGCCGCCGTCCCTGCCCCGGCTCCCGACGCCGGCCCGGGCCCCGCCTCGCCCGCGTCCGGCAGCGACGTCAGCGGCGCCAGCGGCGCGACCCGCACCACCGTCTCCGCCTCCCGCGTCCACCCCGCCGCGTCCAGCACCGGCCCGTACGGCGAGGAGTCCGGCACCTGGAGCCACGGCGTCAGCCCCCGCTCCCCGTACCAGGCCACGACACGCCCGAGCGCCTCCGCCGCCGGCATCCCCGGATCACCCGTGAGCAGCACCGAGTTGGCGCGCCGGGTGAACCCGCCGGCCGCCCGCAGCGTCCAGCCGCCGAGGCGCTCGCTCTCCGCGGGCGGCCAGGCCCGCGCCGCGATCTCCTCCAGCTCGTCCGTGCTCACCGCGGGCACCGCGGGCCCCGGCCGCCGGGCCGGCGCGGGCGGCACCGTCTTGCCCGCCACCAGCGTGGCCTCCTCGATCGTCACCGTCTCCCCGGTCCTGCGTGTGACCCGGAGCACACCAGCATCCCAAGATGCGAGAACTCCGATGGTGTCGGCAAACGTAGGATAACCGTCTGCAACACTGGTCAGCCGCCGTACCGATACGCGTTTTCCCACGTCAGCGGGGGTGATCCGGACTTCGAGCCGTGCGCCGGCCGAGAATTCCGCTGGCATGGGGTGCCCCTCCTGTTCGGATCGTGCTCAGGAACGGAGATACTAGGTGCGGGCATCGACGACGCCGCGCTCCCGCGCGAGATGAGCCCTAACGAGGAGGAACGACAGCGTGACCTACGTCATCGCGCAGCCTTGTGTCGACGTCAAGGACAAGGCGTGCATCGAAGAGTGCCCGGTCGACTGCATCTACGAGGGCTCGCGGTCCTTGTACATCCACCCGGACGAGTGTGTCGACTGCGGCGCGTGTGAGCCGGTGTGCCCGGTCGAAGCCATCTTCTACGAGGACGACACCCCGGAGGAGTGGAAGGACTACTACAAGGCGAACGTGGAGTTCTTCGACGAGCTGGGCTCGCCCGGCGGCGCGTCCAAGCTGGGCCTCATCGAGCGCGACCACCCCTTCATCGCCGCGCTGCCCGCGCAGAACGGCTGACCACGGGCGCACGGCGCGCGGTGCGCAGGACGCTGCGACAACCGATCCCACCGGGCTCCGTACGGCCACGACGGCCGTACGGGGCCCGGCGTCCGTACCGCCCCGGCCGTCGGTGCCGCCTGAGCGGCGCGCACCGCCCCGGCGTCCGTACCGCCTGAACCACCGCATCACCCGCACGACGCAAAGCGAGAGTGAGCACATTGAGCATCTCCGCCCGCCTCCCGGTCTTCCCGTGGGACCGCCTGGAGCCGTACAAGGCCGCGGCGGCGGCGCACCCGGACGGCGTGGTCGACCTGTCGGTGGGCACGCCGGTGGACCCGGTGCCCGAGGTGGTGCGGCAGGCGCTCACCGCCGCGGCCGACAGCCCCGGCTACCCGCTCACCTACGGCACCAGGGCGCTGCGCGAGGCCGCCGCCGGATATCTGCGGCAGTGGCACGGCGTGACCGGCGCGGACCCCGCGCACATCCTGCCGCTGATCGGCTCCAAGGAACTCGTCGCCTGGCTGCCGACGCTGCTGGACCTCGGCGAGGGCGACCAGGTCGGCTTCCCGCAGCTGGCCTACCCCACGTACGAGATCGGCGCGCTGCTCACCCGCGCGCAGGCCGTCACCTACGACGACCCGGTCGCCGACCTCGACCCCGCGCGGCTGCGGCTGCTGTGGCTGAACAGCCCCTCCAACCCGACCGGCCGGGTGCTCGCCGCGGACGAGCTGCGCCGCATCGTGGCCTGGGCGCGCGAGCACGGCATCCTCGTGGTGGCCGACGAGTGCTACATCGAACTGGGCTGGGAGGGCGCGGAGCCGGTCTCGGTGCTCCACCCCGACGTGTGCGGGGACGGCCACCAGGGGCTCGTGGCCGTCCACTCGCTGTCCAAGCGGTCCAACTTCGCGGGCTACCGCGGGGCGTTCTTCACCGGGGACCCGGCCGTCGTCGCCGAACTCCTCGCGGTGCGCAAGCACGCCGGCATGATCGTGCCGCAGCCGGTGCAGGCGGCGATGACCGCCGCGCTGGGCGACCGGGCGCACGCGGTCGAGCAGAAGCAGCGGTACGCCCGCCGCCGCGCCGCGCTGCGCGACGCCTTCCGCGCCGCGGGCTTCCGCATCGAGCACAGCGAGGCGAGCCTCTACCTCTGGGCCACCCGCGGCGAGCCCTGCTGGGACACCGTCGGCGACCTGGCCAAGCTCGGCGTCCTCGTCGCCCCCGGCGAGTTCTACGGCCCCGCAGGGGCGGACTTCGTGCGGATCGCCTTCACGGCCACGGACGAGCGCGTCGCGGCGGCCGTCGCCCGGCTCGGCTAGCGGGCCGGCCGCACGCGCCCGGCGGGCCGGCCGCTCAGAGCAGACCGTTCAGCGGGAGCTGGTCGGTGGCGGGGAGGGCGGGCAGCGCGCCGAGGTTGGGCACCAGCGAGGCGGCCGGCAGCGTCTGGGCCGCCGGCAGGTCGGCCGTCGCGGACTCGGCTGTCCCGCCCAGCAGCCGGCCCGCGGAGTCCGTCGCGCCGCCGGCCGCGTCCCGCACGTCCGGCAGGGCGTCGTGCCCGGCGGTGCTCAGCAGCTGGTCGGCGGGCGGCAGGGTCGCCTTCATCGCGTCCGTTCCCGCGTTCGCGGCCAGCACGGTGGTCTGGTGCGAGGCGTTCTCCACGGTGTCGCCGAGGCCGTCGCCGTCCGGCGCGGTCAGTCCGCCGAGGGCCGGCCCGGTGGGCGCGGCGGTGTCCTCGGCGTGCGCGGCGCCGGCCGCGAGCAGCGGCGCGGCGGCCGCGGCGCCCACGAGCAGGACGGTCCTGGCGAGGCGGCGTGGGAGGGAGAAGGACATGGCTCCTCGTTTCGTCTGACGGGCTTGCACTTCCCCCTGCCTACCGGTCCGACCGCCCCCGAGGGTGCGGCCGTTCGGGTGAAGTTGCGCGAAGTCCGCTCGCGTGGGTGAATCGGCGCCTGCCGCTGGGCCCGCCGGTCACCCCTGAGCCGTACGCCGGGACGCCGCCGGGCGCTGCCGCTACGCCGCCGGGCCGTACGCCGCGACGCCGCTCCGGTCTGGGGGAGCGGCTCAGCGCGCGACGGTGATGCGGACGTAGGCCGTGGTCGGGCGCGCGCCCGACGCGTGCGCGGACTGCTTCTGCCAGCCCTTGCCGGAGCGCGCCGCCTGCCAGCGCATGTCGCCGAAGGCGACCTGCTCGACCTTCAGGTCGTGCGCGTGGGCCACGGCCCACTGGGCGACCTCCCAGCCGCGGCGCGTCCCCGCGCCCTCCGCGGAACCGCCGGAGGGCGCCGCGGGGACGGCCACCGTCCGCGGGCTGTCCGCGTCCTCCCGCGGCCGCACCTGCGTGCCGAACTCGCGGGTCAGCCGCGCCGTCACCTTCGCGGTGCTCCCGAGCCGGCCGCCCGCGCTGTACGGCGTGTCCGCGCCGGTGGTGCAGCTCAGCGCGCCCGCGTTCTGCCCGGTCAGCGCGGCCGACAGCAGCGTCGCGTCCGCCTCGTGCTTGGCGTACGCCTGCGGGTAGCCGCTCTTCTGCACCTTCTGCGCGGCCACCGTCAGCGGCAGCCGGGTGTACCCGTCGATCTTCACCAGGCTGTCGAAGAAGGAGTTCGAGGAGTAGACGGGGTCGAGGATCTGCTGCGCGGTGCCCCAGCCCTGCGAGGGGCGCTGCTGGAACAGGCCCAGGGAGTCCCGGTCGCCGTGGTCGAGGTTCTCCAGGTGGGACTCCTGGAGCGAGGTCGCCAGCGCTATCGTCAGCGCGCGCTCGGGCAGGCCGCGGGAGGTCGCCACGGCGGCGATCGTCGCGGCGTTGGAGGCCTGTTCCGGCTCCAGCTTCAGGACGTCGCCGTCCGCGGTCACCGTGCAGCCGGCTGCTTCGGGGGAGGTGCGGCTGAAGTGGTACGCCAGGAAGACGCCGAGGGCCAGCAGGGCGATCACCGCAGTGATGAACGTGAGGCCGGCCCCGGATCTGCTCTTCCCCGCGGGCCTGGACGACGTGGGCACGCGGGGAAGGTTACCGCCCCCCGGACCCCGGTTCGTCC
>JAJSZB010000292.1:0-9091 GCA_050613715.1 Streptomyces sp. IBSBF 3018
CCCGCTCCCCGCCCCGAACTCCGCCGCGGCCGCGGCCCGTTCGCAGTACCTCACCCACCTCACCCACCTCGGCTCCGCCCTGCGCACCCGCTACGGCCGCACCCACGACGCCGCGGACCTGGACGAGGCGGTCGCCACCGGGCGGGAAGCGCTGCGCGTCGCGCCCCACGACCACCCCGACCGCGTCGTGCTGCTCGGCAACCTGGCTGCCGCGCTCAGCGACCGCGCGGGCAGCGCTCCGGGTTCCGCCGGCCCGGCGGATCTGGACGAAGCCCTCGTCCACCTCGCCGCCGCACTGGCCGCCGACCCCGAGGACGGCCACCGGGCGGCGCTGCTGGCCAACCTGGGGGGCACCCTCCGAAAGCGATACGGCCGCACCGGCGCCCCGGCCGACCTCGACCGCGCGATCGCCGCATGGCGAGAATCCCTGGCCCTCACCTCGAACGACGACCCCGCCCGACCGCGGCGGCTCACCGGCCTGAGCGGCGCGCTGCGCCGACGGTACGGCCGCAGCGGCGACTCGGCGGACGTGGCGACCCCGGCGACCCCGGCGGACTCGGCGACCTCGCGGGACCTGGCGGCTCCGCCGGACCCGCCGGACCCGCCGGACCTGGCGGACCTGGCGGACCTGGAGGAAGCAGTCACCGCGGCGCGCGAGGCCGTGACCCTTGCCCCTGCCGGTCACCCGGAGCGAGCCGAATCCCTCGCGGAACTCGCGATCGCGCTGCGACTCCGCTTCGAGCGCACCGGCGACCCGGCCGACCTGGACCGGGCCGTCGCGGCGGGCGAGGAGTCGGTGGCGGCCCTCCCCGAGGGCCACCCCGCCCGGCCCGGCCATCTCTCAGGGCTCGGGATCGCCCTGCGCACCCGGGCCGTCCGCACCAGGAGCCGTGCCGACCTGGACCGGGCGGTCACGGTGGGGCGCCAGGCCGTACGGGCCACGCCGGAGGACGACACCGGGCGGGCCGGACGGCTGTCCAACCTCGGACTCGCCCTGCGGGAGCGCTTCGAGCAAACCGGGGACCGTACGGATCTGGACGACGCCGTCGCCCGCGCGCAGGAGGCCGTGGCCGCGCTGCGCGCCGACGACGGCGACGCCCCGGCCGTGCTGTCCAACCTGGCCGTCGCCGTACGGGAGCGCTTCGCCCGCACCGGGGACCGTACGGACCTGGACACTGCGGTCGACCACTTCCGGCGCGCGCTGCGGGCGGCGCCGGCCGGTCGGGCCGATGCGAGCGAGCGCACGAGCTACCTGGCCAACCTCGGCGCCGCGCTGGTGGAGCGCTTCGACCGCACCGGCGAGGACGCCGCCCTGGACGAGGCGCTGCGCCGGCTGCGGGAGGCCGAGGCGGCCACGCCGGCCGGCCACCCGCAGCGTGCCCGGCGGCTGTCGACCCTGGGCGCGGCGCTGCTCTCGCACGTCGAGCGGACGGACGGTCAGGCGGACCTCGACGACGCCCTCGAACGGCTGCGGGAAGCAGTGGCGGCGACCCCGGCCGACCATCCTGAACGGGCGCTGCACCTGGCCAACCTGGGGCTGGCGCTGCGGACGCGGTTCGAGCGCACGGGGGACTCCGCGGACGCCGACGCGGCCGTGACCGCGGGGACCGAGGCCGTACGGGCCACGCCGGACGGCCACACCGAACGGCCCGGCCGACTGTCCAACGCGGCGACCGCGCTGCTGGAGCGTTTCGGGCGCTACGGGCGGCCGGCCGACTTGGACGGCGCCGTCGGGTGGCTGCGGGCCGCGGTGGACGCGACCGCGCCGGACCATCCGGAACGGGCGAGGTACCTGTCGAACCTGGGGCTGGCGCTGCGGACGCGGTTCGAGCGCGGCGGCGCCGCGGCGGACGCCGACGAGGCCGTCACCGCGGGACGCGAGGCCCTGGCGGCCCTCCCCGAGGACCACCCCGACCGGCCGGCGGCCCGCTCCAACCTGGGCGCGACGCTGTTCACACGGAGCGTGCGCCGCGCGGGCGGCCTGGGCGGCAGCCCACGCGACGACGCAGACGCGCCCCTGGCGGCCGGTGCCGCCCGACCGGGCGCGGGGACCGCCGGTACCGGCCCGGACGCGGCAGGAGGGCCGGCGGCGGGCGCCTACGGGAACGGTCCGCACGTTTCTGGCTCGGACGTGGCCGATACGCCCGTGACCGGTCCGGGTGTCGTGGAGACGAACGTGCCCGGCCAGCACGTGACCGATGTGTCGGCGGCCGGCGCGCATGCGAACGGTCCGCACGTGTTCGACGTGCCCACAGCCGGCTCGCCCGTGGGCGGTGCGTCCGTGACCGGCCCAGCCCGCGCCGACCGTCGGCTGACCGCCCCTCACCTCGCCGATCTGGACGAAGCCGTCGACCATCTCCGGGCCTCCGTCGAGGACACCGTCGAGGACCATCCCGACCGGACCGGGCGCCTGTTCAACCTCGGTGGCGCCCTGCGCGCCCGGTATCTCCTGAGCGGTGGGCGCGGCGACCTCGACGCGGCCGTGTCGGCGTACACCCGCGCGTACGAAGCGGGCTCCGGGCCGCCCTCGGTACGGATCGAGGCGGCCCGCGCGGCCTCCGCGCTGCTGGAGGCCGCGGGGACATCGGACGGGACGGCGGACGCGGCGGCCGAGGAGACGGCCGCAGCCGCTGCGGCGGACGCTGCAGAGGCGGCAGTGCGGCTGCTGCCCGAGGTCGCGCCGCGCGCGCTGGGCAGCTCCGACCAGCAGCACGCCCTCGCCCGCTTCACCGGCCTGGCCGGGACCGCCGCCGCCCTGGCCCTGTCCGATCCGCGCGGTACACCGCAGACCCGCGCCGCTCGGGCGCTGCGGCTGCTGGAGGCGGGACGGGCGGTGCTGTTGAGCCAGGCCCTCGACACCCGCGGCGACCTGGCGGAGCTGACCGCGCGCCGCCCCGATCTGGCCGCCGCGTTCGTACGGTCGCGCGCCCTGCTGGACCGGCCCGCAGCCGGGGCCGCCGACATCGCTCCCGCGCGCGCCTCCGCGCCCGGCGCTGCGGGCGCCGCGCGCCGCCCGGCCGGGCCCGACCGGCACCGGCAGGCCCGCGAGTTCGCCGGCATCCTGGCCGAGATCCGCGCGCTGGACGGGCTGGAGGGGTTCGGGCTGCCGCCCGCCACCGGCGAACTCCTCGCCGAGGCGGCGCAAGGGCCGGTCGTGACCTTCAACACCGGCCCGCGTCGCAGCGACGCGCTGCTGCTCACCGCCGCCGGCATCACCCCACTCGAACTCCCGCTGCTCACCCCGCACGCCCTGGCCGGGCACGTCGACTCCTTCCACCGGGCGCTGGGGACGGCGTCCGACGCCGGGGCCCACCGGGCGGCGCGCCGCGCGGCGCAGGCCGCCATGCTGGACACGCTGGGCTGGCTCTGGGACGCCGCCGCCGGGCCGGTGCTCCACACGCTGGGGCATGGTGAGGAGCCCGCCGAGGGCGCCGAGTGGACCCGGGTGTGGTGGGCCCCGGGCGGCCCGCTGGCCCTGCTGCCGCTGCACGCCGCCGGCCACCACACCGACCCGGCGGGCGACCGCGCCCGACGTACCGTCATGGACCGGGTGATCTCCTCGTACACGCCCACCGTGCGCGCCCTGCGCCACGCCCGCCGCCCCCCGCGGCCCGTCCCGGAGGAAGCCGACCGGGCGCTGATCGTCGCAATGCCCAGCACGCCTGGCCTGCCCGGCCACGGCCGCCTCCGCCATGTGCCGGCGGAAGTGGAGGCGTTGCACCGCCACCTGCCCCGTACGGTGCTGCTGCGCGAGCCGGAACCTGCGGACGCGGACGGCACGTCGGCGCCGGAGCCCGCCGGCGCGCACGGCCGTGACACGGCGTCGGTCTCCGCGGCGCCCACGCCGGCCGGGGCGGCGACCCCCGACGCCGCGTCAGTCCCGACCACGGCGGCGACTCCGAGCAAGGCGGCGCCTTCGGCCACGGCGGCGATCCCGACCAAGGCCGCCGTCCTGGCGGAGCTGAGCCGCTGCGCCATCGCGCACTTCGCGTGTCACGGCGACAGCCACCCGACCGACCCGTCCCGCAGCCTGCTGCTGCTCCACGACCACGCGACCGATCCGCTGACGGTCGCCGGCCTGGCGCCGGTCCGGCTCGATCACGCGCGGCTCGCCTACCTGTCGGCGTGCCGCACCGCGGCCCGTACCGCCGAGCTTGCCGACGAGGCGGTCCACCTCACCTCCGCCTTCCAACTCGCCGGCTTCCCGCACGTGGTGGGCACCTTGTGGGAGATCGACGACGAGATCGCGGTGGCTGTCGCGGACGCCTTCTACACCCGGCTCCGCTCGTCCTCCGGGGCCCTGGACCCCGGTCGTTCGGCCCGCGCGCTCCACCACGCGGTCCGCGCCCTGCGTGACGGCGACGACCTGCCCGCCGGCCTCGACCGCGTCCGTGTGCCCTACCTGTGGGCCGCCTATCTGCACGCGGGCGCCTGAGCCGGGCGACGGAACGCGCCGACCCCACCGCCTGGTCCACGGACCGCTCCGCGCCGGCCGCCCCATGGCCGCGCCGCGCGGCCCGCGTCACAAGCTGATCGCCGCTATGCCCGCGAGCACGATCACCGCGCCGACGACGCGGCGCGCGAGGTGGGCCTCGTGGAAGAGGCGCCAGGCGAGGAGGGAGCCGAGCACGATGGAGGACTCGCGAAGCGGCGCGACGAGGGCGACGGGCGCGGTCCGCATGGCGGTCAGGACGAGGATGTACGCCAGCGGCGAGAACACCGCGACGGTCAGGATCGGCGCCGCGTCCGTCCGCAGCGCGGTCCGTATCCGGTCCTGGCGGCGCAGCGCCCGCGGGGTCAGGACCAGGCCCTGGAGCAGGAACGTCCCGGTGAAGTACGTGACGGGGGACAGGCCCGCGGACGAGACCGCGTAGCCGTCCCACAGGGTGTACGCGGCGATCGTCGCGCCGGTCGCCGCTCCCCAGAGCACGCCGCGCAGCGGACGGCGCCCGCCGCCCCGCAGGGGGTTGCCCGCGACGACGACGATGCCGGCCACGACGACGGCCGCGCCGAGCACCGCCACCCCGGTGGGCCGCTCGCCCAGCAGCACGATCGCGGCCGCCATCGTCAGGACGGGCCCGGTCCCGCGGGCGACCGGGTAGACCACGCCGAGGTCGAAGCGGTCGTAACCGGTCTGCAGCGTCAGCGAGTACACCAGGTGCAGCGCCGCCGAGACCACCGAGGCGACCGCGAGCCGCGCGCTGAGCGGCTGCGCGCCGGTGGCCACCGGGACGATGCCGAGCGGGACGCAGAGCAGCGCTGCCGCGCAGGTGTAGGCCCAGACGAACAGGACGGTGTCGCCGCGTTTGAACTTCGACACCGTGTTCCATATCGCGTGGGCGGCCGCGGCGATCAGGATGAGGGCTGTCGTGCCCGGCGGCATCAGGTGATGTCGGGCAGGTCGATGCCGGCGTGCTCGGCCCGGCGGCGCCGGTCCGGGTCCCGTACGGCGAGGGCCGCGGCCAGCGCGTCCACCACGACCAGGTGGGCCAGCCGGCTGCCCGCCGCGGCCATCTGCGTGGTCAGCGGCGCGCCGCCGACCACCAGGGCGATGTCGGCGAGGGCCGCGAGCGGCGTGCCGTACTGGTTGGTGATCGCGATCAGCGTCGCCCCGGCGGCGTTCGCGGCGTCCGCGACGGCGACCGTGGACGAGGTGCGTCCCGTCGAGCTGACCGCGAGGACGACGTCGCCGGGACCGAGGAGCCGCGCCGCGATCATCGCCGACTCGTGGTCCGCGATGCCGGAGGTCCGCGCGCCGAGCGCCCGCAGCCTGAACACCGCGTCCGCGGCCACCGCCGCGGACGTGCCCGCGCCGACGGCGAGCACCTGGCCCGCTCCCCGCACCGCGCCGACCGCCGCCTCCAGGGCGTCGAGGTCCAGCGCGCCGCCGAGCGCGGTCAGCGCGTCGGCGCCCGTCCGGACGGCCGTCTCCAGCACCGCCGCCGTCGAGGCGTTCTCGGCGAGCGCGGGGGAGGGCGCGAAGAACTCCGTGGTCCCGCGGGCGCGGGCGATCTCCAGCTTGAGCTCGGTGAAGCCGGCGAACCCGATCGCCCGCGCCGCGCGGACCACGCTCGGCGCGGACACCCCGGCCCGGGCGGCCACCTGTGCGGTGGTGCTGGTGCCGACGAACAGCGGGTCGGCGAGCAGGAGTTCCACGACCTTGGCCTCGCTCGCCGCGAGATCGCCGCTGCGGGCCTGGACGCTCCCGAGCCACCGGGTGAGCGGGCCGTCGCCACGCGGAGCGGCGGAAGAAACTCCATTACCGTCATCGTCGGTCACGTGTAACAAGGTAACATGACGTCCATGGCCACGAACGACTTCCCGCTCGGCTCCGCTCGCCCCACCGTCGCCGTCGTGGGTCCGGGTGCGATCGGCACCACGGTCGCGGCGGCGCTGCACGAGGCCGGCCGCACGCCGGCGCTGTGCGGCCGTACGGCTCGCGAGCACCTCGAACTGCGGGACGCCGGGGGCTCGGTCGTCGTGCCGGGCCCGGTGCTGACCGATCCGGCGCGGACCGAAGGGACGGTCGACCTCGTCCTCCTCGCCGTCAAGGCGACGCAAGTCGACGCGGCGGCACCGTGGTTGGCGGTCCTGTGCGGTACGGACACGGTCGTCTGCGTGCTGCAGAACGGCGTCGAGCGGGAGTCGGCCGTCGCGCCCCACGCCCCCGGCCGCCCGGTGCTGCCCTCCGTCGTGTGGTTCCCGGCGCAGGCCCGGCCCGACGGCTCGGTGCGGCTGCGCGGCGAGCCCCGCCTCACCGTGCCGGACGTGCCGGCGGCCCGCGTGGTGACCGAGGCGCTGCGCGGCACCCGGTGCTCGGTCGACCTGGCCGCGGACTTCACGTCCGTGGCGTGGCGCAAGCTGCTGCAGAACGCGCTCGCCGGGCTCATGGCCCTCACCGGCCGCAGGTCCGGCATGTTCCACCGCGACGACATCCGCCGGCTGTCCCTGGACTACCTGGACGAGTGCCTCCAGGTGGCCCGGGCCGAGGGCGCGGTGCTGGACGACGGGGTGCCGCAGGAGATCCTCGACGGCTTCCTCGCACACCCGGCCGACCTGGGAACGTCCATCCTCGCCGACCGCGAGGCGGGCCGGCCGCTGGAGTGGGACGTCCGCAACGGTGTCGTGGCGCGGCGCGCCAGGGTCCACGGAATCCCGACGCCCGTCAGCGACGTGGTGGTGCCGCTGCTGGCGTCGGCGAGCGAAGGCCCCGGCTGATCGCGACGCGGTTGTGCGGGTTGCGCGGAGTGCGCGGGGTGCGCGGTTGCGTGGGGGCGCGAGGGTGCGCCGACGCGCCGTTGCGGTCCTGCGCCGACGCGGTGACGCGGTGACGCGCCGATGAACCGACGGGCTGATGAGCCGATATGACAGTCCGGTTGTCATTGTGTGCACTGGGTCATCAGTGATCTGTGGTGGACGAGTGATTGGTGGTGAAACGTCCCAGAAGGACTGGTGTGCGCAGATCCAGCCATTCGCCCGGCTCGGTGGCGATCTCGTGAACACCTGCCGTGAGCGGCTGTGACGGTTCGTCAGCACGGCGGCGGAGTCCGGCAGGACCCGGCAGCCGCTGATCGGGACCGGACCCGATGCCGCCGAGATCGGTCAAAAACCGTCCCCCCGAGGGGGGCTCGTCCTTGTTGCGTTTCGGAACGGCTCATTACGCTCCCCGAGTTTTCTCCGTCCGCCGGATTCCGCACGCCATGCCGGCGCCCCGCGTACGTGTCGCAACGGGAGCAGGAAGCCACGTGACCCAGGAGATCCGCAGGACGCCCGCGCGGCGTGGTGCACCGGAGGCCGGGGCGCCCGCGGCCGCGCGCTTCCGCGCCGGCCGCGACGTCCGGCTCCTGTGGTGCGCGGGCGCGAGCGACGCGATCGGCAGCAACGCCTCCGGGATCGTGCTGCCGCTCCTGCTGCTCGGCCTCGGCCACTCGGTCACCTTCGTCGGCGTGGTGGGCGGGGTGTGCACGGCCGCGGGCCTGCTGGTCGTCCCGCTGGTCGCGGTGCCCGCCGACCGGGGCGCGCGCAAGGCCGTGATGTTCTGGTCGGCCGTCGTCGCGGCGACGGTCACGGCGGCGCTGGCGCTGGCCGTCGCGCAGGGCCGGCCCCCGCTCGTCCTGCTCCTCGGCGCCGTGCTGGTGGAGTGCGTGGCGGCGGCCTGCTACGAGGCGGCGGCCCCGGGGACCGTCGCGCTGCTGGCCGCGCCGCGGGACATCCCGCGGGTGACGGCCGGCGTCGAGGCGGGCGAGCAGGGCGCGCTCGTGATCGGTCCGGCGCTCGGCGGCGCGCTCTTCCAGCTCTCCCGCGCGGTGCCGTTCGTGGTCGACGCGGCGTCGTACGCGGTGACGGCGGTGTGCGTGCGGGCGATGCGGGCGGATCTACGGGCGGATCTACGGGCGTCCGTGACGTTGCGGGACGACCAGCCGGTGGACGGCGAGGCGTCCGGTGACGGGACGTCAGGCGAAGCTGGCGCGTCGGAGGTCGGCGCAGGGGACGACGGCGGGGTGCGGGCAGGGCTGCGCATGATCAGGTCCTCGCCGCTGCTGCGCCTGGTCCTGTTGTGGGCGACCGCCGTCAACGGCGTGCTGGAAGCGCTGTCCTTCTACGCCCTGGTCGTCCTGGGCCGGCACGGTCACGGCGGCGTTCCGATGGGAACGGTGCTCGCGGTGGCCGGCGCGGCCGGGCTGGCCGGTGCGCTCGCCGCGCCGCCGCTGGTGCGGCGGATGGGGTCGGGCCGCGTGCTGGTGGCGGTGACGTGGGTGCTGGTCCCGCTGGTCGCGGGGCTGGCCGGGGTCGGTGGACCGTGGGCGTTCGGCGCGCTGTTCGGCGCGGTCTGCCTCACGCTGCCGCTGGTGTCGGTGGTGCTGCAGTCCACCGTCGCCGGATCGGTGCTCCCCGGGGTGCAGGCCAGGGTGGCGGCGGTCGTCGCGGTCGCCTCCGGGGTGGTCGGCGTGGTCACCCCGGCGCTCGTCGGCGTGCTCGCCCAGCACGTCGCGCTCGCGGCAACCCCGGTGGTCTGCGCGGCAGTTCTCACGGTGCTCGCGTTACGCACGACGGCGTCGGCCCCCCGCCTGCTGTCCCCGGCCGCCCCCAC
>JAJSZB010000293.1:0-9062 GCA_050613715.1 Streptomyces sp. IBSBF 3018
GCCCGGGACACCGACTCCGGGCCTGCACCCCGCAGGAACCCGCCCCGCGCGCCCGCCGGCACTCCCGCTCAGCCGGTGACCGCCCCCGCCGCCTTCACCGCCGCCGCGATCTGCTCGCGCACTGCTTCCAGGGCCGCGCGGTTGGCGGCGACCTCGCGCTGCTGGAGGGACTTCTCCACGCCGAACCAGGTGCCGACCAGTCCGGTGGCGGACTTGCAGTCGACGTCGGCGGTGGCGGTCGCGGTCGCCTGCGAGGTCACCGGGTGACCCGGCTCCTCGGGCACGAGCGTGGCGGCCCGCAGCGGGTTGTCGACGGCGTAGCCCTTCCCCTTCATGCAGCGCGACCACCGCTGGATCACCGCCGTCACCCGCGGGTCGGCCTGGGACGCGTCGAGGCTCTGCGCGTCGAGCCGGCCGGGCAGCGTCGTGTCGATCCGCGCGTCGATACGGTTCGCCGCCTCGGCCGCGCAGCCGCCCGGGGGCAGCGCCTTCCCGTCGGGGGCCGTGGTGGCCCGGGCGGCGCCGGGCTTGGTGGAGGTCCTGCCGGTCAGCACGGTCCTGGCCGCGGCGCTCAGCGCGGGGGCGGCCGGCGGCGTCTCGTTCTCGTCGCCGATGGCGTAGCCGAAGCGCGCGGCCTGCGCGCGGTCCGCGACCCCGTACCGCCGGGCCATGTTGGCGTCGTCGTTGCTCGGCGGCGGCGTGGTCCCGGCCGGCGGCGGGCGGAAGGCGAAGCCGTACCGGGCCATGCACCGCGACTCCAGCGTGTCCACCGCCCGGCGCAGCGCCACCTCCTCGGGGTAGGTGACCATGTACGCCTCCATCGGGAGCACGAGTCCCTTGGTCAGCCCCGAGGTCGGCACCGGGTCGGGCCAGTGCGGGCGCGCGGAGGCGCCGGGCCCGGCCGGGTGGGCGGTGGCCGGGGAGAGCGGCGTACCGGCGCACCCGCTCAGGGCGGCGGCGCAGAGCACGAGGACGGCGGGCGCGACGAGCCGCGGCACGAGGAGCCTTGGCGCAGGGAGCCGGGGCGCGCGGGACACACGGGCCCGGGGCGCGCGGCGGCCGGGCGCCCGGGGCCCGGGCGCCCGGCGGAAGAGCGTCCGGCGGAGGAGAGTGCTCACGCGAAGTGCTGCGACGCGTTCTCGTTCTTCAGGGTGCTGTCGAGATTGATGATCGGCGCGTCGCACCAGTAGCCGTGCCCGAAGATCTGCGAGTGGCCCGCGTACCCGGAGTTGTAGTAGATCCGGTAGTCGTTGAGGGTGCCGTCGTCGTTGCAGTTCTGGGCCGAGGCGGCGTTGTTCTTCACGGCCTGCCCCGATCCGTCGCCGAGGCCGCTCTTGAAGATGTAGTGGTACGTGTTGCCCGACACCGTGTCTCCGGCGTAGTTGTACACGTCACCGTAGAAATAGGCGAAGCTGCCGCTCGGGTACGAATAGGAGTCGCTCGTGGAGTGGTAGAAGAGCATCATTCCGCTCCCCGGACCGTATTCGTCGTCGCACTGCACGGGATACATGGCGCAGTTGTTCCATGCGCTGTACGTGGCGGCGCTGGCCGGCGACGCGCCGACGACCGGCAGGGCGAGCGCTGCGGCCGCGGCCGTGAAGACGGCGGCGCGGGACGCGATGCTGTGGAAAACCATTTCCCCCCCAGGGAACGCGGACTCGTCCCGGGACGGCGTGATCACCCCCGGGCCGCACGAGAGTGGCACGCGAGGTGTCCGCGCAGCAAGAGCGGCCCTCGGCGAGCGGCGGCGGGCGCGGCCACCGGGCCGGACGGCGGCTACGGACAGCGCTCTCCCACGAGCGGCCGCGCGCCGTATGTGGGCGATTTTCCCCCCTTGGTACCGGCGCGACTCCTTTGACTTCCGTACGGTCGGTGACAGGTAAAGAAAGGGTAATACCTTCACCGACCAGGGCGGCGAAATGCGGAACGTGAGGTTCCACCACGCCCCTCGAAAAGTTTCGCCTAGCAGGGGAATCGGCCGCCGCGCCCGGGAAAGATTCCTATGGAAGCCGTCAAATATTGACCAACTTTCCGCCGCCGGCCCCGCATGTTCACGGCCGTGCTGAATCCTTCTCTCTGTTTGTCCACTCGGAAGGGGCGGGACGTGGGACGGTTCAGAAAACGACAGGCCATGGCGATGGGGGTGACCGCGGCGGCGCTGGCGCTCGCGGTGACGGCGACGGGGCTGCAGTCCGCACAGGCCCTGCCACCGCCGGCCCGTCCCGGCACCGCGCCCGCGGCGCCGTCGGGCACCGGCGCGAAAGCGCCCGCGAGGACCGGCGCCGCGGCGGAGGACGTCCTCCTCAACGGCTGGGGCGACGGCTCGGGTTACCACCTGGCGGTCGGCACCGCGGCGGGCGGCTACGCCTGGCGCGAGCTGGCGGTGATCCGGCCCGGCGACATCGACGACTCCTCCTGGACCGGCTACCAGTGCGTCTCCGGCGACGGCCGGTACGCCGCCGTCGCCGTGCTGCCGGCGATGGCGGTCGACCAGGCGGCCGCCCGCGACCACGGCGCGTTCGCGTATGCGGTCGACCTGCGGACCGGCGCGGTCCGGCCGGTCGCCCAGGGGGTGGGGCTGAAGTACCACTCCCCCGGCTGCGGCACCGGCGACACCGCGGACTTCACGGTGAACCCCGGCACCGACGAGCAGCGCACCCAGGTGCTCTCGGTGGACCTGCCGTCGGCGCGGGTCACCGCGTCGGCGAGCGTGGCCGGCCAGGTGACGTCCGTGGTGCCGACCGCCGCGGGACCGGTCGGCGTGCTGGCCGGCTCGCTGGTACGGGTGCCGGTCGCCGCCGCGGGCTCCACCGCGGCGCCGGTCCGGCTGGCGGACGCCGGCGGCCAGGCGTACGACCTGCGGCCGGAGTCCGGCGGCGGGGTGGACTTCGCGGTACGCCGCGCGGACGGCGCCGAGCCGTCGCTGCTGCGCCGGCTGCGCGGCGGCAGGCTGTCCACGCTGGGCCGGGGGCCGGCCTCCGTGCTCCGGCTGATGCAGGGCGGGGCCGGCCACGCCAACGCGGTCGGCGCGAGCACCCTGGTCAAGGGCTCGGGCGTCCGGCGGGTCTCCGCCGAGGGGCTGCCGGACGGCGTGCAGGCGGTGTCCCTGGACGGCGCGGCGGCGCTCGGCGCCGGGCCGCGGACGAAGGCCGACGCGCCGCTGGTGCTGAGCACCGCGCGGCACCGGCTGCTCAGCCGGGCGGCCGCGCCGGCCACGAGGACGCCGGTGACGACGCTGCCGCCGCCCGTCACCGCGGCCGGCACGGTACCGGCCGCCAGGCCCGACGGCGAGCCCGCGAACCCCTCGGCCCGGCCCGCCGCGAACCCCGCCCCGCAGCAGCGGACCGCGTCGCCGCTGACCCCCTCGGCCGCGCCGCGGTCCACGGGCGGCGCGCGGCAGTTCGCCACCGCCGCGGCCACCCCGAAGTGCGCGGTGGACCGGCTCGCGGAGAACCGGCAGGTCATGCAGCCCTCGGCGAACCAGGTGTCCTGGGCGATCGAGATGGCCGAACAGGGCCTGCTGACCGGCTCGGCCTACCAGCGCCCGGCGAACTACGCCAATCTCGGCCTGGTCGCCTACGCGCCCAACGACGACTTCGCCCGCGTCCCGCTCAAGCACCCCTCGACCGACACCTTCGACTCGGTGCCGCGCTCGGTGTACGAGGCGATCGTGGCGCAGGAGTCCAACTACAGCCAGGCGTCCTGGCACGCCCTGCCCGGCATCCCCGGCGGCGCGCTGGTCGGCGACTACTACGGCGCCGGCGGGTCCATCACGCACATGGACTACTCCAAGGCCGACTGCGGCTACGGCCTGGGCCAGGTCACCACCGGCATGGCCAACGGCGACACCACCTACTCCCAGCACGGGCAGTGGAAGATCGCGGTGGACTACCAGGAGAACCTGGCGGCCGGCCTGCAGATCCTGGAGCGCACCTGGAACCAGCTGTACGACGCCGGCATCACCGTCAACGGCGGCGACCCGAAGTACCTGGAGAACTGGTACCTCGCGGCGTGGGCGTACAACTCCGGCGTCCAGCCGACCGCGGCCTTCGGCAACACCACCGGCTGCACGCCCGGCCCGACCTGCACCGGTCCCGACGGCACCTGGGGCCTGGGCTGGTCCAACAACCCGGCCAACCCCGACTACCCGCCGACCCGTGCGCCGTACCTGAAGAACTCCTACGCCGACGCCTCGCACCCCGCGGACTGGCCGTACCAGGAGCGGATCATGGGCTGGATGGGCCAGCCCATCCTGCGGTTCAACTCGGCCGCGTACACCACGCCCGCGTACCACGGCGGCAAGACGTGGCTGCAGATCCCGCCGACCACCGCCTTCTGCACCACCGCGGGCGACAAGTGCGACCCCACGGGCGCGAACCCGAAGATGTGCACGCTGGCGGACTCCGAGTGCTGGTGGAGCCAGCCCGTCACCTTCGTGTCGGACTGCTCGACCACCTGCGCCACCAGCCCGTACACCGTCGGCGCCGGGTCGGCCGAGCCGACCGTGGTCAAACCGCACCCGCACCCGCCGTCCTGCTCGCTGGACACCACGCACGTGCACGACGAGGGCAGCGGCTCCCCGATCATCGTGGACGAGTCGCAGAGCCAGCCGCCGCTGAACCTGGTGGGCTGCGGATCGTCCAACTGGTCGCAGGGCGGCACCTTCAGCTACAGCTACGGCACCGATGCGAGCGGCAACCCGGTCGGCGCGATCGACACCCACGAACTCGGCGTCGGCTTCGGCGGGCACGTGCTGTTCACGCACACCGAGACCGGTTCCGACCCGGCGGAGATCAACACCGGCACCTGGACGCCGACCCTGCCCAAGCTCCAGTACTACAAGATCAAGCTGCACCTGCCCTCGACGGCGGCCTCGGCGACCAACGTCGTGTACAGCGTCAACCCCGGCGGCGGCGCCGCCCCCTGGAAGATCCGCGTCAACCAGGACTGGGGCTCGGAGCAGTGGGTGACCATCGGCACCTTCGCGATGGAGAACGGCGGCAACGTCAAACTCACCAACAAGAGCGACATCTCCGGCTCCGGCAACATCAACTACGCGGACTACGACGTCGCCTACGACGCGGTCGCCTTCATCCCCGAGGGCGGCAGCCCCGGCCACCCGATCGGCGGCCCGCCCGGGGTGAAGGACGCGCCCAAGGGGTCCAACCCCGCGTGGGTGCAGTGCGGCTGCACCAAGCGCACCGCGGGTGACCCGGTCGACACCGGCACCGGCTACTTCGGCGACAGCTGGACCGACCTGTCCACGCCCGGCCGCGGCATGCCGCTCGCCCTCACCCGCGACTACGCGGAGTCCGTCGCGGACCCGGCCGGCCCCAACGGGTCGCTGGCGGTCGACGGCCCCTTCGGCCACGGCTGGTCGTACTCCTACGGGATGACCGCCGCCACCGACGCCGCCACCGGCAATGTGACGGTCACCCAGGAGGACGGCTCCCAGGTCGCCTTCACCGACACCGCGGGGACCTACGCCCCGGCCGTGCCCCGCTACGACGCCACGCTTCTCAAGTCCGGCTCCTCGTACGTCTTCACCCGGACCTCCAAGCAGGTCTTCACCTTCGACGCCGCCACCGGGCGCCTCACCCAGGAGACCGACCTGGTGGGCAGCAAGGCCAGTCCGGCGTACGCGACGAAGCTCGCCTACGACAGCGGCGGCCACCTGTCGACGGTCACCGATCCCGGCGGCCGCGTCTACACCCTGACCTGGACCGGCAGCCACATCACCGGCGTCAAGGACACCGCGGGCCGCACCGTGACCTACGGCTACAGCGCCGCGGGCGACCTCACCGACGTCTACGGCGTCGGCACCACCCGCAGCCCGGCGCTGAAGGACGACGACCACACCGTCTACACCTACGACGCCCACCACCTGATGACGTCGGTGCGCAAGCCGGTCGAGTTCGGCTCGACCGCGACGCCGGCCCCGGTGACGTCGATGACCTACGACAGCGCCGAGCGGGTCCTCACCCAGACCGACCCCGACGGCGACACCACGCACTTCGCCTACGGCCCGGACTCCGGCTCAGGACTCGTCGCGGGCCAGACCCTGACCACCGACCCCTCCGGGCACAAGACCCTCGACACCTACGCCGACGGGCTGCTGACCTCCGAGACCTTCGGATACGGCACCTCCGACGCCGGCACCTGGACGTACACCTACGACCCGATCAGCCTCGGCATCACCTCCGTCGCCGACCCCGACGGCAACCTCCAGACCTTCGCCTACGACGACCACGGCAACCAGATCTCCGCGAGCGACGCCCGCGGCTTCACCACCGAGCGCGCCTACGACGACCAGGACCGGCTGGTCACCACGATCGCCCCGGACGGCCTGGAGACCGACTACGCGTACGACGAGACCGGCCACATCGCGGCCGGCGGCACCGGGTACGGCCTGACCACCAGCGTCACCCAGAAGTCCGCCGACGAGGACTCGACGGCCGTGCCCCGCACCGCCCAGGCGTACTACGACGACACCGCGCACCCGGGCGACCTCACCAGGACCGTGGACCCGCGCGGCTACACCTCGCACGCCGCCTACGACGCGGCGGGCGACCTCATCAGCACCACCGACGCCGAGGGCGACACCACCGCCTACGGCTGGGACACCTCGCGCGGCCTGCTCACCTCGCAGGTCTCGCCGGTCGGCACCGCCGCCGGGGTGGTCCCGGGCTGCACCCCGCCGGCCGACGGCTGCACCACGTACGCCTACGACGCCTTCGGCAACCGCGTGAAGACGACCGACCCGCTGGGCCACACCACCGCGGCGACCTACGACGCCGACGGCGACCAGACGTCCGCCACCGACGGCAACCAGCAGAAGACCGTCTACGGCTACGACGCGGCGGACCGCAGGACCACCGTCACCCAGCCCGACCGGACCGTGCTCGGCACCACCTACAACCCGGACGGGACCGTCGGCCGGACCACCGACGCGGCCGGCCACGACACCCTCTACGCCTACAACGGCCAGGGCCTGCGCAGCAGCCGCACCGACCCGGCCGGCCACACGACGGTCTCCGGCTACGACCCGGCGGGCAACCTCACCACGGTCACCGACCCCGACAACCGCGTCACCACCTACGCCTACGACCCGGCGGGCAACGTCGCCTCCATCGACTACTCCGACCCCGCGACCCCCGACGTCACCGGCATCGGGTACGACCCCATGGGCCGCCGCACCGGCATGAGCGACGGCACCGGGACCAGCAGCTGGACGTACGACACCTTCGGCGAGCCGTCGTCGCAGACCAACGGCGCCGGCGCAGTCGTCGGGTACGGCTACGACGCCGACGGCGACCAGACCTCCATCAGCTACCCCGACCACCCGGCGCAGGCCGTCGTCCAGACCTTCGACAAGGCCGGCCGGCTCGCCTCCCTGACCGACTGGAGCAACCGGCGCACCGGCTTCGGCTACGACGCCGACGGCGACCTGAGGACCACCACCTACCCCGACGGCGACACCGTCACCGACACCTACGACACCTCCGACGCGCCGGCCTCGGCCACCGTCACCAAGGGCGCCACCACCCTCGCCTCGCTCACCTACACGCGGGACGGGGCGGGACAGACCGCGACGGTCACCCCGACCGGCCTGCCCGGCACGACGGTGACCTACGGCTACACCGCACTCGAACAGCTCAAGAGCGCCGCCAGCGGATCGGCCACCGCCTCCTACGGCTACGACGCGGCCGGCGACACCACCACGAACGCCGGCTCCGCCCAGGCCTTCGACGCGACCGGCCGGCTGTGCTGGACGCTCCCGAACGGCACCAGCACCGCGTCCTGCACCGCCGCGCCCACGGGCGCCACCACCTACACCTACAACGCCGAGGGCGACAGGACCGGGACCCGGCCCGCCACCGGCACCGCGAGCACATACGCGTACGACCAGCGCAACGAGCTGACCGGCGCCACCGGCCCCGGCGGGAGCGCGTCCTACGCCTACGACGGCGACGGCCTGCGCGCCGCCAAGACCGCGGGCGGCGTCACCCAGCACTTCACCTGGGACGACAACACCACCCCGGACCTGCTGTCGGACGGCACGGCGGACTACCTGTACGGCCCCGGCGGAGCCCCGGTCGAGCAGGTCACCGCGACCGACACCCAGTGGTTCTTCCACGACGACATCGGCTCCACCCGGGCCCTGCTCGACGGCTCCGGCGCGGTCTCCGGCGCCTACGGGTACGACGCCTACGGCAAGGTGACCGCCCACACCGGGACGGCGGCCACGCCGCTGGAGTACACCGGCGGCTACCTCGACGGCGAGAGCGGGCTGCTCTACCTGCGGGCCCGCTACTACGACGCGGCGACCACCCAGTTCCTGACCGTGGACCCCGCGGTGGAGGCCACGCTCGCCCCCTACGGCTACGGCGACGACGACCCGGTGAACGTCACCGACCCCACCGGCCTGTGCGGCGCCCTGATGACGGCCCACGGCAACCAGCGCTCCAGCGAGTTCAGGGACTGGACCGACCAGGACCTCCAGGACGCCTACAACGACAAGTCCACCTCGCCGGCGATGAAGCAGAAGATCAAGAAGGAGCAGAAGGCACGCGGCATCCGCAACTCCCGGCACAGCAACTCCAAGAAGAGCAACTTCTCCGCGGACCTGTGGCAGGGCCTGGAGATCGGCGGGTTCGTGGTGGCCGTCGCGGCCGTGGTGGCGCTGATCGTGGTCTCCGCGCCGGTGGACATAGTGGCCGGGGTGGTCAGCGGCATCACGGCCGGGCTCGGGGCGGTGTTCTCCTGGTGACGCCGCCCTCCTGCTAGAAACCTCCTCAGAACCCCCGCAGAACCCCGCATCACCCCCGCAGAACCCGCTCCGACCGTGAGGAACAGTCGTCACATGGGCAAGTACCGCTGGCGTACGGCGGCCCGGCGCCGTCTCCCCTGGGCCTTGGTAGGGATGTTCCCCAAGGGCAGGCGCGACTGTGGCGACCACGAGTGGTACCGGCAGGACGAGGAGTTCCTGCGCTGCTACCACTGCCAGGTCGGAGTCAAGGCCTGTCCCCGGCAGCCGCACGGCTCCGGGGACAGGCCTTGAC
>JAJSZB010000294.1:0-9040 GCA_050613715.1 Streptomyces sp. IBSBF 3018
GAACGGACGCTGCCTTCGAGCACCGTTTCCGGCCGCCCTCCGGGCTTTCCCTTCGTTGTGTTCCGACTTTAGCAGATGCTTACTGTCGGATTTACCGGCCCCGTTCCGAGCGCACACGTTTCCGCGGGTCTCGTCGAAGCGGTCGTGCCAACCTACTGGACGGCTCCGCGAGGGAGCAAATCGGGGGCGAGGCGGGGGTGCGGTTCAGGACGCCGGAGCGGTCGCTGCGACGGCGCGACGAGGGGCGTCCGTGGTGGGACGGAATCCGCACTTGACATGACTTAGGCTGCTGTCGCGGCCCGCCGCCCGGTGACTGTCGGTGACGGCTTGGTGTTCACCGCATCTAGGAGGCTTCCCCATGACGACTGTTGCGTCCCCTCTGGCCGGCCGGGTCATCGGTCTCGCCGGCGTGCCCGACCCGGTGTTCTCCGGCGCGATGGTGGGTCCCGGGACCGCCGTCGACCCGGTGCGTGAGCCCGGTGAGGTGCTGGCTCCCGTGGACGGCGTCGTCGTGTCGCTGCATCCGCACGCGTTCGTCGTGGTGGACAGCGAGGGCCATGGCGTGCTGACGCATCTCGGCATCGACACCGTCCAGCTCAACGGTCAGGGGTTCGAACTGCTGGTCGCCAAGGGTGACCAGGTGAGACAGGGGCAGGGCATCGTGCGCTGGGACCCGACAGCCGTGGAGGCCGCGGGCAAGTCTCCGGTGTGCCCTGTGGTGGCGCTGGAGGCCACGGCAGACTTGTTGGGCGGCCTCGTGGAGGACGGCGGCGTACGGGCCGGGGACACCCTATTCACCTGGAAGTAGTGCGATGCAGACAACGCTGCGAGGCGTCGGTGTCAGCCACGGTGTGGCGATCGGCGAGGTACGGCACATGGGCACGGCGGTGCTGGAGCCGCCCACCCGGCAGATCGGCGTCGACGAGGCGCCACGGGAGCAGGGGCGTGCCCGGCAGGCGATGGAGGCGGTCGCCGCCGATCTGAACGCGCGGGGGCACCTGGCCGGCGGTGAGGCGCAGGCGGTGCTGGAGGCCCAGGCGCTGATGGCGCAGGACCCCGAGCTGCTGGCCGATGTCGAGCGGCGGATCGCGGTGGGCAGTACGGCCGAGCGCGGGGTGTTCGACGCCTTCGCCTCGTACCGGGCGCTGCTGGCGGGCGCTGGCGACTACCTGGCCGGGCGGGTGGCGGACCTGGACGACGTGCGGAACCGGATCGTCGCCCGGCTGCTGGGCGTGCCGATGCCGGGGGTGCCGGACAGCGACGAGCCGTATGTGCTGATCGCGCGGGACCTTGCCCCTGCGGACACCGCGTTGCTCGACCCTTCGCTGGTGCTGGGGTTCGTCACCGAGGAGGGCGGGCCGACGAGTCACAGCGCGATCCTGGCCCGGGCTCTGGGGGTGCCCGCGGTGGTGGCGTTGCCCGGGGCGCAGGAGCTGGCCGAGGGCACGGTGGTCGCGGTGGACGGGAGCACCGGTGAGGTGTTCGTGGCGCCGGACGAGCAGGAGCGGACGGAGCTGACGCGTGCCGCGGCGGCGCGCAGGGCGGCGCTGGCGGCGGCGTCGGGGCCGGGCGCGACGTCCGACGGCCACAAGGTGCCGCTGCTGGCGAACGTCGGCGGCCCCGCGGACGTGCCGGCGGCCGTCGAGGCGGGTGCGGAGGGCGTGGGCCTGTTCCGCACGGAGTTCCTGTTCCTGGACGACTCGGCGAACGCGCCGTCCGAGGACCGGCAGGCCGAGGTGTACCGGCAGGTGCTGGAGGCGTTCCCGGAGGGCCGGGTGGTCGTCCGGGTGCTGGACGCGGGCGCGGACAAGCCGCTGGACTTCCTGACACCGGCGGACGAGCCGAACCCGGCGCTGGGCGTGCGGGGGCTGCGGTCGTTGCTCGACCACCCGGAGGTGCTGGCGACGCAGTTGCGGGCGCTGGCCCGGGCCGCGTCGGGCCTGCCGGTGTACCTGGAGGTCATGGCGCCGATGGTGGCGGACCGGCAGGACGCGAGGGCGTTCGCGGACGCGTGCCGGGCGGCGGGTCTGTCGGCCAAGTTCGGCGCGATGGTGGAGATCCCGTCGGCGGCGCTGCGGGCGCGGTCGATCCTCCAGGAGGTCGAGTTCCTGTCGCTGGGCACCAACGATCTGGCGCAGTACACCTTCGCGGCGGACCGGCAGGTGGGCGCGGTGTCGCGGTTGCAGGACCCGTGGCAGCCTGCGCTGCTCGACCTGGTGGCGCTGGCGGCGGAGGCCGCGGCGGCCGAGGGCAAGAGCTGCGGTGTGTGCGGCGAGGCCGCGTCGGACCCGCTGCTCGCGTGTGTGCTGACCGGTCTGGGCGTCACCAGCCTTTCGATGGGTGCGGCGTCGATTCCTTATGTGCGGGCGGCGTTGGCGAAGCACACGCTGGCGCAGTGCGAGCGTGCGGCCGCCGCGGCGCGGGCGACGGACGGCGCGCAGGAAGCGCGGCGTGCGGCGCAGGCGGTGCTGTCGGGCGAGTAGCACGCGAGGTGGCGAGGATGCCGAGGCGCTGCCGGGCGCGGCGGTCTGCCGGGCCGTCGCACCCGGTGTGGTGCAGTCGGCGTGGCGGCCGCGGCTCCGCTGCCGCCCGGTGCGGAGGGTGTCCTGCTCGGGGAGCGGGGCGCCCTCCGGCGTGTCCGGGCTGCGGCGGTTTCGCGGGTCAGATGAGGTCGCCGGGCAGCGGCGGCGGCAGCGGGAGGCCGGCGCGGTAGCGCACGCCGGGTTCGGGCGGTACGGGTTCACCGGTCGCGGGGTCGGTGCAGTACGCGTTGAACACCTCGGCCTCGCTCAGCGGGTGGGGCGTGCCGCCGCGCAGCGACCAGCCCCGTACGGTCTCGGTGCCGGGCGCGTCCCGGCGGCCGGTCGTGGTGCGGATGACCAGGCCGGCGGTTCTCCGTGTGACCTCGGCGGCGGTCATCACGGTGCAGACGACGAGCATGTCGGCGTCGGAGAACCGGAGGTCCCCGTCGTCGCCCGGGTCGCGGCCGCCGCGGGGGAATCCGCCGTGACCGGTGCCTCCGTCGTCGCGGGAGTCAGCCGGCCCGTCCCTTCCGATCCCGGCGCCGGTGCCCCTGTCCGCCCGGGTGTCCGCCGCCCGGCCGCCTGAGGGCGTTGCGGTCCTTGCCCGTGCGCGTGGTGGCGCGACGTCGATCTGCGCGGCGGCGTGCAGGGCCGGTTCGCCGGGGTCGAGGCGCAGGCTGCACACCACGTGGTGGCTGCCGGGGCCGAGTGCTTCGATCAGGCGGAGCAGGGTGTGCGAGGCACGGTCGAAGGCGCAGTGGGCGAGGTCCTCGTCGCAGTCGGGACAGGGGCCGGCTTCCAGGAGGAGGTCGGTGGCCCGTTCCCAGGTGGCGCGGCGTTCGGCCTCGCGGGCGAGGTCGGCGCGGACGGTGTCGATCGGCTGGCGGGCGTAGCGGACGGCGGGGCCCGCGGTGGTGGATTCGGCGACGTAGCGGGTGCGGGTCGCGGGGATGTCCGGCGGCTGTCTCGTCGTCGCGCAGTAGTCGGCGTAGCCGGCCGGGTCGAAGAGGGTGACGACGACGTGGGTGCCCTTGCCGTGCAGGTCGCGGAGCATGCGGTCGACCTGGTGCAGGTACTGGGCGTAGTCGTCGTGCGGGAAGGTGCGGTAGCCGGTCATGGCCGTGAAGTCGTGGTCGTCGAGGAGCAGTCCGAGCACGACGGGCGCCTCGCGGCGCAGGGCTCTGCGGCGGGCGGCGCGGCCCGGTGGTCCGCTGCCCGCGCCGCGTGCTCCGGGGCTTGTCGTCCGCGGGGCCTTGCTGCTTCCGCCGCCGGCCGGCGCGGTACGGGTCCTGGCGTGGCGCTTCTTCGCCTGTGACATGGCGCTTCCCCCTTCGTCGCGCGGGGCCCTGCGGGTCCCGCGGCTCGTCCCGCGGCGTGCTGCCGCGGTGTGGTCCGGCTCGTACGCCGCCCGGTGGGCGCCGCCCGATGCCGTGTGGAGCGTGGCGTGTGGAGACGCGGCCGCGGCTCCGGTGGAGCACGGCCTGATCTCTACTGCTCACTCACCGTAATGGGCACCACTGACAACGGGGTGGCGGAGGCCGCCGCGGCCTGCCGGTCGAGCCTGCGGAGCACCAGGCGGCGCTGGAGCAGCGCGGCGGCGGCGAGCACCGCGCCGAGGACGAGCCAGCCCAGCGGGCCTCCGGCCAGGACGGCGGAGGTCATCAGCAGCGGGCCGACGCAGCGTTCGGCGGACTGGGCGAGGCCGTGCACGCCGAGGTAGGCGCCCTGCGCGTCGGCGGGCGCGAGGCTGACGGACAGTTCCCAGGAGACGGCCGACTGGATCATCTCGACCACGGTGACGGCGATCGCGCAGCCGATCACGCTGAGCGTGGCGGCCCACGGCGCGTGCACGACGGCCAGCGCGGCGGTCGCGCCGCAGGCCACGAACCACACGGCCACGTTGCGCAGGGCGTCGGCCGCGGTCCGGGGGCTGCGGCCGTAGCGGGAGAGTCGTACCTGGCAGAAGACGACGATGACGGTGTTGACGACGAAGACCGCGGCGGCGAGGCCGTGCGGGGCGGTGGTGCGGGTGACGATCCACAGCGGCAGTCCGACGCTGAGCGCGGCGCCGTAGAGGAACATCACGGAGTCCAGGGCCGCGTAGCCGAGGTAGCCGAGGTCGCGCCACGGATTGGCGGGAGCCGGGGCCAAGGCCGACACCGAGCCCGGCGCCGAGGACACGGTTGAGGTCGGGGCCATGTGGACGGCGACGGTCCGCGTGGCCGACGGCGGTTCGGCGCAGCGCGCGACGAGGAGGGCGACGGCGACGAAGGAGAGCCCGTCGCCCAGCAGCAGGCCGCGGTAGACGGCGGTGCTGCCGACGGCGAGCGCGGCGGAGGCGGCGAGCCCGCCGATGGTGTAGCCGACGTTGACGACGGTGCGCTGGATCGCCTGGTACTGGGCGCGGTCGGCGCCGGCGACGCGCGCGGCGAAGAGCTTGGTGAGGACGGACGCCGAGCGTTCGCCGAAGCTGCCGAGGGCGACCAGCGGGAGCAGTGGCCAGAAGCCGTGCCAGAACAGGAGCAGCAGGCTGGAGGCGCCGCGCAGGATCTGGACGGCGAGCAGGACGCGGGTGAGGGGGACGCGGTCGGCGAGGCGGCCGGCCAGGGGCGGTCCGGCGAGGCCGAACACGCCGCCGATCCCGAGGAGCAGGCCGGTGGCGCCGGTGCCGAGGCCGCCGACGACCACGAAGTACAGCGCGGTGATGGAGAACCAGAGGCCGGAGCCGATCTTGTCGACGAGGTTGATCCAGAGCATCCGCCGGCCGTCCGGGCCACCGGGGACGGCTTCCGCCCACCGCCGGACCGTGCCCCGGACCGTCCCGCGAGCAGTCCCCCGTGTCCGCATCGGCCTCACGCTCCCGCCTGTTCGCGCGTATGCACCGTGGTCCGTGCCGAGCCGTGCCGAGGCGAGGCGAGCCGCGCTGTGCTCTGCCTGCGCGCGTGCCTGCGTCCGGCACTTGCGGACAACTTTGTATCGGTACATACTGTTGACTGTGGCAACACAATATGCGATCAGTGGCGCGACGGCCAGGGAGATTGCCGCGTCCGCCGAACAGGCCGTGGCCGAGGGCGAGTTGCGGCCCGGCCAGAGCCTGCCGCCGGTGCGCGTGCTGGCCGAGTCGCTGGCGGTCAGTCCGGGGACGGTGGCGGCGGCGTACAAGGAGCTGCGCGGGCGCGGCATCGTCGTGACGCGCGGGCGGGGCGGCACCGTCGTGGCCGAGGCGCCGTCGGTGGCGTCGCGCCGCCCGCCGCGGGTCCCCGAGGGCCTGCGCGACCTGGCGGGCGGGCATCCGGACCCGGCGTTCCTGCCCGATCTCGTGCCGCCGGGCCGACTCTCCCCGGGCGCGCGATCGCACCGGGCGTCGCCGCGGCTGCCGGAGCTGGAGGAGCTGGCCCGTGCGTGGTTCCGCAGGGACGGCGTGCCGGACGCCCATGTGACCTTCGCGCACGGCGCGTTGGACTGCATCGCGCGGCTGCTCGCGGTGGAGCTGCGGCCCGGCGACGCGGTGGCCGTGGAGGACCCCGGTTTCCACCACCTGCTGGACCTGGTGCCGGCGTTGGGGCTGCGTACGGTCCCGGTCGCGGTGGACGACGAGGGACCGCGGCCGGAGTCGTTGCGGGCGGCGCTGCGCGCCGGGGCGCGGGCCTTCGTGCTCTGTCCGCGGGCGCAGAATCCGTACGGCTCCCGGGTCTCGCGCGAGCGCCGGGACGCGCTGCTCGACGTGCTCGCGGCGGCGCCCGAGGTGCTGGTGGTGGAGGACGACCACGGCGCGGACACCGCTCAGGGGCCGCTGCACTCGCTGACCACGGCCGGTGCGGCGGGGCCCGGCCGCTGGGCGCAGATCAGGACCGTCTCCAAGCACCTCGGCACGGACCTGCGGTGGACGGCGATGGCGTGCGACGCGACGACGTTGGCCCGGCACGACGGGCGGATGCTGCTGACCTCGGGGTGGGTGAGCCATGTGCTGCAGGAGACGGTGGCCCGGCTGATGACCGATCCCGCGACGACGGAGCTGGTGCGGCGGGCCACGACCGCGTACCGGGTCCGCCGGGAGGCGCTCGTCGCGGCGCTCGCCGGGCACGGGATCGCCGCGCACGGGGTGAGCGGGATGAACGTGTGGGTGCCGGTGCGCGACGAGTCCGCTGTGGTCAACGGGCTGCGCTCGCACGGCTGGTGGGTCGCGGGCGGCGCCCGCTTCCGGATCGCCGCGCCGCCCGGCGTGCGGATCACCGTCGCGGACCTCACGCAGGACGAAGCGGTGCGGCTGGCAGCCGACTTCGCGTCGCTGTACGCCGACAGGTCCGTCACATACGGGGGTTGACGGCCCGTCAGAAGCGGTCCGCCGACAGCGGACCCGCCAGGGACGACCCGCGGACGGCCCTCGTACGGCCCCCGCGGGCCCCGGCGTTCAGCCGGCGGACGCCTCCGACGACCCGGACGCCTCGGACGACCCGGCCGCCCGGCGCGCCGCGACCCGCTCGTAGAAGCGCAGCACCTCCAGGTCGTCCACGGACCCGGGGTTGACCGCCCGCTCCAGCGGCGTGCCCTGGAGCAGCTTCTTGACCGGCACCTCGATGCGCTTGCCGGTGAGGGTGTGCGGCACGCCGGGCGCCTCGATGATCTCGTCGGGCACGTGCCGCGGCGACAGGTGGGCCCTGATCGCCTTACGCACCCGGTCGCGCAGCGCGTCGTCGAGCACCGCGCCCTCGGCGAGCTGCACGAACAGCGGCATCCAGTAGCCACCGTCGGGCAGTTCGAGGCCGATGACCAGCGACTCCCGGATCTCCGGGAGGCGTTCGACGACCTCGTAGATGTCGGACGAACCCATGCGCACACCCTGCCGGTTGAGCGTGGAGTCGGAGCGGCCGTGGATGACGACGGTGCCGCGGGAGGTGACGGTGATCCAGTCGCCGTGCCGCCAGACGCCGGGGAACATCTCGAAGTAGCTCTCGCGGTAGCGGGCGTCGTCCGGGTCGTTCCAGAAGCGGATCGGCATGGAGGGCATGGGGTTGGCGACGATCAGCTCGCCGACCTCGTCGACGACCGGCTTGCCGTAGGCGTCCCACGCCTGGAGGTCGGTCCCCAGGCAGGGCGCCTGGAGTTCGCCGATGTACACCGGCAGGGTCGGCACTCCCCCGGCGAAGCAGCTGCACACGTCGGTGCCGCCGCTGACCGAGGCGATCCACAGGTCCTCGGCGACCTCGTCGTGCAGCCAGCGGAAGCCGTCCGGCGGCAGCGGGGAGCCGGTGGTGGCCACGCAGGTCAGCGCCGACAGGTCGCGGTCCCGGCCGGGGTGCACCTCGGCCTTGCGGCAGGCGATGACGTACGCGGCGGAGGTGCCGTAGACGGTGGCGCGGGTCCTCTCGGCGACCTGCCACTGGGCGTCCACGGAAGGGAAGCCGGGGCTGCCGTCGTAGAGCACGATGGTGGAGCCCGCCAGCAGGCCGCCCACCAGGAAGTTCCACATCATCCAGCCGGTGGAGGTGTACCAGAAGAAGCGGTCGTCGGGGCCGAGGCCCAGGTGCAGCCCGGTCTGCTTGAGGTGTTCGAGCAGGATGCCGCCCTGCGACTGGACGATGGCCTTGGGCAGGCCGGTGGTGCCGGAGGAGTACAGCACCCACAGCGGGTGGTCGAACGGCACCTGCTCGTACGCCGGTTCGGCCGTCCCCGCGGTCACCTCGTCCCAGTGCAGGGCGCCTTCAGGGGCCCTGGTGCCGAGCAGCGGAATGTGCACGGTGGCGCGCAACGTGGGCAGTCCGGCGCGCAGTTCGGCGACGACGGACGAGCGGTCGTGGGTCTTGCCGCCGTAGCGGTAGCCGTCGACGGTGAACAGCACGACGGGCTCGACCTGTTGCAGCCGGTCGAGCACGCTGCGGGCGCCGAAGTCGGGGGCGCAGGAGGTCCATACGGCGCCGACGGCGGCGGTGGCCAGCAGCGCGACGACGGCCTGCGGGATGTTCGGCAGGTAGCCGCCGACCCGGTCGCCGGGCGCCACGCCGAGGCGGCGCAGGGTGGCGGCGGTCGCGGCGACCTGGCGGCTCAGCTCCGACCAGCTGACCGTGCCGGTCTGCTGCCGCTCGTCCAGGTGCAGCAGGGCGGGCGTGTCGGCCTTGGCCGGGTCGAGGGCCGGGCGCAGCGCGTGTTCGGCGTAGTTGAGGGTGGCGCCGGGGAACCAGCGGGCGCCGGGCATCGCCGGGTCGGCGAGCACCTGCTGGTAGGGAGTGGCGAACCTCACGTCGAACCACTGCGCCACGGCGGCCCAGAACGCCTCGGGTTCGCGGACCGACCAGGCGTGCAGCGCGGCGTAGTCCGCCTGCGGCCCGCCCGCGCCGGGGCTCGGCGCGCCGTGCCCCTCGGCGGCCCACGCATGGAAGCGGGTGAGGGGCGCCGAGGCGACGCGCTCGGGGCCGGGTGTCCACAGCGGAAGCGGCTCACCTGCGGTTTCCGCGGCCGCGGGACCGCCGGGCGTACCGGAGGAGGCAGGTGCGGCGGGCGTACCGGACGCGGAGGCGGAG
>JAJSZB010000295.1:0-9030 GCA_050613715.1 Streptomyces sp. IBSBF 3018
GCCCCGACCCCCAGAGCCCCCGCAGGCGTCAGGCCGGATCAGCCGGGTGCGGCGCCAGCAGCGGAAGCGCCGAGGCCAGCCGCGCCTCGCACAACGCGGCGAGTTCACCGTAGGCCGCAGCCCCCATGAGCTCGGTCAGCTCGGCCCGGTACGACACGTACACAGGCTCCCCCGCACCGTGCGCGGACGTCGCCGAGGTGCACCACCAGTGCAGGTCGTGCCCCCCCGGCCCCCACCCCCGCCGGTCGTACTCGCCGATCGACACCACAAGCACCCGCGAGTCGTCCGGCCGGTCCACCCAGTCGAACGTCCGCCGGATCGGCAACTGCCAGCACACGTCCGGCTTGGTCTCCAGTGGCTCCCGCCCCTCCCGCAACGCCAGCGCGTGCAGCGCGCACCCCTGCCCGCCCGCGAACCCCGCCCGGTTGGAGAACACGCACGCGCCGTCCACGACCCGCGTCTGCCGCTCCCCGTCCTCGTTCTCCTCCGCCCAGAACCCGCCGCGCCCGGTCCCCAGCGCGTGGAACTGCCACAGCTCCGGCGTGAGCCGCGCCACGTGCGAGGCGACCCGCTTCTCGTCGTCGTCATCGGAGAAGTGCGCGCCGAGCGAGCAGCAGCCGTCGCCCGCGCGCCCCGCGACGATGCCCTGGCAGCCGCTGCCGAACACGCACGTCCACCGCGACGTCAGCCACGTCAGATCGCAGCGGAACACCTGCTCCTCGTCCGCCGGGTCGACGAACTCCACCCAGGCGCGCGGAAAGTCCAGCTCCGCCTCGTCGGCCCGGACGTCGGCCCGGACACCGTCCCCGACGCCCACCTGCGCGCCCGCGCCCACCTCCGCCGTCACGTCCGCCTCGACACCCGCCTCGACGTCCGTCTCGACGTCGACCTCGACGCCCGCCTGCTGCGCTGCCCGTTGTCCTGCCCGCTGTACGCCGCCACCGCGGCTCTTCACCTTCGCCACGCGCCCAGCGTAAGACCGGAATGCGCGGATTGCCGCGACCCGCCCGCGCGCGCTCCCGCCCCGGGGCGCTAGCGTCACCCCCATGCGACTCGGAGTGCTCGATGTGGGTTCCAACACCGTCCACCTGCTGGTGGTGGACGCGCACCCGGGCGCGCGCCCGCTGCCCGCGTACTCCCACAAGGCCGAACTGCGCCTCGCCGAGCTGCTCGACGAGCAGGGGGCGATCGGCCCGCACGGCGTGGACCGGCTGGTCGCCACCGTCGCGGACGCGATGCGCGTCGCGGAGGACAAGGGCGTCGAGGACGTGCTGCCGTTCGCCACGTCCGCGGTGCGCGAGGCGGCCAACGGCGAGCAGGTGCTGGCCCGGGTCGCCGAGGAGACCGGGGTACGGCTGACGGTGCTGTCCGGCGAGGACGAGTCGCGGCTGACGTTCCTCGCGGTACGCCGCTGGTTCGGCTGGTCGGCCGGCCGCCTGCTGGTGCTGGACATCGGCGGCGGCTCGCTGGAGATCGGCTTCGGCATGGACGAGTACCCGGACGCGGCGGTGTCGCTGCCGCTGGGCGCCGGCCGGCTGACCGGGGGCTGGCTGCCGGGCGACCCGCCGGACGCCGCCGACGTGCGGCACCTGCGCCGGCACGCGCGCGCCGAGATCGCGCGCACGGTCGCCGAGTTCGCCCGGCTCGGGCGGCCCGACCTGGCGGTGGGCACGTCCAAGACGTTCCGGCAGCTCGCCAGGATCGCGGGGGCGGCCCGCAGCGCGGACGGGCTGTACGTGCAGCGGGTGCTGCGGCGTACCGCGCTGGAGGAGTGGGTGCCCAAGCTCGCGGCGATGACCGCGGCGCGCCGGGCCGCGCTGCCCGGGGTCTCCGAGGGCCGCGCCCGGCAGCTGCTCGCGGGCGCGCTGGTCGCCGAGGGCGCGATGGACCTGTTCGAGCTGGACGAGCTGGAGATATGCCCCTGGGCGCTGCGCGAGGGCGTGATCCTGCGCAAGCTCGACGTGATGGCCCCGGCGGCGTCGGCGGCAGCCGCGGCCACCGCCTCGACGGCGTCCGGCGTGTCGGCCACGCCCCCGGGCCCCGGCCCGGCCGCCGCGACCACAGGCGGCGACGCCGTCACCCCCTGGCGCCCCTGAAGCCACCGCACCCGCGGAACCCGTACGACCGCCGCGCCCGTAGGACCTCCGCGCCGTACGACCTCCCCGCCCATACGACCCGCCGTGCCCGTACGGCCTCGCCCACACGGACATGGCCGGTACACGCCCCCACCCGTGCGGCCGTCGCGCCGCGTCCGCGCGCGCTCGCCGTAGGCTGGCCCGCGTGGCAGAACGCGTGACACCGACGAAGCCCCCACGCGCCGCCGAGCGCGCCGCGGGGCCGAAGGTCGCGCTGTCCACCGCGTCGACGTACCCCGAGTCCACCGCGACCGCATTCGAGGTCGCCGCGCGGCTCGGCTACGACGGCGTCGAGGTGATGGTGTGGACCGACCCGGTCAGCCAGGACGTGGACGCGCTGCGCCGGCTGTCCGACCACCACGGCGTCCCGGTGCTGGCCGTGCACGCGCCGTGCCTGCTGATCACCCAGCGGGTGTGGTCCACCGATCCGTGGGTGAAGCTGCAGCGCGCCAAGCAGGCGGCCGACCGGCTGGGCGCGGACACGGTCGTGGTGCACCCGCCGTTCCGCTGGCAGCGCGGCTACGCGCGGGACTTCGTCCGCGGGATCTGGCGGATGGCCGACGAGACGGACGTGCGGTTCGCGGTCGAGAACATGTACCCGTGGCGCTACCGCGACCGGGAGATGCTCGCGTACGCGCCGGACTGGGACGTCAGCCAGGACGACTACCGGCACTTCACGGTGGACCTGTCGCACGCGGCGACCGCGCGGACCGGGGCGCTGGCGATGGCCGGGCGGATGGGCGACCGGCTGGCCCACGTGCACATGGCCGACGGGAGCGGGTCGGCGAAGGACGAGCACCTGGTGCCGGGGCGGGGGACGCAGCCGTGCGCCGAGCTTCTGGCGATGCTCGGCGCGTCCGGGTTCGACGGGCACGTGGTGGTCGAGGTCAACACCCGGCGCGCCATGTCCGCGGCGGAGCGCCAGGCCGATCTGGCGGAGGCCCTCGCCTTCACCCGCCACCACTTGTCGCTCGACGCTGGGCGCTAGCCGTCAGGGGAGCAGTTCCCCGCGCCCCCCGGGGGCTGACGCCGGGCTTGCGGAGACGTTCCGGGATGCGGACCGCAGGTCCACCCTGTGGGCGTCGGGCGTAAGCTCGACCGGTACCAGACAGCACAGCGCAGCGCGACGCAAGGAGTCGAACCGTGGAGCTGAGGTCACGCACGGTCACCCACGGCCGCAACATGGCAGGAGCCCGCGCCCTGATGCGCGCCTCCGGCGTGGACAACGCCGACATCGGCAAGCCGATCGTCGCCGTGGCGAACAGCTTCACCGAGTTCGTACCCGGCCACACCCACCTCCAGCCGGTCGGCCGGATCGTCTCCGAGGCGATCAAGGCGGCCGGCGCGGTGCCGCGCGAGTTCAACACCATCGCCGTGGACGACGGCATCGCGATGGGCCACGGCGGCATGCTCTACAGCCTGCCCTCGCGCGACCTGATCGCCGACTCGGTCGAGTACATGGTCGAGGCGCACTGCGCGGACGCGCTGGTCTGCATCTCCAACTGCGACAAGATCACCCCGGGCATGCTGATGGCCGCGCTGCGGCTGAACATCCCGACCGTCTTCGTCTCCGGCGGCCCGATGGAGGCCGGCCGGGCCACCCTCGTCGACGGCACGGTCCGCAAGCTGGACCTGATCAACGCGATCTCCGACGCGGTCAACGAGGACGTCTCGGACGAGGACATCCTGCGCATCGAGGAGAACGCCTGCCCGACCTGCGGCTCGTGTTCCGGCATGTTCACCGCCAACTCGATGAACTGCCTGACCGAGGCGATCGGCCTGTCGCTGCCCGGCAACGGCTCGGTGCTGGCCACCCACACCGCCCGCAGGGCGCTGTACGAGCGCGCCGGCTCGACCGTCGTGGAGCTGACCCGCCGGTACTACGAGCAGGACGACGCGTCGGTGCTGCCGCGCGCGGTCGCCTCCAAGGCCGCGTTCGAGAACGCGATGGCCCTGGACATCGCCATGGGCGGCTCCACCAACACGATCCTGCACCTGCTGGCCGCGGCCCAGGAGGCCGGCCTGGACTACGGGCTCACCGACATCGACGCCGTCTCCCGCCGGGTCCCGTGCCTGGCCAAGGTCGCGCCGAACGTCGCGCCGGGCGGCACGTACTACATGGAGGACGTGCACCGGGCCGGCGGCATCCCCGCGATCCTCGGCGAGCTGTACCGCGGCGGGCTGCTGCACGAGGACGTCCACACCGTGCACTCCCGCTCGATCAAGGACTGGCTGGAGACCTGGGACGTGCGCAGCGGCGCGCCCTCCGACGAGGCGGTCGAGCTGTGGCACGCGGCCCCGGGCTGCGTCCGCTCGGCGCAGGCGTTCTCGCAGTCCGAGCGGTGGGAGTCGCTGGACACCGACGCGGCCGGCGGCTGCATCCGCGACGTGGCGCACGCGTACTCCAAGGACGGCGGCCTCGCGGTGCTGCGCGGCAACCTCGCGGTCGACGGCGCGGTGGTGAAGACCGCGGGCGTGGACGAGTCGATCTGGACCTTCGAGGGGCCCGCGGTGGTCTGCGAGTCCCAGGAGGAGGCCGTGGAGAAGATCCTGGCCAAGCAGGTCAAGGCCGGGGACGTGGTGGTGATCCGCTACGAGGGCCCGCGCGGCGGCCCGGGCATGCAGGAGATGCTCTACCCGACGTCGTTCCTCAAGGGCCGCGGCCTGGGCAAAGTGTGCGCGCTGGTCACCGACGGCCGCTTCTCCGGCGGCACCTCGGGCCTGTCGATCGGCCACGCCTCGCCCGAGGCGGCCTCCGGCGGGACGATCGCGCTGGTCGAGGACGGCGACCTGATCCGTATCGACATCCCGTCCCGCTCGATGGAGCTCGTGGTGTCCGACGAGGTGCTGGCCGCCCGCCGCGAGGCGCTCGGCGGGGTCTACGCACCCCGTGACCGCGAGCGCAAGGTGTCCACGGCGCTGCGCGCGTACGCCGCGATGGCCACCAGCGCGGACCGCGGCGCGGTGCGCGACATCACCCTGCTGGAGCGCTGACCTCCTCGCGGGGGTCCGTCGCGGGATCCGTCGCGGGACACTCCGCGGGATTGTCTGCGGGATTGTCCGCGGGACACCGCGCACGGCCGCTTCGGCGGTACGCTCGCCCGATCCCGCCCGCGCCCCGGGGCCGCCTGACCGGCTCCGGGGCGTGGGCGGGGTGAGGTGCGCTCAGCCCAGGTGCAGGACGGACGCGGTCTGCTGCGCCATCGCCGCCTCGCCGCGCGCGTTGGGGTGCACGGGCACGAAGTTGGTGCCGAAGAGCACCGGCTCGATCCACCGGGTGTCCGCCGCCGCGCACGCGTCGTGGCCCTCGGAGACGCCGGACAGGTCGACGTAGGTCGACCCGGTCTCGCGCGCGGCGCGGGCGACCGCCGCGTTGAGGTGGGTCTGCAGGTCGCGCAGGTAGGGCACGTCGCCTGAGGCGATCGGCATCTTGGCGAAGCAGCTCGGGTCGGCGGTGGCCGGGAGGATCCACGGGTAGCCGAGGACCGCCACGCGGGCGCCGGGCGCCTTCGCCCTGACCGCCTGGAGCGCCGCCTTCACCGCCGGGTAGGTGACGGTGTCCACGGTGGTGTCGAAGCTGTCGCCGTACAGGGTCTGGCAGGGGTGGCCGAGGCCCGCGGTGGCGATCCCGGCGGTGCCGCAGGCGAGGATCGCGTCGATGAAGGTGTTGCTGTCGTTGCCGCCGATGGTCATCGTCACCAGGCCGGTGCCGGCGCCCAGCGCGTCCAACTGCGGTGCCACGCCCGGGTACTGGGACCCGGCGTAGTCCTTGGTCTGCGCGCCGCCGCAGGTGACGTCGGTCAGCTGCGCGCCGGTCGCCGCGGCCAGCACGTGCGGGTAGTTCGCGGTGGACCGCGCGCACAGCGGCGACGCGGACGGGTCGAGCGGGAGGATGCCGGAGCCGGCGCTGTAGCTGTCGCCCATGGCGACGTAGGACACCGGTCCCGCGGTGTGCGGGGCGGGGGCGGCCGCGTGGGCGGCCGGTGCGGTCAGACCGAGGGCTGCGGTGCCCGCGGCGACCGCCGCGGTGAGCCCCTTGGCGAGGGCGCGCATCGACAGGTGCATCTGCTTCTCCTTCGAATCCAGATGACGTCCGGGTGAGGGGGTCCGGTGGAGCGGCGCGTCGCGGAAGTTACTTACTGGTCAGTCAGGAGTCAATGGCTTGCGCACGCATCGGTGCGCAAGCCGGTTCGCACGCACGGGGGGATGGGCCATAATCGGCTGGGTGAACGGAACTGAAACCACGACCGACGCGGACACCGGCCCCGGGCAGGCGACGGGACCGGAACCGATCCGCTTCTTCGGCACCACCTGGGTGAACCGCGACGGCGACTACCGCAGGCGCAGGGCAGGGGTCGCCGCCGGCGCGCTGCTCGCCGCAGCGGTCGGCGTCGTCGTCCTGATATTCGGCATGCAGGGCATCCTCGCGGCCACCAGCGGCCCGATGCTGCCGTTCCTCTACACCATCGCCTTCGCGGTGTGCAGCGTGATCGGCTTCCACCACACCTGGGTGTCGTTCCTGCGCCGCCCCGCCCCGGCCGCCGAGGACCAGCCGGAGGCCGCCAAGGGCCTCTACACGATCGGCTTCATCGGCGTGCTGCTCGCGTACTTCGCGCGCGCCCTCGTCGAGGCGCCGGGCGAGAAGCTGCACCGCGCGGAGTACGAGGAGCGCACGGGCGAGGCGTCGGCGTCGGCGCCTGCCGAGGGGTAGGTCCGCTCCGGGCGCGACGGCGCCGGCCGAGGGGTGGGCGCGCTCAGGGAGTTGAGGTCAGGGCTCCGGGGCTCGCGCGGGCCCGGGTCAAGGCATGGGTCAAGGCATGGGCCAGGCTCCGGGCCAAGGCATGGGCCAGGGTCCGGGCCAGGGCTGCGCCCCGACCCGGACCCCGGTCCCGTACCGCTCGGCTCAGCCGTGCAGCACGGACATGGCGGTGCGGCTCTCGTTCACCCCGCTGCTGGTGGTGCCGCGCTCGGCGCTGCCGCCGCTTGCGGTGCCGCCCTTCGTGGTGCCGCCGTGCGTCCGGCCGCCGTGGCCGGGCAGCCCCGGCTGTCCGGGCGGCACCGGCAGGTCCGGGCACGAGGTGCTGATCCGCACCGCCGGGACCGGCTTGCCGTTGACGTAGACCTTGCCGTTCACCACCTTGACGGTGATCCGGGCCGGCGCGTGACCCGGCCTGGCGGGCTTCGCGGGCTCGGCCGGCTTCGCGGGCGTGATCGTGGTCCCCGGCCGCGCAGGCGTGCCGCCCTTGCCGGGGCCGGGCAGCGTCGGCAGCGGCGGCAGGCCGGGCAGGCCCCCCGGACGCCCCGGCTTGCCGTGGCCCGGCGCGGCGTTCACCAAGCACACCGTGATCTTGCCGTGGCCGCCGCCGTGGCCGCCGCCGGGACCGCTGACCCCGACGACGACCGCGCCCCCGCCAGCGGTCGTCGCGGTGCCGCCCACGCCGGCGACGCTCGTCGCGCCCCCGCCCGCGGTGCTCGCCGTACCGCCCACCCCGGCGGTGCTCCGGCCGCCCGCAGTGGCGGACGCCGCGTCGGACGCGCTCGCCCCCGCCAGTCCGGACAGACCCAGGCCCGCGGTGAGCACCGCGCTCACCACGTACCTGCTCGTCCTGCGCTTCCGGCCCGCGGGTGCCGCGGGTGTCGTCGGCGTCGTGCTTGTCGTAAGACTCATATGACCGCTCCTGACGGTGCGTCGGGGAATCCCTGCTGAACGTTTCGGCTGAACGTCTCGGCTCGACGCCTTGGCCGGCCGTCTGGGCCGGGCGTCCGCGCCCGGCCCTTCCGCCGAGAGGCGCGCCGGCGCCGCGGACGTACCGCGGTGTGCCGACCCGCCGCACCGCAGCCTGCGCGGCGCCGGCTGAAGGGACCCTGAAGAGGCCCGCGGTGATCTTCATGTTCGCCTTAGGTGCGCCGCTGCACCCTGTGGGACGTGCGGATACTCGTGGTGGAGGACGAACACCGGCTCGCCGACCTGCTCAAGGACGGCCTGACCAGGGAGGGCTTCGCGGTCGACCTCGCGTACGACGGCCGCGAGGGCCTGTGGCTGGCGACCGAGCACGCCTACGACGTGATCGTGCTCGACGTGATGCTGCCCGCGCTGCACGGCTACGCGGTCTGCGCCCGGCTGCGCGAGGCCGGCAACTGGACCCCGATCCTCATGCTCACCGCCAAGGACGGCGAGTACGACGAGGCCGAGGCGCTGGACACCGGCGCGGACGACTACCTCACCAAGCCGTTCTCCTACGTGGTGCTGCTCGCCCGGCTGCGCGCCCTGGTCCGCCGCGGCGGCCGGGAACGCCCCGCCGTGCTGGCCGTCGGCGACCTGCGGATCGACCCGGCCGGGCTGGCGTGCAGCCGCGCCGGCGTACGGATCGCGCTCACGCCCAAGGAGTTCGCCATCCTGCACTGCCTGGCCCGGCGCGCGGGCGAGGTCGTCCCCAAATCCGAACTCCTCGCCAAGGCATGGGACTTCGCCTACGACGGCGACTCCAACGTGGTCGAGGTCTACATCAGCGCGCTGCGCCGCAAGATCGACCGTCCGTTCGGCCGCACCACCCTGCACACCGTGCGGGGCGCCGGCTACCGGCTGGAGGGGTGAGCACGCGATGGGGGTACGGCTGCGCACCACGCTGACCGCGACCGCGGCGGTCGCGGTCGCCCTCGGACTCGCGTCGTTCGCGCTGTTCGCCGCGCTGCACGCGAGCCTGGACGACACGGCGAAGGAGCTCGCGCTCAAGGACGCGCAGGCGCGGGCGGCCCGGCAGCTCGCCGGGCTGCCGGGCGCGCCGCCACTGCCGGGCGCCGCGGGGGCGTCGGGCGGCGGACCCTCCACGGCCGGCGCGGGGGCGTCGGACGGCGGACCGTCGGCGTCGGGCGGGCCCTCGTCGGGGGGTGTGGG
>JAJSZB010000296.1:0-9019 GCA_050613715.1 Streptomyces sp. IBSBF 3018
GGGGCGGGCGGGGGCTTGGGCCGTGGTGGCGCCGTCGACCAGTTCGCACGGCAGCAGCACCTGCGTCCCGCGGCCCGGCTCCATCTCGCCGCGCAGCATCCCGACCAGCGTGCGCACCGCGCGGGCGCCCATCTCGCGCCGCGGGATGCGGAAGGTGGTCCAGTCGTCCGCCCCGGCGGCCGCGTGCCGCGGCCACGCGGAGGTCTGCGTGGGGTCGGTGTCGCCCAGCACGCCGATCGACAGGTCGCCGGGTACGGCGAGCCCCGCGTGCACGTACAGCGCCCGCAGCGCCGCGGCCATTTCGGTGGTCTCCACCAGCGCCGCGGTGACGCCGTCGGCGCGCAGCCGGTCGAACACCGAGGACGGGTCGTCGTCGGTGAGGGCCATCGGCGCCTTGCGGTGCCGGCGCGACGCGGCGAGGTAGCCGGTGCGCCGGTCGGCCGTCGACTCGCTCTCCTCGCGGTAGCCGACCAGCGCCACCTTCCGGTGGCCGAGCGCCCACATCCGCTCGTACAGCGCCGCGGTGGCCGCGGCGTAGTCGGCGCCGACGTAGCTGACCGGGCCGGCCGAGGACTCGCGGCGGCCGATGAAGACGAACGGGAACCGCTCGTCGACCAGGCGGTCCAGTTCGTCGCGGTCGGTGTGCCGGCCGAGCAGAATGCAGCCGTCGGCGATGCCGAGCCGGTTGGAGCCCTGCTCGTAGACCTTGCGCCGGCCCTGTCTGCGGCCGGGGCTGGTGAACAGCAGCAGGTCGAATCCCTGCGCCTCGGACTCCTCCTCGATGCCGCCGAGGAAAGGCCCGTAGAAGTCCGCCGAACCGGAGGGGAACACCGACTCGTAGGTGAACACCCCGAGGATCCGGTTGGACTTGCCGCGCAGCCGCCGCCCCATGATGTCCACGGTGTAGCCGGTCTGCCGCAGCGCCTCCTCGACGCGCTTGCGGGTCTGCGGGGCGACGCGCACCCCGTCGGAGCCGTTGAGCACCAGCGAGACCATCGCCTGCGAGACTCCGGCGAGCCGAGCCACCTCGGCCTGGGTAACCCGTCTGCGGCGTTCCGTCACGTGCTGCATCGTAGCGCCACCGTCCGTTCGTGCGATCGGCTCCGCGTCGCCCGGCGGTGGACCGGGTGTGACCGGACTCCACGATAATACGTATTAGCTATTGACGCGGGGTGCCACGGAGAGCAACGATCCCTCACGCCGCCGGCGCCCCGCGAGCGCCGCCGCTCGGCCGGGCCGCGCGCTGCCCGGCGGCTCCCGTCGTCCTCCCCGACCGTGAGGGTGCTCTCATGTCCGACGAACACTCGTCCCGTGGCGTCTCCCGCCGCTCCGCCCTGCTGGCCGGCGCCGCACTGGCCCCCGCGTGGTTCCTCGGCTCGGCTCTGGGCGCGCCGGCCCGCGCCGAGGCGGCCTCGTCCGCGCAGTTCGCCCAGATCCGCGACCAGTGGCTGGCCACCCTGGTCGGCGACTACGACGCCTCGGACGAGGTGATCTCCGCCTACGTGCGGGCGATGGCCGACACCGCCCAGGGCCTGTGGTCGACGCTGGACACCTCCGCCTCGCGCACCTACCTGTGGGCGGACCTGGACAGCGGCACCGTCTCCGCGGTGCAGCGCGATGTGATCGGGCGGCTGCGCCAACTCGCCCTCGCCTACGCCTCGCCCGGCTCGTCGCTGGCCGGGAACGCGACGCTGCTGGCCGATCTGAGGTCCGCGCTCGACTGGTTCCTGGCGCACAAGTACGGCGTCTCGGCGAGCTACGACAACTGGTGGGACTTCCAGATCGGCATACCGCTGGCGCTCAACGACACCTGCCTGGCGCTGCACCCGCACCTGACGGCGGCCGAGATCTCCACCGCGATGGCGGCCATCGCCCGCTACGCGCCCGACCCCACCCGGGTCGGCGGCGGCACCGCCACCGGAGCCAACCTCAACTGGACCTGCTCGATCGCCACCGTGCGCGGCGCGCTGAGCGAGGACGCGAGCGTGATCGACGCCGCCATGGCCGCGATCGCGGGGCTCTTCCCGTACAGCACCTCGGGCGACGGCTTCTACCCCGACGGCGGCTTCGTCCAGCACTCGGTCTACGCCTACAACGGCTCCTACGGGGTCTCGCTGCTGCAGTACCTCACCTATCTGCTGGTCGCGCTCAAGGGCACCCCGTGGGCGGCGACCGCGGACCAGGTGCAGCGCGTGTACACCTGGGTCGAGGCCAACTACCGGCCGTGGGTCTACCGCGGCGCGTTCATGGACATGGTGCGCGGGCGGGCGCTGTCCCGCTTCTACGAGACCGACCACCGCATCGGCCGGCTCACCACCGCCACCCTGCTGCAACTGGCCGGCGTCTTCCCGGCGGACCAGGCGCACACCGTGCGCACCCAGGCCAAGGGCTGGATCACCGCCGACACCAATCTGGACTTCTTCACCTACGACCCGGTGCCGCTGGAGCAGGTGCGGCTGTCGTCGGTGGCGCTCGGCCGCGGCGTCGTCCAGGACCCGGGCATCCCTGCGGCGGCGGAGTCCACCACGTCGGTGGTCGCCACCTCGATGGCCCGGATCGTGCACCGGCGGCCGGGCTTCGCCTTCGGCATCGCCATGGACACCACCCGCATCAAGCCGTACGAGTCCGCCAACCAGGAGAACCTGCAGGGCTGGTACACCGGCGAGGGCGCCACGTACCTCTACCTGCCCACCCAGCCGGGCCACTGGAACAACGCCTACTGGCCGACCGCGAACAAGTACCGGGTGCCCGGCGTCACCCTCGACACCAAGACCCTCGCGCTGGGCGCGAACCGCGGCTCCACCAACACCTGGGCCGGCGGCGCGCTGCTGGACGGGAACGTGGCCGCCGGCATGGGACTGTCGTTCGCGGTGCAGACGCTCACCGGCCGCAAGTCGTGGTTCTGCATCGAGGACGCGGTCATCTGCCTGGGCGCCGGCATCAGCAGCACCGACGGGCACACCGTCGAGTCGGTCATCGAGAACCGCAACATCGGCCCGAACGGCCGCACCGGCGTGCGCGTCGACGGCTCGGTGGTGCTGGCCACGCCGAGCAGCACGCCGACGGTCTTCCAGCCGAAGTGGATCACCATCGACACCATCGGCGGCTACGTCTTCCCGGCCGGCGGGCACGTGACGATGGTCCGCGAGGACCGCACCGGCAAATGGACCGACATGGACCACCGCGGCGTGTACGACGACACGGCCTCCTACACCCGGCGGTTCATCACGCTGTGGGTCGACCACGGCGTGAGCCCGTCGGGGGGCGGTTACCGCTGGATCCAGCTGCCGACGGCGACCGAGGAGCAGACCGCCGCCTTCGCCGCGTCCAACGACGTCACGGTCGCCGCCAACACCGCGCAGGTGCAGGCGGTGCGGCGGTCCGGGTCCGGGGTGGCGATGGCCAACGTCTGGCAGGCCGGCGCGCCCAAGGCGGCGGGCATCCAGGTCGACAGGACCGCGTCGGTGGTCACCCGGCACGCTGGCGGCCAGGTCGGCGTGGCGGTGAGCGATCCGACGCAGAGCCTCACCGGCTCGGTGACGGTCACCGTGGACGGTCCGGTGACCGGGGTGGTCTCCCTCGACCCGGGCGTGACGGTCCTGGCCACCTCGCCGAACCTGCGGCTCCAGGTCGCGGTGGGCGGCGCGGCGGGCCGGTCCTTCGTGGCACGATTCACCGCGTGAGCGGAACCGAGGAGGTCGCACGGTGAAGGACGAGCACGAGTTCTTCCGGGCGGACGCCGTGCCGTGGCGTCCCGGCCCGCAGCCCGGGACCGCGGAGAAGGTCCTGAGCCGGGACCCGGCCGACCCCGACGTGCTGACCCGCCTGGTCCGCTGGGACCCCGGCTTCGCCACCGACGCCGGCGTGATCCGCCACGAGTGGGCCGAGGAGGTCTACCTCCTGGAGGGCGACCACCACGACCTCACCCTCGGCCGTACCTTCCACGCCGGCTCCTTCGCCTCCCGCCCGCCCGCCATGCCCCACGGTCCCTATCGCACCGAGAACGGCTGCGTGATGCTGGAGATCCGCTACCGGACGTGACGCCGGGGAACGGTGCTCCGCCCGGCGAACGGCGTTCGCGGGAACGTTACGATGGCCCGGTGAATCCGAGAGAGCGGCGTGCCGCGCGCCACCGGACGCAGGAGGGCGAGCCCGGGTCCGGGGCGCGCCGGCGCAGAGCGCCGATCACCGTCGAGCAGGTGGTCGACACCGCCCTCGGCATCGTCGCCGCCGAGGGCTTCGACGCGCTGACCATGCGCCGGGTGGCCGCCGCGCTCGACACCGGGCCCGCCTCGCTCTACGCCCATGTGGTCAACAAGGCCGACCTGGACGAGCTGCTCATCGGGCGGCTGTGCGCCGGCCTCGTGCTGCCCGAGCCCGACCCCGCGACCTGGCGCGACCAGATCCGCGGGGTCTGCGCGGCGATGCGCGACCAGTATCTGCGCTACCCGGGCGTCTCCCGCGCCGCGCTCGCCATGGCCCCCACCGATCTGGAGACGCTGCGGGTCAGCGAGGGGATGCTGGCGATCCTGCTGGCCGGCGGGGTCGCGCCGCAGACCGCCGCGTGGGCCATCGACGCCCTCGTGCTCTACGTCGCCGCGTACTGCCTGGAAACCTCGATCGTCCGGCAGCGGGCGCAGGACGACGAGGCGGTCTGGGTGCTCGACCGCGACGAGATGACCCGCCGGCTGGCCGCCCTGCCCGCCGGGACCTTCCCGCACACCACCCGGCACGCCGCCGAACTCACCGCCGGCGACGGCCACGACCGCTTCGACTTCGCCCTCACCCTGATGATCGACGGCCTCGCCGGCCGCCCGGCTCAGCCGGCCGGCTGAGCCGGGGGCAGGAGGTCAGCCCGCGACGATGCCCTCGCCGCCGACCGCGTCCGGGACGGTCACCGTGCCGACCGGGGTCAGCGAGCCGTCCGCGCCGACGCGGAAGGCGTCCACCGAACCGGTGGCGCCCGTCTGCGCGTAGAGGAACCGTCCGTCGGAGGAGACGGCCGTGTCGACCGTGCCGCCGCCCGTACCGGTCTCGCCCAGCGCGGTGAGCCCGCCCCGCGCGTCCGCGCGGTAGCCGGACAGGGTGCCGCTGCCAGCGTTCGAGGCGTAGAGGTGGTCGCCGGCCCGGACGATCCAGCAGGTGGCGGCCTGCCCGGTGGCCGCCTGCCCGACCGGGACCAGCCGGCCGTCCGCCCGTACGGCGAAGGTCGCCACCGCGTTCGGGCCCGCCTCGGTGACCTGGAGACGGCCCGCCGCGTCGAAGACGAAGCCGAACGGCACGGCGTCCGGCGTCGCGGTGACGACCGGGTGGGCCGAGGGACCGCCGAAGGCGTCCAGCGGGAAGACGTCGATGGTGTCGGCCGCGGCCTTCGTGGTGACGACGAGCTCGGAGCCGTCGGGGGTGAAGGAGATCTGGCCCGGCGTGTGGGTGAACTGCGGCGCGGCGTCCGGGTCCAGGCCGAGGCCGCGGTGCCACGCCGGGATGCGCACGAGGCGGTCGCCGGCCCGTGCGAAGCCCTGGATCGAGCCGCCGTCCAGCGCGTTGGCGACGTAGACCAGGCCGCCGCGCACGGCGATGCTCACCGGGAAGCTGCCGCCGGAGCCGATGACCTGGAGCCGGGTGAGCCGCTCGCCGTGCACGGCGAAGACGGTGACGGTGTCGCTGCCCGCGTTGACCGCGTAGAGCAGGTGGTCCTGCCGGTCGTAGGCGAGCGAGCCCTGGGAGGCGAGGTGGTCGACGACCGAGCCGTCGAGGACGCCGCCCCTGCCGCCGGTCGGGTACACGCCGCGCTGGACGAGGCTGCCGTCCTGGGCGCGGTGGTACGCGACGACGGTGTTGCCGCCGGGGGCGTCGGTCTGGACGAACACGGCGGTGCTCGCGGTGTTCTGGGCGCGCGCGGTGTTCGCGGCATGCGCGGCGGAGGCGGCTGCCGCCGTGGGGGACGCGGAGGCCGCGGATGCGACGGGGGCGCCCGCCAGCAGGGCGGCGCCGCCCGCGGTCGCGAGCGCCGCGCCTGCGGCGAGGGCGGCACGGGCGCGGCGCCCCGGGCGGTGCGCGGCGGCGGAGGTCGAGGTCATGACGAAAGCTCCTTGTGCGGAAGGCGAAACGTCGCGGGGACAGTCCCGGCGCACGCTTCATCCGTCGCCAACTCCCCATGAAATCAAGGGTGTTGGCGACCGGTGGGCGGCTTCCGGAACGCTCCCGACGCTAGCCCGCGCGGCATGCCGGCGACGGGACGAACCGGGGCGATCCGCCCTGGCGTCCCGGGACCGTAAGAAGTGCCGCGCGGACCGCTCCCGCACCGGGTGCGGCGCGACCGTCAGCCGCGGCGGCCCGGCGGCACCGGCAGCAGGGGGCCGCCGCGCAGCAGCACCCGCGCCGCGAGGTCGGGGCGCAGCAGGCTGCGCGGGGCCGCGACCAGCCCGGTGACGTGGACGAACGCCTCGGACAGTGCCGGGTCGGACGCGGCCGCGGCGTGCAGCCGCGCGAGGTAGGCGTTGGTGAAGCGGACCCGCGGGGTGCGGTGGCCCTGCACGCCGGGGAACACCAGGTCGGAGAAAGTGGTGATCTCCCACGGGTCGTCGACCGCTGCGGCCGCGGCCTTGAAGTAGGCGCGCCAGTCCGGCTCCCGGTCGCCGGCCAGCGTCTGCGCGAGCGCGCGGGCCTGGAGCGCGGCCGAGGTCATCCCCTGCCCGTAGAGGGGGTTGAACGCGCAGAACGCGTCGCCGAGGACCAGCAGGCCCTCGGGGAAGTCGCCGAGCAGTTCGTAGCGGTGCCGGAGGTTGGAGGGGTAGCGGAAGGCGACCGGATCGCCGAGCGGCTCGCCGGCCCGTACCGCGTCACCGATGTCGGGGAAGTCGAGGGTGCCGGCGAACTCCTCGAACTCCTTGGGGTCGGTGGGCGGGCGGTCGCCGAGCAGGCCGGCCAGGGTCACCAGGTGCCGGCCGCCCTCGACGGAGACCACCGTGCCGGCCCGCGGGCTGTCGGGGGTCCAGCCGTTCAGCACCAGCCGGTCCGCGCCGAGGAAGCCCTCCGGTAACCGGTAGGGCCGGGTGGCGTAGGCGACGTCGACGGTCATCCGCTCCACCGGGGGCGGTGCGTAGCCCAGTTCGCGCAGCCACCTGGGCGTGCGGGAGCCGCGCCCGGTCGTGTCCACGACAAGGTCGGCGGTGATGACGCCGGAGGCGCTCTCAGCGCTCGCGGCGCTCTCGGTCTGCGCCCGCTTCGGGCCGCCGCCGGCCTTGGCGGCGGTCGTGTCGGCGGTCGCGGCCGCCTTCTCGGATGTGTCGGATGTGACCGCCTCGGATGCGGCCGCCGCGGACGTGGCCACCTCGGCCTTGCCCGCCGCTCCGCGCGCCGGGCCGATCCGCACGCCCTTCACCCGGCGGCCGTCGGCGGAGGCCACGAGACCCTCCACGTCCGTGCCGTCGACGAACGTCACCCCGCGCAGCTGCCGCACCCGCTCCCTGACCAGGCCCTCCAGCAGCTCGCGGCCGCAGAACAGCAGCGGCTGGCCGATGTGCCTGCGGCTGAGCCGGTGGCCGTTGACCATCCAGCGCACATTGCCCAGCAGGTCGCCGTCGTGCGCGCCCGCGTCGAGAAGCTGCGCCCGCAGCCCCGGCAGCAGCTCGTCCAGGATCTCGATGCCGCGGGCCAGCAGGGCATGGGTGTGATGGCTCTGCGGGACGCCCCTGCGGTGCGCGGGCTCCTGCGGCAGCACGTCCCGCTCCACCACGGTCACCGAGGCGTACGACCTGCTCAGCGCCGCGGCTGTGAGCAGTCCCGCCATGCTCGCGCCGAGCACCACGGCACGCTGCTGCTGTCCCCCACCGGCCATCGCCGTCCTCCACCCGGGCAGGCCCCTCCCACCGTCCGCTCAGGATCGGGCACGCTGCGTCATGCCGACCACTTCCATCTTGCTCTGCGGCCGGGGGGCCGAGGGCGGTCGGGTGGTCGGGCTGGTCGAGCGGTCTGGATCGTCGCGGCATGCCCGGGGTCGTCGCGGCCTTCCCGGGGCCGGCGAGGCGCCCGGGCGTGGGCCGCCGCGGGTCAGCCGAGCGCGCGCAGCACCTGCGCGGTGTTGGCGCGGTACGTGCGCAGCGCCCGCAGCGCGGCGTCGTAGCCGTCGCGGTGGCGGGCGATGTCGGCAGCCTGGTGGTCGGCCTGTACGGCGTGCCAGTTCTCGACGGTGCGGTGGTCGCGCTTGCACAGGACGTCGGCGACGGCGGTGGCCCGCTCGCGCGCCGAGTGCGGTGTGTTCCCGTCGCGGTCGGTGGGCCAGCGGCGGTCGGTGGCCGCCGCGACGGGGTCGGGGTAGCCGGCGAAGCCGCGGTCGGCCATGCACCGGGACCACTCGGCCCAGGCTGCGCGCAGCCGCGGGTCGCGCCGGACCTCCTTGTCGACGGCTGCGGCGCGGGTCACGGCGTAGGAGAGGGCGCCTCCCTTGACGTCGATGCCGCGCGTCAGCCGCTGCTGTGCCTCGGCGTTGCAGCCGGGGTCGTCGGCGAACTCGGCGGCCGTCATCTCACGGCCCTGCGGCCGCCGGTCCCGGGTCTTCGCGGGGTCGAAGCCGTACCCCCAGCGGCGGGCTGCGCCGAGGTCGCGGGCTCCGTAGCCGACCACGACCGCGGTCGTGTAGAGGACCGTGCCGGGGAAACCGGGGTCGAGCGGGAAGTCCGGGTGGCCGCGCCCGGCCATGCACGCGCGGACCAGCAGGGCGGTGGCCCGCCGGACCTGCTGGTCGTCCTGCGCGGTGGAGGTGTAGCGGTCGGCCGGGAGCGGGCCGGGGTCGGCCGCTGTCCGCACGGCGCCCGCGGGTTGGGCCCCCGCGCAGAGCGCCGCGAGCACCGCCGCCACCGCCGCGGCGCCCGGCCGCCATCCCCGTCTCCCCATGCGACGGGATGCTAGCGGGCCGCGGGGGGGGGGGGGGGGGGCGGGGCCCCGGCCGGGGGGGGGCCCCCCCCGCCCGCCCCCGCCCCCCCCCCCCCGCCACCCCCCCCGGCCCCCCGCCTGGTCC
>JAJSZB010000297.1:0-15230 GCA_050613715.1 Streptomyces sp. IBSBF 3018
GGGATGCCGCGGGGGCGGGGATGCCGCGGGTCCGTGTCCGCCCAGTCCGTCGCTCGCCCGCCGCCCGCCCGTCGCTAGTCCGTCGCGATGGCGTTCAGGACGTTCATCCGGCCGGCGCGGAAGGCCGGGAGCAGCGCGGCCAGCAGGCCGACCACCGCGGAGCCCGCGAAGACCCCCAGGATCGTGGGCCAGGGCACGGAGAGCACGCCCAGGCCCTGGGTGGACAGGACCTTCTGCCCGGTGGCGCCCCAGCCGAGGCCGAGGCCCAGGCCCACCAGCGCGCCGAACAGGGCGATGACCACCGACTCCAGCCGGATCATCCGGCGCAGCTGCCGCCGCGAGGTGCCGATCGCCCGCATCAGCCCTATCTCGCGGGTCCGCTCGACCACCGACAGCGCCAGCGTGTTCACCACGCCCAGGACGGCGACGATGATCGCGAGCGCCAGCAGCGCGTAGATCATGTAGAGCAGCTGGTTGACCTGCTTGTGCAGCACGTCCTTGTAGTCGGCCTGGTTGCGGACGTCGATCTGCGGGTAGTCCGTGACGCTCGCCTTCAGCGAGGCGTACGCCTCCTTCTCCTTGCCGTCCGCGGCCTTGGCGAAGAGCATCCGGTCGGCGGGCATCTTGCCGCCGGGCAGCATCGCCCGCGCGGTGTCCAGGGCGGTGAACAGGGAGCCGTTCTCCAGCAGGGTGTCGTCGCTGGTGATCGCGGCGATCCTCAGCCGGGTCGGTATGCCGCCGACGGGGGCGACCCCCAGTTCGTCGCCGACCTTCAGGTGGTGGCTGGTGGCCAGGCCCTCGGGCACGGACATCGCGCCCTTGCCGTAGGCGTCGGCGAGCCTGCCCGCGGTGGTGTCCAGCCGCACGTCCTGGGCGTAGTGCGGGTCGGCGGCGCTGATGTCGGTCTTGATCCGCCGGCCGGACGGGGTGGTCAGGGTGACGTTGACCATCGTGTAGTCGGTGAAGTGGTCGATGTCCTTGGCGCTCTTCAGCGACTTCAGGGCGGCGGGGGTGATCGGCAGCGCGCCGTTGCCGCTCTGGACGATGAAGTCGGCGCCCACGGACTTGTCGAGCTGGTCGTCGGCCGAGGCCACCATGGACGAGCCGATCACCGACAGCCCGGCGACCAGCGCGAGGCCGATCATCAGGGCGGAGGCGGTGGCGCCGGTGCGGCGCGGGTTGCGCAGTGCGTTGCGCTCGGCGAGCCGGCCCATCGGGCCGAAGAACCGCAGCAGGACCGCGCTGACCGCGCGGACCACCACTCCGGCGAGCAGCGGGCCGACGATCACGAAGCCGATCAGGGTGAGGAGCACGCCCAGCCCCAGCAGGCTGCCGCCGGTGCCGGCCTTGTCGGCCTGTCCCGCGCCGATCAGGGCGAGCGCGCCGGCCGCGCAGACCAGCACGCCGACCGCGGCGCGGATGCGTCCGGCGCGGGCGTCGGCGGGGGTGCCGGCGTCGCGGAGCGCGGCCATCGGCGAGATCTTGGACGCCCTGCGGGCCGGGATGTACGCGGCGAGGACGGTGACGACGACGCCGAGCACCAGGCCGACGACCGGGGTGGTGGCCTTGATGGTCAGCTCGGAGGTGTCGAGGTTCATGCCGGCCTTGCCCATGAGCTTCATCAGGCCGACGGCCAGGCCGATGCCGCCGCCGATGCCGAGCACCGAGCCGGTGACGCCGAGCAGCACGGCCTCGATCAGCACCGACCTGTTGACCTGCCGGCGGCTGGAGCCGAGGGCGCGCATCAGGCCGATCTCGCGGGTGCGCTGGGCGACCAGCATGGAGAAGGTGTTGACGATCAGGAAGATGCCGACCAGGACCGAGATGCCGGCGAAGCCGAGCATCGCGTACTTCATGAAGTTCAGGAAGCCGCCGAGGTCGTCCTTGTCCTTCTTCTTGGTCTCGGCGGCGGTGTCGATGGTGTAGCCGCTGCCGATGGCCGCCCTGACGTGGGCCTTGAGCTGCTCGTCGGTGACGCCCTTGGCGGCGGTGAGGCCGAAGCCGGTGTACGCGCGGGTGTCGCCGAGCAGCTTGGCCTGGGCGGTGGCGGTGTCGATGTAGACGACGGCCGCGCCGGGGTTGGTGGTGCGGAAGGTGACGATGCCGGTGAGGGTGACGTCGAAGTCGCCGGGCACGGCGATGACGCGCAGCCGGTCGCCGATCCTCAGGTGGTGCTTGGAGGCGGTGTCGGCGTCGACCACCGCGTCCGAAGCCCCCTTGGGCAGGTGGCCGGAGGACAGCTCGACGGCCTTGTTCTCCGTCGGGTCCCAGTTGCTGACGATGGTCGGGGCGCCGGAGTCCGGGCTGATCTTCTTGTTGTGCGCGTCGGCGACCGTGACGTCCTGGCTGGTGACGTCGGGGGCGGACGCGGCCACCCCGGCGGTGTGGACGATCTTGTCCTGGAGGGAGGCAGGCACGGTCTGTGGGATGCCCGTGGACTGCCGGTCGTCGATCTTCTTGGCCGAGACGGTGACGTCGGAGGCGGTGGAGCCGAAGAGCTTGTCGAAGGTGGCCGTCATGGTGTCGGTGAACACCAGGGTGCCGCAGACGAAGGCCACCGAGAGCAGGACCGCGATCGCGGAGAGCGCCATTCTGCCCTTGTGCGCGAAGAAGTTGCGCACCGAGGTCTTGAGGACGGTCACGACGTCCTCCCGCGGCCGTCGAAGGAACCGGGGGTGCGGGGGTCGTCCCCCGGATGGAATCGCAGCATGCGCTCCAGCACGGATTCGGCGGTCGGGCTGTACATCTCGTCCACGATCCGGCCGTCGGCCAGGTAGAGCACGCGGTCGGCGTAGGAGGCGGCGACGGGGTCGTGGGTGACCATGACGATGGTCTGGCCCAGTTCGTCGACCGAGCGGCGCAGGAAGCCGAGCACCTCGGCGCCGGCCCGCGAGTCCAGATTCCCGGTCGGCTCGTCGCCGAAGATGATCTCGGGGCGGGCGGCGAGCGCGCGGGCGACCGCCACGCGCTGCTGCTGGCCGCCGGACAGCTGCGTCGGGCGGTGCTTGAGCCGGCCGGCCAGGCCCACCGTCTCCACCACCCGGTCGAACCAGTCGCGGTCCACCCTGCGGCCCGCGATGTCCATCGGCAGCGTGATGTTCTCCGCCGCGTTGAGCGTCGGCAGCAGGTTGAAGGACTGGAAGATGAAGCCGATCTTGTCGCGGCGCAGCCGGGTGAGCCGCTTGTCCTTCAGTCCGGTGATCTCGGTGTCGCCGATCCAGATGCGGCCCTCGGAGACCGTGTCGAGGCCGGCCAGGCAGTGCATCAGCGTGGACTTGCCGGAGCCCGAGGGGCCCATGATCGCGGTGAACCTGCTGCGCGCGATGTCGACGTCGACCGCGTCGAGCGCGAGCACGCGGGTCTCGCCGGAGCCGTACGCCTTGGTCACGGTGCGCGCCGCGGCGGCAACGGCCGAACGTTCTCCGCTGCCCCCAGCCGTGGGAATCGTCATGGCCGTCGTCACTGTCTCTCCCGTTGGTCGTGCTCGTCGATCGGTGTGCTCCCAGCCTGCTCGTGCAGGGGCGCGCACACGATGGGGAAGGTCTCCGTCCCGGTGGTGGGGGTAGCCCCACCCCGCCCTATGACCGTATGCAGCCGCCGGCCGCGGATCGTCCTCCGCCGGGACGAACCGCAGGCATCCGCAAGTAGGGAGGTCCCCTTAGGGGACTGCGACTCCAGTCGCACGCCGGACTCGGGGTCGCCGGACCACAGGTGGACCCCGGGCAGACCCGTGGGGGGACAGCGGCGGATCAGCGCGCGGTGAACGGACCGGCCCGGACAAGCGCGCGGTGCGGACCGGGCCGGATCAGCGCGCGGTGACGCGGACCTGACGGATCAGCACACGGTGACGCGGAGCGGCGCGGGTCAGCGCACGGTGAGGCGGACCGGGGCGACGCCGCCGACCAGGGCGGCCAGCGCGCTGTCGATGTCCGGGCCCGCGTACCAGTCGCCGGTGTGGTCGACGGTGTAGACCCGCCCCTCGGCGTCGATGGCCAGCAGCGCGCCGCTGGCCGGCTCCTCGCCGAGCGGCGCGGCCTCGGTCTCCAGCGCGCGCCCGAGGTCGCCGAGGGTACGGGCCAGGTGGAGTCCGCGCATCGGGTCCAGGACGACCGCGGACGGCGCGATCTGCCGCGCGGGTCCCGTCGCGGCCGGCACCGCCAGCCCGCCGAACTCCGCCCACGCCTCGACCGCCGCGGGGAACACCGCGTGCCGGTGGCCGCCGGGCGAGACGTGGGCACGCAGCGCGTCGGCCCACTCCTCGGCCTGCTTGATGTCCCAGCGGCCCGGCTGCCAGCCCGCCGCGCGCAGGGCCGCGTCGACGCCGACCGGGAAACGTGTGGTGCCGCCGGTCATACGGCCGTTCATGCCCCTTCCGCGCCGGGCACGACCGGGTCACCCGGGTTGACGGGCCGCACCCCGAAGTGCGCGAGCAGCGGCGCGCAGGAGCGGCACGGCGGCACGTACGCGCCGTGGGTGGGGTCGCCGTCCTCGCGTATCCGGCGGGCGGTGACCTTCGCGCCGCGCAGCGCCTTGCGCGCCTCGCCCTGGGTGAGCGGCCTGCGCGAGGCCCGCTTGCCGCGGCCCGCCTCGACGGCGGTCAGGTGCCGGGAGAGCAGCACCGTCTCCGCGCACCGGCCGGTGAACCGCTCGCGCTGGCCGGCCGGCAGCGCGTCGAGGAAGTCCCGCACGATCGGGTGCAGTTCGGGGGCCTGCTCCCCTTTGGCCGCGGTGCAGGTGAGGACCTCGTCGCGGATGGACAGCGCGGCGGCCACCGCGGGCAGGATCCCGTCCCTGCGGTGCCGCAGCACGGGCGGGCCCCCGGTGTCCCGTGCGGCGCTCCAGCTCAGCCTGGGATCGGCGGCCGTCGCCGCCGGTGCGTGAATTGTCATGTTCTACGTGCATCCCTCCGTCCGCCCGCTGGAAGCGGGCGTTCCCCCGTATGTCGATCAGAGTGCCAAACGCGCCGTCGGATGCGGAAGCGATACGCCGGGCAGGGGCCATCCTGTGTGGGCCATGTCACCGAGGTGTGACGTTCCGTCGGCAGGGTCGACACAGCACGTGCACAGCTTGCACCCGCTTTGCGTCCGCGCCATGGACGCCCCGCGGCGGGTGCGGAGAAGATCGAGGCTCGGCCCCGCGTCCGCGGGCTCCCCCCACTGCCGAACAAGGGAACGTGACCCCATGCGCAAGTCCCTTGCACCACCCCGTTCCGCGCGTACCGCTCTTTCAGCTCCGGCGTCTGCTCCGACGCCCGTTCAGGCGTCCCCGGTGCTGCCGGCATCTTCGGCGGCCCCGGCGTCTCCGGTGTCGCCGGCGTCCCCGGCGTCCCGGGCCCGCGGGGCGTCCCGTGTCCGGCGGGGCGTCGTCGTCCTGGGCGTCCTGCCCGCGCTGATGCTCGCCGCCGGCTGCTCGGGCGGCGGCTCCGGCGGGTCCGCCGACCCCGACCGGGGGTCCGGCGCCTCGCCCTCCGCCGCGTCCACGCTCGCGGGACACGCGCCGCTCACCGTGCAGCAGTTGACGCAGGCCCTGGTCACCGACGCGGACGTGCCCGGCTGGGTGGTCCAGCAGACGTCCGACGACAACGGGGTGCAGACCACCGCGCCCGAGGGGTTCGACCCCGACGCCCTGATGGCGCAGGGCGACGGCGGCGGCGGCCAGTCCGTGCTGCACGCGGACACGCCGGGCTGCCAGCCGCTCGCGGACGTCGTCGGCTCGAAGCCGGCCGTGCACCGGATGGCCTCGGTCGGGGCGACCTTCGCCCAGGAGTCCAAGGGCGGCGGCCCCGAGGTGGTCAACCAGATGCTGATCGCCAGTCACGCGCCCGGCGACGCGCAGCGGGTGATGGACGGCATACGGTCCGCGCTGGGCTCGTGCACCTCCTTCCGGGCCACCGACGGCGAGGGTAGGCGCACCCCGTTCACCGTCGCGCCCGGTCCGGCGGTGCGGGTGGGCGACGCATCGATCGCGTACACGATGACCGACTCGTCGGACAAGAAGACCGGCGCCGCGCTGGTCACGGTGGTGCGGACCGGCGACACCGTCACCTCCTACGTGTCCACGAAGGCGGCGGGCGGCGCGGGACCGGTGCCGCTCGCGGTCGCCCGCAAGCAGTCCGCGAAGCTGGCGGCCCTGCTCGGGCGGCGCGAGTAGCCGTACGGACGGCGGCCGGTCCGCCCGCCGACGGCTCGGTCTCGGGCCTGTCTCTTATACACATAACCGAGCCCACGAGACACGTTCCTTAATCTCGGTTNCCCCCCCCCCCCCCCCCCCCCCCCCCCCCCCCCCCCCCCCCCCCCCCCCCCCCCCCCGCCCGTTCGTGACCGCTTTGTGAGCGGCGCGGTGTCCGGTCGGGCCGGGCCGGTGCCGTAGAGTCGCGCGGCAGTGGGCCGGCGCTTGCCGCGCGGTCCGCGCGCAGCCGCGCCGGGACGGGCGCGCTCCCCCGGCGACCGGGGCGGGACCGACACACAGGGAATCGATGCGATGAGGAATCGGCGGATACGTGCCGTCAGCCGCCTACTCGCCGGTAGCGGCCAGGTGGGCGGACCGGCGGACCGGAGCGGAGCCGGGACCACGACCGGGGCCGGGACGGTGAAGGCCGGGGCCGCGGTCGCGGCGCTGGTGCCGGTGCTCGTGCTCACCGCGGCGTGCGGGGGCGGCGACAAGAAGGCGCCGGCGCCGCAGGACGTCCTCGCGTCCGGCGCCGTCTCCACCGCGAAACTCACCCAGGCGCTGCTGACCGACGGCGACGTCGACCATGTGCAGGTGCTGCCGGCCGGCAGCAAGACACAGCTGCTCGGCGGGGAGCAGCAGGCCGACCCGGGGTCCTGCGAGCCGATCGCCGACCAGTGGAGCAGCCGGCCCAAGCACCCGCGCCAGGTGTACGTCGGCGCGATGCTCACCGACACCGCGGACAAGGACAAGAACGCCAAGACCATCAGCCTGACCGTCGTCGCCACGTACAAGAAGGGCGAGGCGAAGCAGGCGATGGACGATCTGGCCGCGGCGCTGCGCACCTGCACGTCCTACAGGACGACGCGCAACGGGGTCACGACGACGTTCCGGGTCACGGCCGTTCCGCAGCCGTCGTCGGCCGGCGACCAGCAGCTCGCGTACACGATCGCGGACCCGGCCAAGGGCGACGCGGGCCGGGCGCTGGTCACCGTGGTCCGGGTCGGCGACACCACGGCCGCGTACGAGTCGGTGCGCGCCGACCACAAGCTCGCGACGCTGCGTGCGGCCATCCCGGCCGAGCAGGCCGCGAAGCTGCGGAAGGCCGCGGAGAAGGGCTGACGCCCGGGCACTCGGCGAGCGGGTGACATGCTCAGGGCGGGAGTTGTCCACAGGTGCGGAGACCAGGCCGTTCACCGCCTCCTCCCCACCCCCTAGGCTGTGGTCGACAGCGAGAGCAGCAGCAGGGGGCATCGGCCATGACGACAGGCGCGCACGGGGTGGGAGCACCTCCGGGAACAGGACCCGCGGCGCAGTCCGCGCCGCCCAACGCGGCCTATGCGGGCCAGGTCGTGCACTTCCCCGACCCCGTCAGGGCGGCTCGCCACCCGCAGGGCGTCTGGGTCGACGAGCACGGCCACCCGGACTTCTCGCCCTACGCACGGGCGGCCGCGGAGATCGCCGAGCCGCCGGAGGGCTTCGGCGTGGACGAACTGCGCCTGACCGACTACGTGTCGGCGAACGCGGCGATGCACGCCGCCGGCCACGAGCTGTGGGGCAGCCTGTCCCCGGTCGGCACCCCGCACGGCTGGACCTGGCACCACGTCTTCGGCACCCGCCGGCTCGAACTCGTGCCCGTCGAGGTCAAGGCGCTGCTCCGGCACCACGGAGGACTGGCCACCTCGGTCGCCGACCACGGCAAGCGCGGCACCCGCCCGCTCCAGGAGACCCGGCCGGCGCACTTCGGGCTGCCCAAGGACCCGGTCGCGGTCAGCGAGCAGCAGGTCCGGGACGTCGAGGAGGAGTTGGGCTACCGCCTGCCCGGCGCCTACCGCACCTTCCTGAAGGCGGCCGGCGGCTGCGCGCCCAAGGGCGTCGCGCTCGACCCGGAGCTGGGCCTGCTGATCGACCAGCCGTTCTTCACCGTCCGCGACGAGGCGGCGGTCAACGACCTGGTCTATGTGAACAAGTGCCTGCGCGACCACCTGACGAAGGACTACCTGGCGATCGGCTACGTCCAGGGCGGTGTCCTCGCGGTCAAGGCCAAGGGCGAGCGCACCGGCTCGGTGTGGTTCTGCGCCTACGACGACGCGCGCGACGGCGACCGCTGGGACACCCCGGCTGACCGCGTGGCCGAACTCCTGCTCGGCTGCGGCGACACGCTCGACGAGTTCCTGCTGCGCCTGGTCGGCAATCCGCCGGAGCTGGAGACGGTGGCGAACCTGATGGTGGACGGCGGCTTCGCCACGGCCGTCCCGGTGGAGGGGTGAGGCCGCGATGGTGACGTTCGCTCAGGCACAGGAGCGCGCGGAGCGCTGGATCAACGCTGACGTGCCGGCCTACCAGGCGCGCGAGATCCGGGTCCGCGAGTTCGACCTCGGCTTCGTGGTGTGGTCCGAGTCGCGCGACGGCGGCCCGCTGTCCGACGACGGGCTGGTCCGGGTGATCATCGCCCGCGACAGCGGCGAGGCCACCTTGTGGCCGGCGCTGCCGGTCGGCGAGCTGATCCGCCGCTACGAGGAGGAGTACGGCGCCCAGCCGCAGGACGCGGTGCCGGAGCCGCCGCAACGGCTCGACCTGGAGGCGACGTCCTTCCTGCTGAGCCCCCCGCAGTGGCTCCAGGACGCGGCGGACCGGATGGGCATCCCCGACCGCAGGAACGGCTCGACCGGCGGCGGCGCGTCCACCTCGCCCCCGGCCGCGGAGGCCCCCGCGGCCACCGGCGCCCGGGCGGGCGAGGTCCCGGCCCCGCCGGACGCCGCCGCGTCCGGACCGGCCGGCGCCGAAGGGATCGACTACCGCAGGCCCGGTGACGGCGCGGTCGCCGGTGACGGCGCCGGGGGCGGATACGGTTCCGGGGCGCCGGAGTTCTCCGCGCCTGAATTCTCTGCGTTCTCCGCGTCGGGGCCCGCGTCCGGGCCGGCCGGCGTGCGACCCGTGGACCCGCAGTCCCAGGACTCGCGGGCAGCCGATGCGCAGGCTGGGGGCTCGCAGGCCGCGGACTCCCAGCCCGCGGGAGTTTCGGACGGCATCGACGTCCGCAGGCCGGAGGCGAGTGTTCCCGCGCAGGGCCCCGGAGCGCAGGACTCGGGGGCTGACGGCTCCGCGGCTCACGGCTCCGGCGCGGGGCGCGACAGCGGCGGTCAGGAGCGGGCCGAGGGCGAACGGTCGGGGGGCGTCGACTTCCGCAGGCCGCGTACGGTCGAGCCGGCACAGGACGCCGCCCCGGTCGGCGGCGTGGCCTACCTACGGCCGGGCGACGCCCCGGCGGCCGATGCCGGCGCCGGGCAGGACGCGCGGGAGGCCGCGGCGGCCGGACACGAGAGCGGGGCGGGCGCGGGGGCCGACGCCGAGACCCCGATGGGGAAGGTGTCGTACCTCCGGCCCTCCGACCGAGCTGCCGCGCAGGGCGCCGGGGCCGGCGCGCCGGCGGCGGACGCCGGCGGGAGCTGGGCCGGCAAGACGGTCACGGATTCCGGCGAGGGGCAGTCCGTGGCGGTTCCCGCGACCGTGTTCGCGCCCCCGATCACCGGCGCGGACGAGCCCGAGGAGTCACCGCGGGCCGGCGCCGAGGCGAAGACCGAGCTGATGCCCAGGGGCAGCGCGCTGCCGCCGACGAGGATCGCGCCGCCGCAGGAGCCGCAGGGCGCGCCGCAGTCGGGCGTCCCCCATGCGGGCGTCCCGCACACGATGGGCGGGTCGCCTTACCCGCCGCCAGCCGGGCCCGCGGTTCCGCTGCCGCCGCCCGGCGCCGTTCCGCCCGCCCCGGCGCCCGTCGGCGCCGCGGACATCGCGGGCCTGGAGACGGCGAAGGCCCAGCCCGGCGGGTTCCCGCCGCGCGCGCCGCAGCCGCAGGGGCCGGGCACGCCTCCGCCGCCGGGTGCCGGCGCCCCGCCGCCCGGGCCGGGTGCGCCCGGCGCCGGGACCCCGCCCCCTCCAGGCGCGGGCACTCCCCCGCCCGGGACGGGCGACCCGCACTACGCCGCGACCATGCTCGCCGCCCCTGGCAGCACCCCGCCGCCCCCGCCCGGCGCGGGCGCCATGCCGCCTCCGCCGCCCGGTGCGGGTGTGCCCCCGCCGCCGCCGGGTGCGGGCGCTCCCCCGCCGGGAGCGGGCGACCCGCACTACGCGGCCACCATGCTCGCGCCGGGCGCGGGGTCGCCGCCGCCCGGCCCGCAGGGGATGGCGCCGCCGCCTCCGGCGCCGGCCGCGTACGGGTACCCACAGGGAGCCTCGGTGCCGACGGTCGGCCCCGGGTACATGGCGGTGCTCCGCTACCGCGGGCACGACGGGAGCGAGCAGCAGCTGATCCGGCGGTCCGCGCCGGGCACGCCGCACCCGGAGTGGCAGCTGCTGCACGAGCTGCGGTCGCTGGGCATACGTCCCGAGCAGGTGCTGGAGCTGCACACCGAGCTGGAATCCTGCGACCTGCCCGGCGGTTACTGCACCCGGATGATCCGGGAGACGTGGCCGCAGGTGCGGATCAGCCACACCGCCCCGTACGGCAGGGACCACGCGAGCCGCCAGCAGGGCGTGCAGCACCTGCTGACCCACCAGGGCGAGCTGCACCAGGTGGCGGGCGCGCCCGCGCGCCCGCAGCCGCAGCGGGTGCCGATGCCCGACCCGCACGCGGTGATGCGGGTGCCTCCGGTCGGCCTGGACGTGATCGGGCAGGAGCTGGTGGGGGCGTTCGGGCCGCAGGGGGTGTTCCGGTTCGACCAGCGCGCGGTCTCGCGCGCCGGGGTGCCGGACATCGTGGCCCAGACGCTGGTCTGGTCGGGGCTGCCGATGGACTTCGGTCCGTTCTTCTGGGCGCAGGCCCAGCCGGGCCAGCCGGTGCCCACGCTCGCCGAACTCGCCGCCCAGCGCGGCCTGCAGCCGGCGTCGGACGCGGGTTCGTACCTGGTGATGGGGAACGACTTCGGCCGGCAGCTGTGCGTGCAGTACGGCACGGCGCACATCGTCGCGCTGCCGCTGGAGGCCGGTCCCGGCGGTGCGCCGGTGGCGGCGCCGCAGTTCGTGAACTCCAGCCTGCCGGAGTTCGCCCGCTGCCTCGCGCTGCTCGGCCGGATGTGGCCGCTGCGGATCGGGCTCACGCCCGAGCAGGCGGGACGCTGGACAGTCGACTTCCAGGCGCAGTTGGCCGCCCAGGACCCGGCGGCGATCGCGTCGCCGGAGAACTGGTGGTCGGTGCTCATCGAGCAGATGTGGGACGGCCTGCTCTGACCCGTGCGTACGGTCCGCCGGCGGGTACGGGCGGTCCGCTGACCGGTGCGGGCGGGGGGGGGCGCCCCCCCCCCCCCCCCCCCCCCCCCCCCCCCCCCCCCCCCCCCCCCCCCCCCCGCTGCCCCCGAGGGGGCTGGGGGCTCAGACTCCGGTGATGGTCCACTGGTTGTTGGTGTTGCCGTTGGGCGCCCACATCACGGTGGTGGGGGGGGGGGGGGGGGGGGGGGGGGGGGGGGGGGGGGGGGGGGGGGGGGGGCCGCGCCCCCCCCCCCCCCCCCCCCCCCCGCCGGCTGACAGGCATGCGGTCGGCGGTCAGCGGTCGGCGGTCGGCTCCGCCGGGCTCAGGCCGCCAGCTCCGCGAGGTGCCGGGTCAGCAGGTCGCGCGCCTGGTCCGGGGTGAGGCGCGGGGGGTCGGCCAGGAGGTGCAGGACCATGCCGTCGAGGAGGGCGTGCAGCCGAGCAGTCTCGACGGCACGGCCGCGGCCGGCGCCCAGCGCGCCCAGTTCCTCCAGCGCGGCGACCGCGCTCTCGACGGCGCCCCGGATCAGGTCGTCGATCTCGGCGCGGCGGCGCGCGGCGGACGCGTCGCGGTGGGCGAGGGTCACCAGCGCGAACCACGCCTCCGACTCGGTGCGCCGCGCGTCGTCCAGCGGGAGCAGCTGCTCCAGGTGGTCGCGTACGAGCCGCGGGGTGAGTGAGCCCGCGGCGTCGTTGGCCCGGTCCATGCGCTGCCGCACGGACTCCACCGCGTGGTCGACGGCGAACAGCACCATTCCGGCCCGGTCCGGGAAGTAGTGCCGCAGCGCGCCGGCCGACCAGCCGGCCTCCTGGGCGACCGAGCGCACGGACACCGCGTCGAACCCGTCGCGCAGCGCCACCCGCCACAGGGCGCCGGCCAGCTCCGCGCGACGTCCCTCGTGGTCCACGACTTTCGGCACCCGGTCATTGTCACACACCCGTGTTAGATTGGATTTGACACACTCGTATCAAAAAGAGGGCAGGGCAGCCATGAACCGCGCGCACCGGGCTCCGTGGTGGGTCTACGTCATCACCGTCGGGGGTCTCAACATCGGGCGTCAGATCGTCTTTCCGCCGTCGCGGGTGGGGACGGCGGCGACCATCGGCCTGTTCTTCGCCGTGCTGGCGGTCAGCTTCGCGGTGATCGGGGCCGTGCAGGCGTTCTTCGCACCCCGCGGCCGGACGCAGTAGACCCCACCGCCGCAGGATCGCCGCCGGCCGTCACGGGATCGCCACCGGCCGCCGCCGGGAGGCCGCCTGGTCGCCGCCGGCTCCGCCGGCCGGCCCGACTCGCGCCCGGTTCACGCGGGTTCGGGGTGAATCGCGGGCGCCGTCCGGTCATCGCCGCGCCGGACAGTGGGTAGGAGAACGGTCGGAGGGCTGAAGCCCGTACAATTCGGGCATAAGCCAACAATTGGTCAGCAGGTGCGGCCATGACTCGGACCGGCCCGACGGCGAGGGGCAGAGGGCATGAGCAGTGACACGACCACACCGGACACTTCGGCGGCCGGCGCCCCGGCGCGGCCCGCGCCGTCACCCCCGTCCGCGCCGCCGCCCTCGGCTCCGCCGCCTGGGCAGCCGCGGTTCGGCACGGTACGGGGCCGCGGCTACCGGCCCGACCAGGTCGACCGCTTCCTGGACGAGTTGTCGGAGGACCGGGACGCCGCGTGGGAGCGCGCCGCCCGGCTGACCGTGCTGGCCAACGAGATGGACGCCGAGTGCCGGCAGTTGCGGGAGCAGGTGGAGGCGCTCGGCGCCACGGGCTTCGAGACGCTCGGCGAGGGCGCGGCCGAACTGCTGCGGATGGTCGAGGAGGAGGCCGCGGCGGTGCGTGAGCGGGCCGAGGCCGAGGCCCAGCACGCGCGGGACGCCGCGGACACCGCGCGCCGCACCCTCCAGGACGAGGCGCGGGCCGCGGCGTCGGCGCGGGTCGCGATCGCGGAGGACGAGGCGCAGGCGGTGCTGGACGAGGCGTGCGGACGGGCCGCGGAGATCCTCGGGCAGGCCCGAGCGGAGGCGGACGCGGTGCGCGGCGAGGCGACCGGCGCGTTCGACGCGGTGCGGCAGCGGCTCGACCAGGAGCAGGCAGAGGTCGACCGGCAGCGGCAGGAGCGGCTGGCCGGGCTCGACCGTGAGCTGGGCGAACGGAACGCGGTCGTCGACGACCGGCTGGCGGAGCTGCTGGCGGACGCGGAGCGGCGGTTGCAGGAGGCGCACCGGGAACGGGCCGAGGCGGAGGAGAGTCTGCGGGCGCAGCAGGCGGATGCGGAGGCGCGGGCGTCGGCGTTGCTCGCGGAGGCGCGGATGCACGAGGAGCGGGTGCGGCATGACGCGGAGCGCGCTCTGCGCGAGCATGAGCAGCACCGCGAGGAGATCCGCGAGCACCTGGCGCACATCCGCGCGACGCTCGCGGCGCTGACCGGACGCGAGGCGTAGCACGTCGGCGCTCGGCGCTCGGCGGTTGCGCGCTGACCTTTGACCGTTGACGGCGCGGCCGTGGGCGCCTCCGAGCCCGCCGCCTCCGGCGCCGGGTCCCCATTGCCCACCCGCAGCCACCCGTGCAGGTGGTTGATCGGCTGACCGTCCTCCAGTGCCCCGACCCCGCCGCCGGCGGCCCGCCCGGCGCCGCGGGCCGGCCCGGCCGGGGGAAGTCCGCGGCGTCCGGCGGCAAGGGCCGCACCCTGAGCGGCGTGGCCGCCGCGGCCGTGGTCACCGTGCTCGCCGTGGTCGTGGCAGGTCAGGCCGCGCAGGACCGGCACCACCACGTGAAGGACCCCGGCACCGGCGCCGACGACAACGCCCCGCGGGCCGACGACGGCGCCTCCCGTTCCCAGGACCGCACCGCCGACCCGCTGCCGACCGTCACCGCGACCGCCGCCCCCACCTCGCCGGTGACCGCCGCCGACTACACCCGGCTGATGGCGCAGCGCTTCCCGCTGGCCGCCGACCTGAGCCTGTCCGGCGCGTTCACCACCGTGCCCGGGCACCAGGCCGCGCCCGGCCGCGGCAAGGTGATGAGGTTCCGCGTCGACGTGGAGAAGGGACTGCCGCTGGACGCGCGGCTGTTCAGCGACGCCGTCTTCGCGACCCTCAACGACCCGCGCAGCTGGGGCCACGGCGGCACGATGACCTTCGAGCGGGTCTCCAGCGGCCCGGCCGACATCGTCATCACGCTGGCCAGCCCCGGCACCACCGCCACATGGTGTGCGAAGTCCGGCCTGGACACGACCGTGGACAACGTCTCCTGCGACTCCGCGTCCACCCCGCGCACGATGATCAACGCGTACCGCTGGGCGCAGGGCGCGGCGACCTACGGCCCGGACCGGATGCACGCCTACCGCCAGATGCTGATCAACCACGAGGTCGGCCACCGCCTCGGCCACGACCACGTCGGCTGTCCCCGGCAGGGCGCACCCGCGCCGGTGATGATGCAGCAGACGAAGTTCCTGTCGCTGGACGGCGGCCCCACCTGCAAGCCCAACCCCTGGCCGTTCCCGTAGCGCGATCGTGACGCAGCGTGGCCGGATGGGTGGCACCGCACGCGTGCATAAGTGATCCTTATCGCTTACCTTGACGCGACTTTGACAGCGGGGGCCCTTTCCCTGCACCCTTTTGACCATGTCGCAGCGCCTCGTCCGCCCCACCTTGCGCGTCAGCATCGAGCTGGCGCTCATCGGCGTGACCGCGCACAGCGTCGCCGACGTGCACTGTCGGTGATCGTTCCGCGGTCCGCCGCGTAGAGGCGCGCCCCGAGGCCGCCTCCGCCCCCGGACCGCCGCTCCCGTGCGGCCGGCGCCCACCCGTGCGCCCCGCGCCCC
>JAJSZB010000298.1:0-8897 GCA_050613715.1 Streptomyces sp. IBSBF 3018
CGAAGGTGCGGCGTACGGTCACGGTCGCGGCGGCGGGTGCGGGTGCGGCGGCGGGCGCCGGTGCGGCGGGCGCGGGCGCGGGTGCGGCGGGCAGGGCGTGCGCGGTACGGGGACGGGGCGGCCTGTCGCCCGCCCGGTTCGGGGCGTGCCGCTGACGCGCGGGGCAGGGGCCGGCGTCACCGCGCGGTCGTCGCCGGGGGCGCCCGGGAGGGCGTCAGGACGCGCCGGGAGGGCGCGAGGCGGACCGATGGTCCGAGGAGCGGACGTGAACGAGCACTGCGGCCCGGGCGCGGGCCCGGACCGGGACCCGGGCTCCGGCCCGGAGGAGGGGCGGACTCCCGCTCGGGCCGGGCGATCCGGCCCCGGGCAGGACGGTGCCACGGCCGGCGGCCCGGCGGAGCCGGGCGATGGCCCGGGGGAGGAGCGGTCGCGGCGGGCGCAGCCCGGCATGCCCTCAGCGCAGCCCGGTCGCGGGTGTCAGCGCGGCCTGGTGCGGGCCTCAGCGGGCCTCGGCGCTGTCCCGCGCGGGTCTCGGCGCGGCCTGGTGCGGGCCTCGGCGCTGTCCCGCGCGGGTCTCAGTGCGCGTCGTCCAGGCCCGCACGGACGTACGCCGGCGGCACGTCCTCCAGCAGCATCCCGTGGAACGGCTCCGGCACGTCGTCCAGGGCGACCACCTGCATCGGGTCCGCGAGACCGATCTCCGCCGCGGCGTCGATGAACGCGTCCGCGGCGACCGTGTCCGCGCCCTCGACGCCCTGGTCGTTCTCGTACACGACCAGCAGTTTCTCGCGCGCGTCGGCGACCTGGTAGCGGGTCAGGTAGACCCGCAGCACGCCCTCGGCCGCGTCGATGCGGCGCTGCGCCGCCTTCATCAGCGCGCGCTGCGGCACGCCGTGCTTCTTGATCCGGATGGGCGCGCCCGCCGGGAACGGCAGGCTCGCCGCCATCACCGCGTCGCGCTCGTAGGGCATCACCATCAGCGGGGACGCGGCCCGCGGTCCGATCAGCAGACCGCACGCGGGGTGCAGGCGCCTCAGCAGCTCCGGCACGGTGATCTGGAACAGCCGGTACCCGTCCGGCAGGTCCCGCCGGATCTCCTCGGGATCGGTGTACGCCACCGCGCAGACCGTGTCGCCGACGTCGGCGTACATCAGCTCGGGCCCGCGGTCGGTCGGCTTCACGCCGATCAGCACGGTGCTGTCCGCGATGCGGAACATCAGCGGGTTCAGCGCGAGTTCCAGCGCCCGCACCGAGTCCGCCGCCGGTTCGTCCCCGCTCACAGCGCCACCTCCCCTTCCCCGTGCGCCCAGTCCCCGGGCAGCGGCGTGGTGATGCCGACGAAGTTGAGCCGGTCGCCCAGGGACATCGAGGGCCGCTGGCCCCCGGGGCCGGCCGCGACGACCCGCAGTCCCACGGACGGGGGGAAGCGGAAGTGCTCGCGCAGCGCGTCCAGGTGGAACGGCCGGGCCAGCACCAGCCCCCAGTACCCGAAGTGCGGGTCCGTGACGTGCCAGTCCTCGGCGATCTCGTTGCCCCAGCGGACCTCGGCCTCGACGACCGGGTCCAGATGGGCGTGCGGGTTGTCGGGCGTGCCGGCCGTGGCGACGGTGACGCGGCTGCTCTCGGGGACCTCTTCGCTCACAGTGGCACGTCTTCCGTCGTGTACGGCCGCTCCCCGGGCAGCGGCGCATCGATGTCCGGGCCCGCGGAGGCGACGGGGACCGGCGGGGCGGGTGCGCGGTTCACCGGGCTCACCTCGCCGGGGCGGTGACGTTGGACCCCGTGACGACGCCGCGGCCGAGCCCGGTCACGATGGTGACGCCGCCCTGGGCGGTGCGCTGCGTCGCGGCGTTGGTGAGGATGTGCGACCCGGCGGAGAGATCGAAGTTGTTCAGCGGGATGCGACCGCCTCCGCTCAGGTCGGCGAATCCGCCGGAGACGGGAAGGGGGTGCCCGGCCGCGTCCACCACGGACACCGCGCCGCTGCTCAGATGGGTGTCCAGGTTCGGTATGAAGTACTGCGGCAGACCGCCCTCACCGAACTGGGGGTTGGCGACGGCACGCGCGGAGGCTGCGGGGACGTCGCTGTTGACGTGCAACTGGACACCCTCCACGCGGTAGTTGTGCTCGATGAACGCGTTGAGGTCGGACGGTCCCACCTGGACGCCCCGGCTGATCCCGGCGGAGTCCCCGCCCAGCGAGGCGATGGTGCCGTCGGGCATGACGAAGCCGGTGAGCTTCGGGTGGAGCGCCTCGAGGTCCGTGCCCGCCGCCAGCGTCGTGTCGTGCCACAGGTCGATGCCCGGATAGGCGCCGGAGCCCTGCCAGGCGCGGGCCACCTGGGAGGGCAGCAGGTCGGCGGCCTGCCGGCCGCCGCGCCAGCCCTGCGACATCTCGGTGAACCCGTTCCGCAGCGAGCCGAAGAAACCGGCGCCGTCGCCGAACCCCGCACCGAAGCCGGTGAGGCCGCCGATCGCGCCGTAGCGCAGGTCCGTCGCCATCGAGGTGAGCTTGCCCCATGCCGTGAACGGCAGCGCGCGCAGCAGGCCGGGGAGCGCGTTGCGGCCCTCCCAGAGGGCCTTGGCGGCGGTGCCCATGCCCTTGACCGCACCCCACCCCGCGCCGAGGACGTGGATTCCCGCGCCGATCAGGCCGCCCTCCTGGAACGCGGTCTTCAGCTCGGCGAGCGTCGTCAGGCCCTTGGTCATCGGGATGCAGCTCAGGGCCGCCAGCGCCACGTCCCACAGGGACGCCTGGCCCTGTGTGTACTTGTAGATGGTGTCCGCCAGGACGAGCAGCGCCGCCGCGAAGACGATCCAGGCGATCGGGCCGCCGATGATCAGCGCGATGATGCCACCGACCGCGACCACGATCTTGGCCACCGTGATCAGGCCGTGCCACACCTTCGCCGCGATCTCGCCGAGCTTGTGCCAGAACGAGTCCGGCGGGATGCCCGCGTCGGAGGCGTCGTGCAGCTTCCGGCTCGCCGTGTCCGCCGCGCCGTCGCGCAGCGACGCCGCCTGGCCGGCCAGTTTCTTCGCCGCCTCCAACTGCGCCTGCGGGCCGCTGAGCTGGGACTTGAGCGAGTCGACCTGGCCCTGGGCGGCGGTGTGCTTGCGGGCCTGCTCCTTGACCTGCTCGGGGTCCGGCGGCTGCGGCGAGCTGCCCGGCTTGTCGAGGGCGGTCAGGGTGCCGGTGGCGGTGGCCAGTTGGCTGTGCAGCGACTGCACCTTGTCGTAGACCTCGCGGGCCTGGGCCAGTGCGCGGTCGGCCTGGCCCTGGGCGTGGTCGAGGTCGGTGGCGTAGCCGTCGAGCGCGTCGGCCGCCATGTGGTGCGAGGTGGCGACCTTGTCCAGCTGGCCGGGGAACTTCCCGATCGCGTCCTTGAAGACGTCGCCGGCCGCGCCGATCCAGGACATGGTGGCCTGGTCGCCGGCCAGGCCGCGGACGTTGCGCGCCGCGCCCTCGGCGTTGTCGGCGATCGTACGGGTCCTGCGGGCCAGCTCGCGGATGCGCTGGACGTCGCCCGGGGTGGGGTCGCCGTCCAGGTCCAGGACGTGCCAGTCGGTGGGACGGCCCATCGTCAAAGGCCCTTCACGAGGTCGGCGGCGGGGAACAGGCGGAACGTTCCGGTGATCGCGTCGAACACGTCCAGCAGCGCCGGCGCGACCTCCACGGCGGGGCTGCTGCACGAGACGACCGCGACCCGGTTGACGTCCGGCACCGGCACGTAGGTCTGCATCGTGACCACCCGCACCGAGCGGACCGGCCCCGAGCCGGGCCCGGCGTCGGGGTCCTCGACGTCCTCGACGCCGTAGGTGCGGGCCGCCGCGCCGGCGTGCGGCAGGTCGACGGCGGCGACCTCGGTCCACGGGTCGTCGTCGCCCCTGGCGGCCTTGGTGCGGAAGGTGGACAGCAACGGCGACAGCCGGTCCTGCGCGCCGCTGTCGGCGTCGGCGGGACCGGGCAGGAAGGAGACGGTGACGCACGCCGGCAGCAGCCCGTCGGCCACCGGCTCGGCCATCACCGCGCAGTACACCGCCCCCGCGTCCCACGCGGCGGCGGCCTGACGGCGGATCAGCCGCACGATGTCGGCGCGGCGCTCACGCAGTTCCGGCAGGTCGGTGATGCGCGCGTTCACCAGGTCGGCGGCCGAGGCGGCGCGGGTGGCGGGGCGGACGTCCACCTCGAACCAGCTGCCCGGCACCGACAGCGCGTAGCCGTACCCCGAGTCCAGCCGCGGCCCGTCGCCCGTCGCGCCGCTCACGTGGCCGCCTTCTGGGTCAGCTGCTTGGCGAGGTCCTCGTCCACCTTGGTGTACGCCTTGATCGCCTCGGTCACCATCGAGGACAGGCTGCCCGCGGTGTGCTCGACATGGCCGCGGCCGTCCCGCCAGTGGCTCTCGAAGTGGTGCATCGCGTCCCGGACGCCGCCGTGCCCGTAGTCGGAGTCGTAGGAGTCGATCGCCGAATGGCTCTCCTCCAGCCCCTTCTTCACCGTGTCGAGCTGACCGCTGAACGTCTCCAGCGCGGTCAGGTCGTACCCCAGATCGGGCATCCGCCGTTCCCCCGTCCCTTCGCGGCGCCGGCCGCCTCCGTCTCGTGGCCCGTCCGCCGGTGCCACAGCTTGCCACAGCCGATGACGCGACCGCAGAGGACATGGTTGCGAGCAGCCGCCTTTGCCTGCACGGGCCTTGTCAACGCCACGACAACGAACCTACCGTGTCGCCTTGAACGGAAATGAGCGACTCTGTTTTGTTCCGTTGGGTTGAAGGGCCGCAATCCCGCTGTTCCGCACACATCTCAGCGGGATGCGGCGTGTCAGGACTCGTACCGCCCACGTTCCACCGCGAGCAGAGGAACCTTCATGCCAAGACTCGCCCGCAGGCTGCTCGCCTGCGCGACCGCCACCACCCTCTGGGCCGGCGCCCTCGGCGCCGCCGCGGTGACCACGGCAGTGGTCACCACCGCACCGCCCGCCGCCGCGCTCGACAACGGGCTGGCTCTCACGCCGCCGATGGGGTTCAACGACTGGAATGCGTTCGGCTGCAATGTGGACGAGCAGCTGATCGAGCAGACCGCGGACTACTTCGTGTCGTCGGGGTTGAAGGCGGCGGGGTATACGTATGTCAACATCGACGACTGCTGGATGACGCACAGTCGGGACGCGGACGGTCGTCTGGTGCCTGATCCGGTGAAGTTTCCTGACGGGATCAGGGGGGCGGCGGACTATGTCCATTCCAAGGGGTTGAAGCTGGGGATCTACGAGGATGCGGGCACGGCGACGTGTGCGGGGTATCCGGGGAGTCTGGGGCACGAGTCCACTGATGCGCGGTCTTTTGCGGACTGGGGTGTGGACTATCTGAAGTACGACAACTGCAACAACCAGTCGGACGGGTCGCGTCAGGATTATGTGAACCGGTACACGGCGATGCGGGACGCGCTGGCGGCCACGGGTCGGCCGATCGTGTTCAGTCTGTGCGAGTGGGGGGTGCAGAACCCGTGGGAGTGGGCCGGGCCGATCGGCAACTCCTGGCGCACCACCGGCGACATCAACGACAGCTGGTCCAGCATGCTGGACATCGCCAAGGCCAACATGCCGCTCTCCGACGCCGCAGGCCCCGGCCACTGGAACGACCCCGACATGCTGGAGGTCGGCAACGGCGGGATGACCGACACCGAGTACCGCACCCACTTCTCGCTGTGGTCGATGATGGACTCGCCGCTGCTCATCGGCACCGACCTGCGCAAGGCCACCCCCGCCACGCTCGCCATCCTCGGCAACAAGGACGTCATCGCGCTCGACCAGGACCCGCTGGGCAAGCAGGCCACCGTGCTCTCCTCCGACGCCGGCCGCTACGTCCTCACCAAGCCGCTGGCGGACGGCGACCGCGCCGTCGCCCTGTTCAACTCCACCGACCGGGCCCAGCGGATCGCCACCACCGCCACCGCCGCGGGACTGCCCAAGCGCGGCACCTACGCCGTACGCGACCTGTGGCAGCACGCCGACCGGCAGAGCGCCGGCTCGCTGGCCGCGACCGTGCCCGCGCACGGCACCGTGGTGCTGCGGGTGAGCGCCGCGCCGGGGGCCGGCGCCAAGGCGCTGCTCGACCCGCCGCTGCTGGACACCGGCGTGACCGGCGGACCCGACCACATCGAGCCCGGCACCGGCGCCGACGTCGACACCTATGTCACCGACCTCGGTTCGCTGCCCGCCACCCGGGTGTCCGTGCACCTCGACGCCCCGGCCGGCTGGACCGTCACGCCGCGCGGCGGCACCACGGCGATCGTGCTGCCCCGCGGGAAGACGCTCACCACGCCGTGGAGGGCGTCGGTGCCCACGGGCACCCGGCCCGGCACGTACGCGCTGTCCGGGACGGTCGGCTACCGCGGCCCGGTCGGCGGCACGGTCACCGTGCCGCTCGCCGGCGGCGTCACCGTCCTCGTCCCGCCGCCGCCGGGCACCAGCCAGCTCAGCGACCTGGACTGGACGTCCGCCACCAACGGGTGGGGCCCGGTGGAGCGGGACCAGTCCAACGGCGAGACCGCGGCGGGAGACGGCCACCCCATCACCATCGGCGGCACGGTCTTCGCCAAGGGCCTGGGCACCAACGCGCCCAGCACCATCACCTACTACCTCGGCGGCACGTGCTCCGCGCTGACCACCACGGTCGGCGTGGACGACGAGAAGAACGGCAAGGGCACCGTCGAGTTCGAGGTCGTCGCCGACGGCACGACCGTCGCGGACAGCGGCGTCCTCACCGACGCCTCGGGTCCGAAGCAGCTGCAGGCGGACCTGGCCGGCGTGCAGAACGTCCAGCTCGTCGTCACCGACGGCGGCGACGGCAACGACAGCGACCACGCGGACTGGGCGAACCCGCAGATCACCTGCGCGTGAGCACACCGTGACACCCCGGCCGGGCCGGTCGGCGCCCGCACCCGCGGGCGCCGCCGACCCGGCCCCGTCACGCCGCCCGGCACCGGGAGATCACGCCGCCCGCACCGAGCCCATGCGGAAGCCCGCGCCGGACACCGCACCGAGCCCCGCGGGAGCCCACGCCGCCCGGCACCGGGGGATCACGCCGGATGGTGGCCCCACGTCGGCCCGACCTGCGCCCACTCGCGGTCCAGCGCGGCGAAGCGCCGGCGGTTCAGCACCGCCAGCGCCGCGGTCTGCCCGCCGAGCACGAGCAGGGCCGTCCCCGTGCCCGTGACCACGCCGAAGACGACCGCCCGCGCCTGCGCCTGCGTCGGGTCGGTGGGGTCGGCCTGCGGCGCGCCCTTCGGGTCCAGCCAGATCCGGACCTGCTGCCCGGCCGGTGTGGACGGCGGGACCAGCGCCTCACCGGTCCGCGGGCTGCCGCCGGGCGGCGTCCAGCGGACCTCCGCCGCCACCCGTACGCTGTCGGAGCCGAGCGCGCCCCAGCCGGTCATCGGCGCGGCGGGCGAGCGGTGCAGCAGCACCGCGTCCACCTGGTGCCAGCCGGCGGCCGCCCGCGGCGTGTCCCCGGCCATCAGCAGACCGCCCACGGCGCCCGCCGCCGGCGCGCCCAGACACAGCAGAATGCCCGCCACCAGCACCACCCACGCCTCGGCGCGATCGCTGCGCCGGCGGAGCGTGTTGCGGCGCCAGCGCCAGAACCTCACGGTGGTCCGCATCGCCGCACTCCTCTCTCCTCTCCTCTTCCCCCTCGGCCGCCCGTCACACCGTGCGGCCGGGCGTGGAACGAGGACGCAGACCGGCGGCCCGACACGCGCAATCGGCTCATGAACGACAGCGCATACAGTCATCTGCTATGCAGATTGTCCAGTCGACCGGCGGGAAGTTGTCACGCATGCGCTCCTGGGCCTGTACTGGGCTCGTACGGGCCGCCCCGCGGCCCGCGTGCCCGTCCCGCCGGCATCACCAGGGAGTACGCCCGTGACCGCGTCCCGCGCCGCCGAAGACCCCGCCGTGCCGCCGTACCTCGCCGGGCTGTGCGACGACGCCGCCCTGTTCCCGCCGGGGAACGCGCCGGTCGTCGCCGCGGTGCCGGCCCACCGGGCGCACCGCGCGGCCTGGTACGCGGACCTGGTCGGACCGTTCCTGCTCGGCCCCGACAAGATCGCCGAGACCGGGGCCGCCGCGGGCGACACCCCGCTGGACGTGGTGCTCGTGGTGCGGGCCGGGCCCGCCGAGCTGGCCGGCGCCCTGGCCGGTCTCGCGGCCTGGCCCGCGCTGCGCCCGGTCGGCGTCGAACTCGGCCCGGACGGCGACGGCACCCCGGCCGAGGCCGCCGCGCGCGGGGGCGCCGCCCTGGACCGGCTGCTGCCGCCGGGCGCCGGAGGAGTGCTGGAGGTGCGGCGCGGACCCGGCCTGGACGCGGCGCTGGACGCGGTGGCCGCGACGCCGTACCGGGCGAAGTACCGCACCGGCGGACTCACCGCCGCCGACTTCCCCCCGCCCGCCGAGCTGGCCGGCTTCCTCACCGGGTGCGCGCGCCGCGGCCTGGCCTTCAAGTGCACCGCCGGCCTGCACCAGGCCGTCCGGCACACCGACCCTGCGACCGGCTTCACCCACCACGGCTTCCTCAACGTGCTGACCGCCGCGCACGCCGCCGCCCAGGGCGACCCGGCCCGCACCCGGCACCTGCTGGAGACCACCTCGGGCGCCGTGCTCGCCGAGGCCGCCGCGGGCCTGCCCGACCGCGGGCTGTTCACCGCCTACGGCACGTGCAGCATCGCCGAACCGCTGGCCGACCTCGCCGCGCTCGGGCTGCTCGCCGCCCCCGCCGGAGCGCCGCCCGCACCCTCGCTGCCGCTGCCGTAGCCTCCTGTCGTCCGGACGCCCCGACCCGGCCCCGCCGCGAACGGCCGCGGACCGCCGCGAACTTGTCCCGCCCTGTTCCGCCCCGCGCC
>JAJSZB010000299.1:0-8878 GCA_050613715.1 Streptomyces sp. IBSBF 3018
CCCCCACCCCCGGAGCCCCCGCGCCCGGTACTCCCGACGCACCCCGTGCCCCGCGCGACGCACACCGCGCGCACCCGACACCCCCCACCCCGCGGGACGCGGCCGCGCGGCGCTACCCGCGGACGATCGTCAGGACCTCGTCGCGGATGCGGGCCACCGTCGCGTCGTCGCGGGCCTCGACGTTGAGGCGCAGCAGCGGCTCGGTGTTGGAGGCGCGCAGGTTGAACCACCAGTCGGCGGCGCTGACGGTCAGGCCGTCCAGGTCGTCGAAGGTGACGCCGTCGCGGCCGGTGTAGGCGGCGCGGACCGCGGCGGTGCGGGCCTCCTGGTCCGCGACGGTGCTGTTGATCTCGCCCGAGGCGGCGTAGCGGTCGTACGCGGCGACCAGCGCGGACAGCGGGCCGTCCTGGCCGCCGAGCGCGGCCAGCAGGTGGAGCGCGGCGAGCATGCCGGTGTCGGCGTTCCAGAAGTCGCGGAAGTAGTAGTGCGCGGAGTGCTCGCCGCCGAAGATCGCGCCGGCCGCGGCCATCTCCTGCTTGATGAAGGAGTGGCCGACGCGGGTGCGGACCGCGGTGCCGCCGTGCTCGGCGACGACCTCGGGCACGGTACGGGAGGTGATGAGGTTGTGGATGACGACGCCGCCGGGGTTCCGGGCCAGTTCGCGGGCGGCGACCAGCGCGGTCACCGCCGACGGGGACACCGGCTCGCCGCGCTCGTCCACGGCGAAGCAGCGGTCGGCGTCGCCGTCGAAGGCGAGCCCGATGTCGGCGCCGGTCTCGCGCACCCTGGCCTGGAGGTCGACGAGGTTCTTCGGGTCGAGCGGGTTGGCCTCGTGGTTGGGGAAGGTGCCGTCCAGCTCGAAGTACATCGGCACCAGTTCGACCGGCAGGCCCGCCAGCACGGTGGGCACGGTGTGGCCGCCCATGCCGTTGCCCGCGTCCACGACCACCTTCAGCGGGCGGATGCCGGACAGGTCGACGAGGGAGCGCAGGAAGTCGGCGTAGTCGCCGAGGACGTCGCGCGAGGTGATCGTGCCGGTCGCGGCACTGGTCCCCCCGGGCGAGCTGCCTGCCTCGGCACCCGCCTCAGCCCTGGGCCCGGCCCCGGACCCCGCCCCGGAGCCGGTCCCGGAGCCAGTCCCGGACCCCGGCGCGGCCCCCGCCGCGGGCAGTCCCGTCTCGCTCCACTCCTCGGCCAGCGCGCGGATCTCCGCGAGTCCGGTGTCGCGGCCGATCGGCGCGGCGCCGGCCCGGCACATCTTGATGCCGTTGTACTGCGCCGGGTTGTGGCTCGCGGTGAACATCGCGCCGGGCAGGCCCAGGGACCCGCTGGCGAAGTACAGCTCGTCGGTGGAGCACAGGCCGATCTCGGTCACGTCGGCGCCGCGGGAGGCCGCGCCGCGCGCGAAGGCCCGCGACAGGCCGGGCGAGGACGGCCGCATGTCGTGGCCGACGACGACCGCCGCCGCGCCGGTGACCGTGGCGAAGGCCGCGCCGAACAGTTCGGCGAGCGGCTCGTCCCACTGGTCGGGTACGACGCCGCGCACGTCGTACGCCTTGACGATCTGCGACAGGTCGGCCACGGGGCACCTCGGATTGCACGGGTTCGGACAGGTCGGAAACGCGTTCCACAACCTACCGAACGCCCCGCGCCCGCAGCTCCGGCGCGGCTACGGCACAGGTGACCGCGGCACCCGCGGCTCCGGCGCGGCTACGACTCGGGCGACCGCAGCACCCGCAGGTGGCCGCGCCTGGCGACCTCCAGGGGGTCGATGTCGCGCGCGCCGGGACCGTTCTGGGAGCGCTCCTGCGGACGGGCGGCCTCACGCACCGCGTTGGCCAGCGCCTCCAGGTCGTCGCCGCTCGGGCGGACCGGTCCGGTGTCGGTGGCGAGCCGTACGACCTCCCAGCCGCGCGGCGCGGTGAGCCGCTCGGAGTGCTCGGAGCACAGGTCGTAGCAGTGCGGCTCCGCGTACGTGGCCAGCGGGCCGAGCACGGCGGTGGAGTCCGCGTAGACGTACGTCAGCGTCGCGACGGCGGGGCGGCCGCAAGCGGTGCGCGAACAGCGACGTACAGGGCTCACGAGGTTGGACGGTACCGCACTCTTGAGCGGGCCGCGACGACTCGCCGCTCCGTCACCCGGTCGTGTCGCGCCGCGGCGATCGGAACCGTTTCCTCCACTACCGCCGGGCTGACCTGCGGTGACGCCGTCCGGGCGACAAGGGTGTACCGCCGGTAAGGAAACCCTCACCGGTCGCCGGGGCGTCGACTTCGGTCGTCAGGTGGCGCATAACCGTCACTTCGGTGGCCGGATGCGGTCCTGCGCACGGGCGGCGACGCAGGCAGCGACACAGGCAGCAGCGCGGCAAGCGGCGCAGGCAGCGGCCGCCGCGCGGGCGCGGACATTGCGCTCCCGCGAGCGCGGAGCTTCCGCTCTTCCGGCGACAACGGCACGATCCGCTGCTGTGCGCGGCTGCCGCGAGGACTAGGCTCACGCTGATGGACAGCTCGGCACCCACCCCCGCGACCCCTCCCGCGCCGCGTCCGCGTCACCGCGACCGCCACGGCCGGGGGATGCGCGGACCCATCGCGCCTCCGCAGGTGCCGCTGGCGCTGAGCCGGGCGGACGCCTTCGACGACCTGGTGCGCGATGCCGCGGACCGGCTGGAGCGGCGCTGGCCGCAGCTGGCCGACGTGGAGTTCGCGGTGCAGGAGGTGCCCTGGCCGCAGGACGGCCTGTCCTCGGACGGCGAGCCGGTGCCGCTCGGCCGCCTGATCAGCGCGGCCAAGGACCGGCCGAGCCGGATCGTGGTCTACCGCCGGCCGGTCGAGATCCGCGCCAAGAGCCGCGACGAGCGCGCGCTGCTGGTCCACGAGGTCGTGGTGGAGCAGGTCGCCGAGCTGCTCGGGCTGTCCCCGGAGAACGTCGACCCGAAGTACGGCGAGGACTAGGCGAGGACCAGAGCACCAGAGGACCAGGCCAGGACCAGGCCAGGACCAGAGCACCAGAAGCGCGGCGTGCGGCGGGGACCGGCCCGTTAGCGGTTGAGGATGCGCAGGTCGGAGTCCGTGTCCGGGACGGCGACCAGGCCACGGTCGTCCGGCATCGGCTGGATCGTGAACATCGGCACCCCGCCCGAGGGCAGCTCCAGCATCCGCGAGGCGTAGACCTCGCCGCTGTCCGCGGTCGGCTCGACGGTCACAGCGAACGTGCCCTTGCCGCCGCCGGGCCGGTCGGGCGTCATGGAGAGCGTGGCGCCCGGCTTGACGACGACGGTCCTGGTCATGGGGGTGCCGCCGGTGGAGCCCGCGGAGGAGGTGACCTTCACGGTGGCGCTCTTGCCGACCGCGGTGAACGAGAGCGTCGACCCCTTGGAGCGGTTGTCCGCGGCGGTGGCGCGGGTGCCGACCGGTGAGGTCGCGGGCAGGAACGCCAGCTCCTGGGAGCTGCCCTTGCCGCGGGTGACGAGCAGCGCGGCGACCACCGGCTCCGCGCTGTGCACGGTGCTGGAGCCCAGGATCAGCGACCCGGCGTCGCCCTTGGTGAGGTCGCCGAGGTCGACGCCCGTGGTCATCCCGCTCTTGACGTGCAGCGTCTCGTGGCCGGCCGGGGTGATCGGGCCGGTGGAGGTGGCCAGCTTCAGCGTCAGGTCGGCGTCGTCGGAGCCGGTGGCGAAGGCGATCAGGCGTACGTCGGTGGCGTCCTTGGGGATGCCGGGCATGACGAGCGAGGTGGCGGGGTCGGCGGCGGCCGGCAGCCAGTCGCCGCCCTTGCCCGCGGCGGTGGCCTGGACCGCAGCGCCCACCCGGCCGCTGCGCGCGACCACGTGCACGGTCAGGTCCTGCGCCTTCTCGGCGACCAGCGTGGACAGCAGCACCGCCACCGACTCGCCGCCGGGGACCGTGACGCCGTCGCCGGTGGCCGCCTTGAGCTGGCCGTCCTTGCCGTAGAGCTGGACGTCCACGACCGCGGTGCCCTCGTCGGGGTTGACCAGGTGCAGGTAGTCCTGGCGGCCGTTCGCGGTGCTCGCGCCGGGGAACCAGAACTCGCTGTCGGGCACCAGGCACGACGTGCCGAACAGGCCGCGCCCGGTGCCGGAGTCGACGACGGTGGTCTGCTGGACGGTCCAGCCGGGCGCGAGCGGGCCGTCCGCGCTGCCGATGAGGGCGGGCGCGTCGGCCTTGTCGGTGGTCGTGGTGACCGGCTTGCCCGGCGTGGTGAGCGGCGTCAGCGGCTTCGCCTTGGGGGTGGTGGGCACGAGCGTCGCCCTGGCCGCCGAGCCGGAGCCGCTCCCGCTGTCCGAGCCCGAGCCCGAACCGGAGCCCGAACCGGAGCCGGCCGCCGAGCCGGAGCCCGTTCCCGGTCCCGTTCCCGTTCCCGATCCCGCCGGGGTGAACGACGTGTACGTGGTCGTCGCGAACTCCGACGACGACGGCTGCGGGCACAGCAGCGTGCTGCGCTGCACCGGGAGCCGTGCGGCCGAGCCCGCGGGCGCCGCGTCGGAGTCGTTGCCGCCGGTCAGGGAGGCCGCGCCGGTCAGGACGACGAGCGCGGCGACGGCGCCGGCCAGGGAGATGGTGCTGCGGTTCACTGGTGGTCGCTCCCGTCGCGCCGCGGGTCGCCCTCGGCGTACTCCTCGGGGTATTCCTCGGTGTAGTACGTGCCCGGGCCGGGGTAGCCGGCGCCCTCGCCGTACGGCTGCTGCTGCCCGGGGTAGCCCTGGGCGCCGGGGGCCTGGCCGCCGTTCGGGTCGCCGGGGGCCTGGCCGCCGTAGCCGTCGCCCGGGGCGCCGGGGTACGCCTGCTGGTCGCCGTACGGCTGCTGCTGCCCGTCGGCGTAGCCCTGCTGCCCGCCGTAGCCCTGGGCCGGGTCGGCGTAGCCCTGGTCGTGGCCGTAGCCGTCCTGGCCGGGCGCGGAGTACGGGTCGTAGCCCGGTGGCGGGGGCACGTAGCCGTAGCCGGACCGGTCGTAGCCGCCGTCGCCGGCCGCGGGGTCCTGGGAGCCCGCCGGGTAGGGCTGCTGGCCCTGGTGCTGACCCTGGGGGTTGCCGTCCCAGGTCTGCGTGCCGTCGCCGTAGCCCTCGCCGCCGTAGCCCTGGCCCTGGCCCTGCGCGCCCCCCTGGGAGGCGCCCTGGCCGGCCGCCTGCTCGTCGTACCCGCCCTGCTCCTCGTAGCCGCCCTGGCCGCCGTAGCCGTAGCCGTCCGTGCCGGGGGCGCCCGCGGCCACGGCGTACGGGTCGTAGCCGCCGTCCGCCGGGTGGTACGGGGTCTGCGCGAAGCCGTCCGCGTCGTCGTCCGGAGCGGCGCCGGGGGCCGGGACGCGGGCTTGGCCGCCGTCGGCGCCGTCACCGGCCGCGGACGGGTCGCCGGAGTCCTGGCCGGGCCCGCCGCCGTCCGCGTCGAGGCCCGAGGCGGCGGCCGCGGCAGCCGCCTCCGCCTCGGCCGCGGCCTGGAGCCTGCGGGCCCTGCGGCCCTCGCCCGACGCCTGGCCGGGGACCTCCGCGGCCGCGGTGGCCGCCTCGGCCTCGGGAAGGTCGTCGTCGATCCGGTTGCGCCGCCCCGGCAGCGCCAGCACGACCACCAGGAGCAGCAGGAACGCCTGTGCGCCCAGCCAGCCGACGTGCGAGACCGGCTCCTCGTAGGTGACGTCGAGGCGGCCGCCGCCGGCCGGCAGCGTGAAGCCCTGTGCCCAGCCGTCCACGGTGGTCGGGGTGAGCGCGGCGCCGTCGAGCGTGGCGTGCCAGCCGGCCGCGGCGGAGTCGGCGAGCCGCAGCACGCGGCCCGAGGGGCCTGCGGGCACCTCGGTGTGCGCCTCGACGCGGCCGGAGGCCACCGGCACGGTCGCCGCGCCCTTGGAGACGATGGTGATGCGGGAGACGGTCGCGGACTCCACCCGCCACAGTTCCGACCCGCCGGTCTGGCTGACCCGGGACAGGCCCGGGGTGCTGTCCAGGACGCGGGCGAAGCCGCGCGGCGCGCCCTTCTGCGCCAGCACGTAGCGGATCGCGTAGCCGGCGAGCCTGCTGCCCTGGTCGGCGCCGGAGCCGGCGACGAGGTTGGCGACCACGGAGTCCAGGGTGTGGTCGGCGGGGGCCTCGGCGGCCAGTTCCGCGTCCCCCAGGTGTGCGCCCGCGCCGCGGACCAGTGCGTACGTGACGTCGCCAGGGGTGCCGTTGAGCACCAGGGTGCGCGGCTGGTCGCGGGTGGTGGACTCCTCGGCGACGAACGCGGGCACCTGCTGCGGGTCGCCGCGCCTGATCGGGCCGTCGGCGCCGTCGAAGACCCAGGTGAAGGCGGCGAGCAGCGGGGCGAGCACGGCGGCGAGCGCGACCAGCGCGGCGACCGGCTGCCGCCAGCCGAAGCCGCTGGCGGCGATCCGCTCGTTGGCCCCCTCGGCTCCCGTGGTGGCGGCGGCCAGCAGCGCCAGGCCGTAGACGAGGGTCGCGGGGCCGGCCCAGTCCTTGCCGTTCTCGATGACGGCGAAGAGCAGTCCCGCGACGGCGGCGGCCCAGGCGGCGACGATCGCGGTGCGCCGGGTGCCGCGCATCAGCGCGGCGAGCGCGGCCAGGACCACGCCGACGAGCAGGAAGCCGCCGGACGCCTTGGGGCCGCCGGGGCTGAGCAGCAGCAGGTCGATCCCGGAGGCGCTCTTGGTGCCGTACGCGAGGCCGGCCTCGTTCAGCATCCGGCCGGGGTGCGACAGCAGCGTCGTCGACCAGGGGGCGAGCAGCACCATGGGCGTGACCAGCAGCGCGAGGGACCGCAGCAGTTGCGGGACCAGCAGGCCGCGCTGGCCCTTCAGCAGCCGCCAGCCGAGCGTGGCGGCGGCGAGCACCAGGGCGATCGGCCAGGTGACGGGGGTGAAGGCGGTGGTGAAGGTGAGCATGAGGGCGAGCGCCCAGGTGGCCCGCCAGCCGGGGCGGGCGCCGCGCTCTATGGCGGCGTCGCTGAGCTGGAGTCCGGCCGCGGCGACGGCGGCGCGGGCCATCAGCGGCAGCAGGATCGCCAGGAAGGCGGTGCCGAGGCGGCCGGCGGCCAGCGCACCGGTGGCGGCCGGCAGGAAGGCGTAGGCGACCGACGCCCAGGCGCGCAGCAGCCGGGACTCGACCAGCGGCCGGGAGGCGAAGTACGCGGCGACGCCGGCCAGCGGCACCGAGGCGACCAGGAACAGGGTGAGGGTGAGCCCGGTGGAGCCGAAGAGCACGGTGGCGAAGATCGCGAGCACCGCGAGGTACGGCGGCGCGGACTGGGTGCCGCCGGTGCCCAGCGCGTGCCAGGAGCCGGCGTACGTCCCCCACAGGTCGGAGGCGCCGGACTCGGCGGGCAGCAGGGCGCCGCCGTAGAGGGAGCCGCCGCCGAGCAGGCCGCGGCAGGCGACGAGGGAGACCAGCAGCAGCACCGCGAAGAGCACCGGGCCGGGCTTGCGGGCGATCCGCTTGAGCCGGGCGAACTGCTCGATCTCCAGGAAGTCGCCGTCCTCGTCGCCCGGTCCCGACTCCACGGCGCCGCCGTGCCGGCCGGCCGCCGCTGCGGAGGCGTCGGCGCGGCCGGCGAAGTTGCTGACGACCTGGTCGACGGTGGCGCGCACGGTGGCGCCGGGCGGCGGGAAGAGCGGGCGCAGTTCGGAGGGGGGCACGGCGCCGCGGCCGCGGGCGCGGCGGGCGGCGAGCAGCCGTTCGGGCCGCAGCAGCACGCCGAGCAGGCCGACGATCTCGTCGACGGCCTGGCCGGGGACCTTGCCGACCAGGTAGGCGAGGGTGCGCAGCAGGGTGCCGACGACGACGCGCAGCGCGACGTAGGGCAGCAGCGGGCCGCGGGTGTTGACCAGCAGGGTGTAGACGGCGCCGGCCTTGTCGACGCGGTGCGGGTTGACCGCGGAGCGGCCGGCGCAGTCGACCGGGCGGCGCTCGCGGGAGGCGGCCTCGGCGTGCCGCATGACGGCGTCGGGGGCGATCAGCACGGTGTGGCCGGCGGCCTGGGCGCGCCAGCAGAAGTCGACGTCGTCGCGCATCAGGGGCAGCCTGCGGTCGAAGCCGCCCAGCTCCTCCCACAGGTCGCGGCGCACCAGCATGCCCGCGGAGGACACGGACAGCACCTGGCGGGTCTGGTCGTGCTGTCCCTGGTCCTGCTCGCGGCGCTCCAGGCCGGTCCAGCGGCGGCCGCTGCGGGCGATGCTGACGCCGACTTCGAGGAGCTGGCGGCGGTCGTACCAGCTGCGCAGCTTGGGTCCGACGATCGCGGCGGACGGCGAGGCGTCGGCGGTGCGCAGCAGGGCGGCGAGCGCGCCGGGGTCGGGCTCGCAGTCGTCGTGCAGCAGCCACAGCCACTGGACGGGCTCGCCGTGCGGGAGTTCGGGCTCGTCGTAGGCGTCGTCGTCCCAGGTGCGGCTGACCGGGTCCCAGCCGCTGCGGCGGCGCAGGTACGGCAGGTGCTCGGCGGTCAGCGGGGCGGCGGTGCGTGCAGCCTCGTCGACGGCGGCGCCGAAGCCGGTGCGGCGGGCCAGGTGCAGCACGCGCTGGTCGCCGAGGGCGTCGGCGAGCAGCCGCGCGGAGTCGTCGGCGCTGCCGGTGTCGCAGGCGATGACGTCCTGCACCGGGCGGTCCTGGGTGAGCAGCCCCTCCAGGGCCTTGGGCAGCCAGCGCGCGCCGTCGTGCGCGACGAGCACGGCGGTCACCACGTGACGCGGGAACTCAGGGGTGCCGACCGGAGGTGCGGCCGGTGCTGGGCTGTTCACGGACATCGAGGTTCTGGCCCCGGTTCGCTGGACTGAGGTGGACGCGCGGTCCGCGCGGCGGCGGGAGAGCGTCTCGGACGGCCCCCCACACTAACGGCTCACACGGACGCCGCCGTCCGGGTGCGGGGACGCGGGGGCCGCGGGG
>JAJSZB010000029.1:0-32951 GCA_050613715.1 Streptomyces sp. IBSBF 3018
CCGCCCCCACCACCCCGCTCCCGAAAGGTTTCTGCACCCGCGGCCCCCGGCCGCCCCTCAGTACGCCAGCCCCAGCCCGTCCAGCCGCTCCTGGTCGGAGAGGGAGTCGATCGCGACCACCGTGCCGTGGACGACCGTGAACGCCATGACGGTGACCACCCGCCCGTGCGGGGCGACCACCGCGCCCGCGACGCCGTTGACCAGCACCGGGTGCACGTGCTGCGACAGCCGGCCCCACCGCACGGCCTGTCCCGCCACCTCGTGCGCGCCGCGCAATACCACGGACAGCTGCGGGCGCTTGGCCCCGCCGTCCGAGCGCAGCACGATGTCCGGCGCGAGGACCGCCACCAGCGCGTCCAGGTCGCCCTCGTGGGCCGCGGCGAAGAACGCGTCGACCGCGGCGCGCTGCCGCGCCGGGTCGGCGTCGGGCTCCGGCGCGCCGTCCCGCACCCGCCGCCGCGCCCGGCTCGCCAGCTGCCGGGTGGCCGCCGGCGTCTTCTCCACCAGCGGCGCGATCTCCTCGAAGGGCACCGCGAACATGTCGTGCAGCACGAACGCCAGCCGCTCGGCCGGGTCCATCGCGTCCATCACCACCAACAGCGCGAGGCCGACCGCGTCAGCGAGAAGCGCCTGCTGCTCGGGGTCGGCGGCGCCGGGGTGCGCGATCAGCGGGTCGGGCATGCGGACCGCCGTCGTGTGTACGCCCGCGCCGCCGCCCGCGTACACCGCGCCCGGCACGTCGCCGGCCAGACCGCCCGCGCCGGCCGCGTACGCGTCGAGCGGCTCCTCGCGACGGCGCTCGCGGGTCCGCAGCATGTTCAGGCAGACCCGGCCGACCACGGTGGTCAGCCAGGCGGCGGGGTCGCGCACCGCCTCGGCGTCCGCGCGGCTGACCCGCAGCCAGGCGTCCTGGACCGCGTCGTCGGTCTCGGCGAGCGAGCCGAGCATGCGGTACGCGACCGCGCGCAACCTCGGCCGGTGCTCCTCGAAACGCTCCAACAGCCACGCCTGCCGGTCCACCGCTGCCGCCTTTCCGCCGGGCCGGCCCCCGCGCCCCCGGCACGGGCGTCACCGCCTGGCGAAAACATAACGAACCAGGCGGCGCACCTGTGACATCCCCCGCGGCGCCGGACCGTCGCACCCGCGTACGCCCCGTACGGCCAGGGACGCCATCCCCTCCGTACGCCCGCGGAGGTACCCCCGCACCCCCGCACGTCCGACCCCCGACCGCCTCACCCGCTCACGTACGCCGCCAGGTGCTCGCCCGTGAGCGTCGTGGGGGAGGCGACCAGCTCCGCGGGGGTGCCCTCGAAGACGACGCGGCCGCCCTCGTGGCCGGCCCCCGGGCCGAGGTCGATGATCCAGTCGGCATGCGCCATGACGGCCTGGTGGTGCTCGATGACGACGACGGACCTGCCCGCGTCCACCAGCCGGTCCAGCAGGCCGAGCAGCTGCTCGACGTCGGCGAGGTGCAGGCCGGCGGTCGGCTCGTCCAGCACGTAGAGGCCGGCCTTGTCGCCCATGTGGGTGGCCAGCTTCAGCCGCTGCCGCTCGCCGCCGGACAGCGTGGTGAGCGGCTGGCCGAGGGTGAGGTAGCCGAGGCCGACGTCGGCGAGCCGGTCCAGCACGGCGACCGCGGCCGGGGTGCGCGCCTCGCCCTCGGCGAAGAACGCGCGGGCCTCGTCCACCGGCATCGCCAGCACCTCGCTGATGTCCCGGCCGCCCAGGCGGTACTCCAGCACGGACGCCTGGAACCGCCGGCCCTCGCACTCCTCGCACGGCGTGGCGACGCCGGCCATCACCGCCAGGTCCGTGTAGACGACTCCGGCGCCGTTGCAGGTCGGGCAGGCGCCCTCCGAATTGGCGCTGAACAGCGCCGGCTTGACGCCGTTGGCCTTCGCGAACGCCTTGCGGACCGGTTCGAGGAGACCGGTGTACGTCGCGGGGTTGCTGCGCCGCGAGCCGCGGATCGGGCTCTGGTCGACGGCCACCACACCGCCCGGGACGCCGTCCAGGCCCTCGGGCGACCCGTGCACCAGCGAGCCGTGCACCAGTGAGCTCTTCCCCGAGCCCGCCACGCCGGTGACCACGCACAGCACGCCGAGCGGCACGTCCACGTCCACGTCGCGCAGGTTGTGCGTGGCCGCGCCGCGGATCGCCAGGCGCCCGGTGGGCGTGCGCACCGACTTCTTCAGCGCGGCGCGGTCGCCGAAGTGGCGGCCGGTGACGGTGCCGCTCGCCCGCAGGCCCTCGGCCGTGCCCTCGAAGCAGACCGTGCCGCCGGCCGCGCCCGCGCCCGGGCCGAGGTCCACGACGTGGTCGGCGATCGCGAGGGTCTCCGGCTTGTGCTCCACGACCAGCACGGTGTTGCCCTTGTCGCGCAGCCGCAGCAGAAGCTCGTTCATCCGCTGGATGTCGTGCGGGTGCAGGCCGATCGTCGGCTCGTCGAAGACGTACGTGACGTCGGTGAGGGAGGAGCCGAGGTGGCGGACCATCTTCACGCGCTGCGCCTCGCCGCCGGACAGGCTGCCGGCCGGGCGGTCCAGCGAGAGGTAGCCGAGGCCGATCTCGGTGAACGAGTCCAGGCTGTCGCGCAGCGCCACGAGCAGCGGCGCCACCGAGGGCTCGTCCAGCCCGCGGACCCAGTCGGCCAGGTCGCTGATCTGCATCGCGCACGCGTCGGCGATGCTGACGCCGGCGATGCGCGAGGACCGCGCGCCCTCGCTCAGCCGGGTGCCGCCGCAGTCCGGGCAGTCCGCGAAGGTCACCGCGCGCTCCACGAACTCCCGCACGTGCGGCTGCATCGCCTCCTTGTCCTTGCTCAGCATCGACTTCTGGATGCGCGGGACCAGGCCCTCGTACGTCATGTTGATGCCCGCGATCTTCATCCTGGTCGGCTCGCGGTGCAGGAAGTCGTGCAGCTCCTTCTCGGTGAACCGCGCGATCGGCTTGTCCGGGTCGTAGAAGCCGGACTCGGCGTAGAGGCGGGAGTTCCAGCCGCCGCCCTTGTAGCCGGGGACGGTGATCGCGCCCTCGCTCAGCGACTTGGAGGCGTCGTAGAGCTGGGTGAGGTCGATGTCGGAGACCGTGCCGCGGCCCTCGCAGCGCGGGCACATCCCGCCGGTGCGGGTGAACGTCGCCTTCTCCGTCCTGCGCCCGCCGCGCTCCACGGTGATCGCGCCGCTGGCCCGCACGGACGGGACGTTGAAGGCGTACGCGGCGGGCGGGCCGATGTGCGGGTCGCCGAGCCGGCTGAAGAGGATGCGCAGCAGCGCGTTGGCGTCGGTGGCGGTGCCGACGGTGGAGCGCGGGTCGGCGCCCATCCGCTGCTGGTCCACGGTGATGGCGGTGGTCAGCCCGTCCAGCACGTCCACGTCGGGGCGCGCGAGGGTCGGCATGAAGCCCTGCACGAAGGCGCTGTACGTCTCGTTGATCAGCCGCTGCGACTCCGCGGCGATCGTGCCGAACACCAGGGAGCTCTTGCCGGAGCCGGAGACACCGGTAAACACGGTCAGCCGCCGCTTGGGGATCTCGACGCTGACGTCCTTGAGGTTGTTCTCGCGTGCGCCGTGCACGCGGATCATGTCGTGGCCGTCGGCGGCGGCCACCTCGCGCGCGCCCGGCGCGTCCGTCCGCGTCCTCCCGGCGGCCGCGGCCGCGGCCTCGGCTCTGCCCGCGGCGTCGGTGCTTCCCGTGGTCCCCGTGGTGGTGCTCATCGGTGTCTCCGTCTCCGTCCCTGGTACGTCGGTCATGCGGCCGGCGCCGGCTCAGCGGTCCTGGAGCAGGCCCAGCACGTTGCCGTCGGCGTCGGTGAAGGTGGCCACGAGGCGGCCGCCGCCGACGTCGTGGGCCTGCTCCTGCACGGTCGCCCCGGCGGCCACGACCTCGGCAAGCTTGGCCTCGATGTCGGCGACGCGCCAATAGGCGACCGGCGAGGCCATCTCCTGCGGCCCGCCGCGCGGCACCAGCCCGATCTGCTGGCCCGCGGCCTCGAACCCCACGTAGTACGGCGTGTCCGTGCTCGGCCGCACGCCGAGCAGCGCCGCGTACACCTCCTTCGCCTTCTCCAGATCCGCGACCGGGTGCAGCACGGTCGTGATCCCCTGCGTGGCGGAACGCTCGGTGTCGGTCATGTCCACTCCTGATGTCGTCCGATGTGCCGCGAATGTCAGGCTCAAGCACATGTCCGAAACGCTATGCGCCCCCGCTCCGGCCCGCTTCTCGATTCCTGATCGATGCGCCGCGGCCGCCGTCCAGGGGGCCCAGGTGTGAGGTTGCTCGCAGGTGCAAGCGGTGTGCTTGCAAAAGTTAGCAGGGTGGGGCACGGTGGAGGCATGGGTGCGCTGAACGTGGGTGGGCTCGGGGAGTATCTGCGGGAGCAGCGGCGCGGCGCGCGGCTGAGCCTGCGGCAGCTCGCGGACGCGGCCGGCGTGTCGAATCCGTATCTGAGCCAGATCGAGCGCGGGCTGCGCAAGCCGTCCGCGGAGATCCTCCAGCAGCTCGCCAAGGCGCTGCGGATATCCGCCGAGACGCTCTACGTGCAGGCGGGGATCCTCGACGCCCGCGAGCGTGACGAGCTGGAGGTGCCCGCGGCGATCCTGACCGACCCGTGGATCGACGAGCGCCAGAAGCGTGTGCTCATCCAGATCTACGAGTCCTTCCGCAAGGAGAACGCCGCCGCGGGGGACGACGACGAGAAGACGCCGGGGCCCGGCCCCGTACGGGAGGAATCCGAGCAATGACGATCACCGATGACATCGTGAAGGGCCTGCGCAACCCGACCCCGCTGTACGCGGTCGCCGGCACCGCCGACCTGGCCGCGGAGAAGCTGCGCGAGGTGCCCGCGCTCCTCGACCGGCTGCGCTCCACCGACCCCAAGGACGTGCAGGGCCGGGTCGCCACGCAGGCCAAGGACGCGCAGACCAGGCTGACGACGCAGGCCAAGGACGCCCAGGCGCGCCTGACCTCGCAGGCCAAGGACGCGCAGAGCCGGCTGACCGAGACCCTCTCGGACTTCGACCTGACCGTGAAGGTCCGCGAGCTGAAGGACCGCCCGCGCCCCGACCTGCGCAAGTTCGGCGAGTCCGTGCAGAGCTCGGTGCAGAACTTCGCGCTCCAGGGCGTCGGCCGCGCCGCCGAGTACGCGGTGCGGGCCCGCGAGACGTACGACGAGCTGGCCGAGCGCGGCAAGGGCGCGGTCGCCCAGTGGCGCGGCGACGCCGCGGACGAGGTGGTGGAGATCGCCGCCAAGGTCGAGCCGGAGAAGCCGGCCGCGAAGCCGGCGAAGCCCGCCGCCAAGCCCGCCGCCGCGGACAAGGGCGCGAGCACGGACAAGGCCGCCAAGCCCGCCGCGAACCCCGCCGCCGCGAAGAAGTCCGCGCCGCGCCGCAGCCCCGCGCCGAAGAAGCCGGCCGAGTAGGGCCGACGGCAGGGCACGACCCCGCGCGACGGACCGGGCACGCATCGCGAGCCCGGTCCGTTGACCGGGTGGGACCGGTACCGTTGGCAGCGAACGGACGGCAAAGACGGCAAGGAAGGCGGTGGACGGCGTGCTGATCACGGGATTCTTCACGGTGTTCGGGCTGATTTCGCTGGCCCTGTTCCTCTTCGCGCTCTTCGCGTTCGTCGACGCGGCGTTCCACCGCGAGGACGCGTACCGCGCGGCGGACAAGAACACCAAGGCGTTCTGGCTGATCATCCTCGGCATCGCCGCCGTGGTGATGAAGCTGTTCTCCGTACTGTCGTTCCTGCCGATCATCGGCCTGGTCGCGGTGATCGTGTACATGGTCGACGTCCGGCCCGCGGTCCGCGGCGTCAGCGGCAAGGGCCGCGGCAACCGGCGCGGCGGCCTCCGCAACCGCAGCGGCAGCAGCAGCGACGGCCCGTACGGCCCCTACAACGGCCGCCGCTGACCCGACCCGCCCGCGCCGGCCCAGGCCGCGCAGCCGATCCGCCCGCCAGGCTCAAGCCCGGGCCCGGGCCCGGGTCCAGGCGCCGCGCCGGGTGTCAGCCCCGCCACTCCAGCAGCACCGCCGCGAGATCGTCCGTCAGCTCGCCGCCGTTCAGCTCGCGCACCTCCGTCACCGCCGCGTCCAGCAGCTCCTCGCCGCCAAGCCCGGCGGCCAGCAGCCGCGACGCGAGACGTACCATCCCGTCCTGCCCCAGCCGCTGCGTACCCTCGCCGACCCGGCCCTCGATCAGGCCGTCGGTGTAGAGCAGCAGGCTCCACGCGCCGTCCAGCGGCACGTCGATCCGGCTCCAGGACGCGTCCGGCAGCAGGCCGAGGGCCGGTCCGCCGTCCTCGTACGGCAACAGCTCGGGCGCGCGGCCCGGCGCGGCGAGCAGCGGCGCCGGGTGCCCGGCCAGGTGCAGCGCGGCGCTGCGGCCGTCCGGCGCCAGGTCCACCCCGCACAGCGTCGCGAAGATCTCGTCGCTGGCCCGCTCGTGCAGCAGCACGTCCTGCAGGATGCGCAGCAGCGTCTCGCCGCCGATCCCGGCGAACGTCAACGCCCGCCAGGCGATGCGCAGTTCCACGCCGAGCGCGGCCGCGTCCGGGCCGTGCCCGCACACGTCGCCGATCATCGCGTGCACGGTCCCGTCCGGGGTGCGCACGGTGTCGTAGAAGTCGCCGCCGAGCAGCGCGCGGCTGCGTCCCGGCCGGTAGCGGGCGGCGAACCGCAGCCCGGTCGCGCCCTGGAGCAGCGGCGTCGGCAGCAGGCCGCGCTCCAGCCGCGAGTTCTCCTGCGCCAGCAGCTTGGTCTCGGTGAGCTGCCGCTGCGCGAGGTCGGCCCGCTTGCGCTCGATCGCGTACCGCACCGCGCGGGTCACGGTGACCGCGTCGACCTCGTCGCGGGCCAGCAGGTCCTGCGCCCCGGCGCGTACGGCCTCGGCGGCGCGGCCGTCGTCCGGCCCGTCGGTGAGCACGAGCACGGCGGTGCCCGGCGCGGCCTGCTCGACGTGCGGCAGGCTCGCCAGCGGGTCGGGCAGGTCGAGCAGCACGCAGTGCACGTCGTCGGTGAGCAGCCGGCCGGCCGCGGTCAGGTTCGCGGCGCGCAGCACCCGGACCCGCGGGCCCGAGCCCTCCTGGAACCACGGCGCGGTGAACGCGCCGGTCGGGTCGTCGCCGATCACCAGCAGCGTGAGCGGCGCGGTCGGCTCGGCGGCGTCGGTGCGCTGCCGGGGCAGCGTCAGCTGCGTGCCGGGCCCGGGCGTGGCCGACTCGTGGCCGTTCGGCTCGTGGCCGCCGGGCTTGAGCGTGCCGGACTCGTAGCCGCCCGGCCCGTAGCCGCTCGACTCGTGGCCGTTCGGCCCGTGCGTGGACTGCGCGGACTCCAGCGGCTTCGCGGGCAGCGCGTGGGGACCCTCGGCCCCCGGATCACGCTCGGTGGCTGAGGGCCGTTCGGTGCCGCGCCTGGCTGCGGACATCAGACGACTCCTTCCGTCCCCCTTGGCCATCCGGTGACCTTAGTGGCACTCGGCGGCGTGACGGGAGGGCAGAAAGTGAACCTGGAGTGTCATATGCCATGGCCAGCGTGGGGTTTTGCTCGGGATGTGCCGAAGCGCACATGACAGAGATCACGTTTTGGGTATGCAACCGTGCCCCCGAATCAGCCCTCTTGCGGACCCCGCGGACTGCTTTCCGCCGGAGCGCCGGGAGTTGGCGGCTTCGTCCGGATCACATACGTTTCGGACCGCCCGTGAGCCGCCGCCTGCGGGCGGTTTCTACGTCCGCGGCGCCAGCGCCCGCCACGCCACCGTCACCTCGCCCTGCCGCCACCGCGCCGGCCCGTCGACCACCGGCCAGCCGCCCGCCCGCAGCGCGCCCACCGCGCTGATCCACCGCTGCCGGGCGCCGAGCGCGGACAGCGGCGCCGCCGCGGCCCACGCGTGGTCGAAGGCGGTGAGGAAGGCGTGCACCGGCTCGCCCGGCACATTGCGGTGGATGAGCGCCTTCGGCAGGCGTTCGGCCAGGTCGGAGGGGCGTGCCAGGGAGCCGAGGCGGGTCGCGAAGGTCACCGTGCGCGGCCCCTCGGGCCCCAGCGCCACCCACACGTGCCGCCGCCCGATCTCGTCGCACGTGCCCTCGACCAGCAGCCCGCCGGGTGCGAGCCGGCCGCGCAGCAGCTCCCAGACCGCCGGGACCTCGGCCTCCGCGTACTGCCGCAGGACGTTCGCGGCCCGGATCAGCGTCGGCCGGCCCGGCACCGGGACCTCGAAGCCGCCGCGCAGGAAGACCAGGCCCTCGCGCTCGTACGGGCGGGCCGCGGCGACCCGCGCCGGGTCGATCTCCACCCCGGCGACCCGCGCGTCCGGGCGGACCGCGCGCAGCCGGGCCAGCAGCTCGACCGCGGTCCACGGCGCGGCGCCGTAGCCCAGGTCGACGGCGAGCGGATCGGCGCTGCGGCGCAGCTGCGCGGCGTGGACGGCGGCGATCCAGCGGTCCATCCGGCGCAGCCGGTTGGGGTGAGTGGTTCCCCTGGTCGGCGCCCCGACCGGCCGTCCTGCGCTCACCCGCCCACTGTACGGCGTACGGGCCGCCGTCCCCGTACGGCCTGATTGCCGTCGTCCGCCGGGGGCACCCGAACCGCGTCACCGCGCGGCGCCCGGGGCGGAGGGCACGGCGGCGCCCGGAGAGGAAATGGAATGCACCATTCCGGCGTTGAGATGAATTGACAGTGCACGTATGCCGGAAAGGACACGCGACGTGACCCAGTACATCTCCCGCCTCGGCGCCCGTCGCGCCGCGGCCACCCACAAGCGGTGGACCATGGGCGTGGGGCGCCGCGTGCGCAGGGTCGCGATGCTGAGCGTGCACACCTCGCCGCTGCACCAGCCGGGCACCGGCGACGCGGGCGGCATGAACGTCTACATCGTCGAGCTGGCCCGGCGCCTGGCCGAGCGCGACATCGAGGTCGAGATCTTCACCCGCGCGACGACCGGCAGCCTGCCCTGCACCGTCGAGATCGCGCCCGGCGTGCTGGTCCGGCACGTCGACGCGGGGCCGTACGAGGGCCTGGCCAAGGAGGAGCTGCCCGGCCAGCTGTGCGCCTTCACGCACGGCGTCATGCAGGCGTGGGCGCACCACCGGCCCGGCCACTACGACCTGGTGCACTCGCACTACTGGCTCTCCGGCCACGTCGGCTGGCTCGCCGCCGAGCGCTGGGGCGTCCCGCTGGTGCACGCCATGCACACCATGGCCAAGGTCAAGAACGCCTCCCTGGCCCACGGCGACTGCCCCGAGCCGACCGCCCGCGTCATCGGCGAGACGCAGGTCGTGGCCGCCGCCGACCGGCTGATCGCCAACACCGACGAGGAGGCCGGCGATCTGGTGCGGCACTACGACGCGCCGGCCGGCAAGGTCGCGGTCGTCCACCCCGGGGTGAACCTGGACCGGTTCCGCCCCGAGCCCGGCCGCGCGGCCGCCCGCGCCCGCCTGGGACTGCCGCAGGACGCGGTGATCCCGCTGTTCGCCGGCCGCATCCAGCCGCTCAAGGCGCCGGACGTGCTGGTCGAGGCGGTGGCGGTGCTGCTGGAGCAGGAGCCGGCGCTGCGCGAGCGGCTGGTGGTGCCGGTGGTCGGCGGGCCCAGCGGCACGGGCCTCGCGCGGCCCGAGGCGCTGCACAAGCTGGCCGCGAAGCTGGGCGTGTGCGACGTGATCCGCTTCCACCCGCCGGTGGACCAGGACCGGCTGGCCGACTGGTACCGCGCGGCGACCGTGCTGGTCATGCCCTCGTACAGCGAGTCCTTCGGGCTGGTGGCGATAGAGGCGCAGGCGTGCGGCACGCCGGTGGTCGCGGCGTCGGTCGGCGGCCTGCCGGTCGCGGTGCGCGACGGCGTGACGGGCTTCCTGGTCGACGGCCACGACCCGCGCGACTACGCCGCGGTGCTGCGCCGCTTCGTCGACCACGCCGAGCTGGGCGACCGCCTCGGCGCGGCGGCGGCCCGGCACGCGCGGGACTTCGGCTGGGACACGGCCGCGGCGGACACGGCGGAGGTGTACGGCGCGGCGCTGTCGGAGCACCGCGAGCAGCGGCGTCACCTACGATCGGGGCATGGCAGCCATGGGTGAGTCCGGTACGTCAGGGGCGTCGGAGGCGCCCGGGGAACCGGCGGCGTCCGGTACGTCGCGGGCGCGGGGCGAGTCCGGTGCGCGTGAGGCGCGGGGCGAGTCCGGTACGTCGCAGGCGCGGGCCGCGGCGGCGGTCGAGCAGGCGCTGCGCGAGGCCGAACTCGACTGGGAGTCACCGGAGTCCGGTACGTACGTGGTCCAACTCCCCGGCACCCGCAAGCTGTCCACCACCTGCCAGCTCATCCTCGGCCGGCACACCCTCTCGCTCAACGCCTTCGTGGTGCGCCACCCGGACGAGAACCACGAGGCGTTCTACCGCTGGCTGCTGGAGCGCAACCTCAAGCTGTACGGGGTGGGTTACGCGGTCGACCGGCTCGGCGACGTCTACCTCACCGGCCGGCTGCCGCTCGCCGCGGTGACGCCCGAGGAGGTCGACCGGCTGCTCGGCGCGGTGGTCGAGAACGCCGACGGCTCCTTCAACGTCCTGCTGGAGCTGGGCTTCGCGTCGGCGATCCGCAAGGAGTACGCGTGGCGGGTGTCGCGGGGGGAGCCCACGCGGAATCTCGACGCGTTCGCGCATCTCACCGGCGGGGACGGGAGCGGGGCCGGGCCCGGCGCGGGGCCCGGCGCTTCCTAGGGGGTTTCGGCGGCGCCGGCGAGCGGTTCGGGCGGCGTCGGCAGTGGCCCCGGCAGCGACCCGGGCTTCGGCAGCGGCGTCGGCGTCGGCGCGGACCGGGTGCGCAGCAGCACGTAGTAGCCGAGCGCGGCGACCGTACCGAGCAGCGCGCAGCCAGCCCAGACCGCGCCGCGCCCGAGGTGGTCCAGCGTGAGACCGCCGACGAGCGGGCCGGCGAACGCGGAGCCTGACCACGCGACCGAGTACATCCCCTGGTAGCGGCCGCGCGCCGTGGCCGGCGCGAGATCGGCCACCACCGACATCGACGCCGGCGCGTGCACGATCTCGCCGAGCGTCCAGACCACCACGGTGAGCGCGTAGAGGCCGACCGAGCCGGCCAGGTACGTCAGCCCGAAGCCCCACGCCATCAGCAGGCCGCCCGCGCCGAGCAGCTCCGCGGCCGGGCGGGAGCGCAGCGCGCGGGTGACCGGGAGCTGCAGGACGACGATCACGACGCCGTTGATCGCGGCGACCAGCCCGTACTGCCGGGCCGACAGCCCGTGCGCGCCCATGTCGACGGCGAGCGTGGAGGAGCCCTGCTGCAGGACGCTGCCGAAGAGGAAGGTCAAGCCCACCACGACCATGAAGCGGCGGTCGCGCAGCACGTGTGCGAGGGTGATGCCGGCCGGGCGCGGGGGCGTGCCGCGCGTGCGGGACGTGTCGCGTGTCTGAGAGGTACCGCGTGTGCGGGACGCATCGCGCGCCCCCGTGACCAGCGTCTCCTTGGCCTTGGCGAAGACCACCACCGCGCACAGCAGCGTGGTGAACGCGTCGCCGAGGAACAGCCACACGTAGCCGGCCGTCGCGATGAAACCGGCCGCGGCGGCGGAGACGCCGAAGCCGATGTTGATCGCCCAGTAGTTCAGGGAGAACGCCCGTACCCGGTCCTGCGCGGGCACCAGGTCGGCGATCATCGCCTGGAGCGCGGGCCGCGAGGCGTTGCCGGTCAGGCCGGCCAGCATGGCGACCACCGCGATCGCCAGCGGGTGGGTGACCAGGCCGAGCACGGCCGTGGTGAGCGCGGCGCCGAGCTGCGCGACCAGCAGCGTCACCCGCCGGCCGACCCGGTCCGCGACGACGCCGCCGAGCACCGCGCCGACCGCGCCGCCCAGCCCGAAGAGCGCGGCGACCAGGCCCGCGTACGACGCGGAGTAGCCGCGACCCACGGTCAGGTACAGCGCGAGGAAGGTGATGACGAAGCCGCCGAGCCGGTTGATCAGGGTGCTGGTCCACAGCCACCAGAACTGCCGGGGGAGCCCCCCGACGGTCTCCCGCAACGCTCCTCGCGCCCCCACCGCGGCCTCCCCGTTCCACCGTGCCCGTACCGATCGCCACCGTGCCGGTACCGGTCGTCACCGCGCCCGCACCGGCTGCCACCGGCCGTCGTCGGTAATAGCTGTCAACGCATCGCGCAGGTTACATAGGCCGGTCGAGGGGCGCCAACCCATTTCCATTAGGCTCGGCCCCATGGCTGCTGCTGCGTACAAGCTGATCCTGCTCCGCCACGGCGAGAGCGAGTGGAACGCGAAGAACCTGTTCACCGGCTGGGTGGACGTGAACCTCAACGACAAGGGCGAGAAGGAGGCGGTCCGGGGCGGCGAGCTGCTCAAGGACGCCGGCCTGCTGCCCGACGTCGTGCACACCTCGCTCCAGAAGCGGGCGATCCGCACCGCGCAGCTCGCGCTGGAGGCGGCCGACCGGCACTGGATCCCGGTGCACCGCACCTGGCGGCTGAACGAGCGCCACTACGGCGCCCTCCAGGGCAAGGACAAGGCGCAGACGCTCGCGGAGTTCGGCGAGGAGCAGTTCATGCTCTGGCGCCGCTCGTACGACACCCCGCCGCCGCCGCTCGCCGACGACGCGGAGTTCTCGCAGGCCGACGACCCGCGCTACGCGAGCGTCCCGCCGGAGCTGCGGCCGCGCACCGAGTGCCTCAAGGACGTGGTGCACCGGATGCTGCCGTACTGGTACGACGGCATCGTGCCCGATCTGCTGACCGGCCGCACGGTCCTGGTCGCCGCGCACGGCAACTCCCTGCGCGCCCTGGTCAAGCACCTCGACGGCATCTCCGACGCGGACATCGCCGGCCTCAACATCCCCACCGGCATCCCCCTCGCCTACGACCTGGACGCCGACTTCCACCCCACCACCCCCGGCGGCACCTACCTCGACCCCGAGGCGGCGGCAGCGGCAATCGAAGCAGTGAAGAACCAGGGCAAGAAGAAGTAGCCCTTCCTTTGCTTTGAGGCGCCCCCGGCCCCGCGGGCCTCCCCGCGCGGCCGGGGGCGTCCGGCTTTACGTGGCCGGGAGCTGGTACGCGAGGACGTATGCGTCGGCGGCCATCACCGTGTCGCAGACTTCGACGGCGCGGCCCTCGGCGTCGTACGCGGTGCGGACCAGGTGGATGACGGGCACGCCCGTAGCCAGGCGCAGCGCCTTGACCTCGCCGGGTGTGGGCATGCGGGCGCGGATCTCCTCCTCGAAGTGGTCGAGGGTGTGGCCGAGTTCTTCGAGCCGGGCGTAGATGCCGCCGGGCCCGGGGTTGGGCTCGGCGATGGGCGTGCCGCGGGCGATGTCGAGGGGGAGGTAGGAGGTGGCGTGTTCGACGGGTCGGCCGTCGAGGAGGTAGCGACGCCGGCGGGCCAGTACGCGACGGGGGCCGCCGAGGCGCCCGGCGACATCGGTCGTGGGGCGTTCCTCCTCGATCTCCAGGCTGTCCACGGTCGGGTGGCTGCCCGCGGCGTCGGCCTCGACGATGAACGCGGACTTGCCCTGTTCGCGGTGGCGGCGTGCGAACATGACCGGGCTGATCGTCTCGCTCGTCTTCCGCTGCGAGGCGATCGACGGCCCCCTCTCTACTGGAGCCGAGACCAGCGCGCTGCGCTGGGCGACGCGGGAAGAGGTCGCCAAACTCGCCGACGAGGCGTATGCGGTGCGCGTCCTCGACGCGCTGGAACGACGTCACGACGCGGAGGTCGCGCCCGCCGTACGGGCCCACGATGGTGTAAAGCTCAGCCCGCCCTGATCGCAGGGGAAGGGCTCGGCTGTTTCCCGCTCTCCGCACATACGGCGATGTATAGCGATCCGCATCATTGACATACGAGGAGGTAGCCCGTGAGTCGGACGGTGATCGACCTTGATGACGAGCTGCTGGCCTTTGATGTAGCCCAGGCGCTGGGCACGAGCACGAAGAAGGACACGGTCGACACGGCTCTCCGCGAGGTGCTGGACAACCGGCGGCGCGCGCTGGCGCTCACCCGGTTGCGGTCGGCCACGGAGAGGGGCGGGTTCGAGCTGGATCTCTTCGAGGTCAAGAGCGACTACCGTCGGTGAGTGCCGCACAATTCCTGACCGGCACCGAACATAGCCCGACAACGCGGCACGGTCTCTCGCGCCCCGCGCCCCGCGCCCCGCGCCGCGCGGGGTCAGCGGGTCATGTCCAGGACGAAGCGGTACTTCACGTCGTTCGCCGCGAGGCGGGCCAGCGCTGTGTTGACCTCGGACGCGGGGAGGACCTCGACCGTTGCCGTGATGTCGTGGGCCGCGCAGAAGGCGAGCATCTCGCGGGTCGCCGCGGTGCCCCCGCTGCCCGCGCCGGCCAGGCGCTTGCGGCCGAAGACCAGGGCCATCGGGTCGAACGGCATCTCCTGGACCATGCCGAGCGAGCAGAGCGTGCGGTCGAAGCGGAGCGCGTGCAGGTAGGGGGTCAGGTCGTGCGCGCGGGGGACGGTGTCGAGGATGAAGTCGAACCGGCCCCGCTGCCCGGCCATCGCCTCCGCGTCCGTCGACACGACCACGTCGTCCGCGCCGAGCGCGCGCAGGTCCGCGGCCTTGGCCGGCGAGGTGGTGAAGCCCACGACCTCCGCGCCCAGCGCCTTGGCCAGCTTCACCGCCACGTGCCCGAGCCCGCCGAGGCCGACGATCCCGACCGTCCGCCCGGGGCCTGCCTCCCAGCGCCGCAGCGGCACCCACGTGGTGATCCCCGCGCACATCAGCGGCGCGGTCCCGGCCGGGTCGAGCCCCTCGGGACGCCGGTGGACGAAGGACTCGTCGGCCACGTACTCGTCGCTGAAGCCGCCCTGCGTGAGCGTCCCGTCCACCCGGTCCCGCCCGGCGTACGTCAGGGTCGGGAACTCCTCGCAGAACTCCTGGTCACCGCCGCGGCACGCCTCGCACACCCCGCACGAGTCCACGATGTTGCCCACGCACACCGGGTCGCCGACCCGCAGATCCGTCACGGCGGAGCCGACCGCCGTCACCTCGCCGACGATCTCGTGCCCGGGCACCAGCGGGAAGATCTCCGGCCGCTCCTGCCCCGGCTCGGGCCGTACGTGGTCCAGGTCGGTGAAGCACACGCCCGCGTGCGTCACCCGCAGCGCGACGTCGGTCGGCCGCAGGTCGCGGCGCTCGAAACGCCACGGCCGCAGCGCCTCCCCGGGCGCGTGGGCGGCCCAGCCGTTCACCGTACGCATGATGCTCCCTTTCCTCCGGTACGCCGTCCGGGCCGCGCGGTGCGCCCGGTCCGTCTCGGTACGCCGTCCGGGCCGCGCGGTGCGCCCGGTCCGTCTTGGTACGCCGTCCGGGCCGCGCGGTGTGCGCAGGTCCCGTCTCGGTACGCGGTCCGGACCGCGTGACGTGCGTCCCGTCCGTCTCGGTACGCCGTCCAGGCTGCTCGGCACGCGCCCGGCCCGCCATCGGTGGCCGGAGCCTGGGAACCGCAGGGCCACCCTGGGAACGCCCCGCCCGGCGCCGCGCGATCTACCGTGGACGCATGGACAACGCCGCCCTCGCGCAGTTCCTCCGCGCCCGCCGGGCCCTGGTCCGCCCGGAAGACGTGGGGCTCGACGAGGCCGCGGGCGACCACCGCCGGCGGGTGGCCGGGCTGCGCCGGGAGGAGCTGGCCCTGCTCGCCGGCGTCAGCGCCGACTACTACGTACGGCTGGAGCAGGGCCGCGGGCACCGGCCGTCGGAGAGCGTCCTGGAGTCGCTGGCCCGGGCGCTGCGGCTGGACGAGCACCTCACCGAGCACCTGTACGCGCTGGCCCGGCCCGCGCCGACCGCGCCGCGCACCCGCGAGCAGGTGCCGGAGGCGGTCCAGGAGCTGCTGGACGCGTGGACGATGACGCCCGCCTCGGTGACCAGCCGCCGGATGAACGTCGTCGCGGCGAACCCGCTGGCCTGCGAGCTGGCCCCCTGCTACACGCCGGGAACCAACCTGCTGCGGGCGATGTTCCTGGACCCCGAGACCCGGCACTCGCACGTGGACTGGCCGATCTCCGCGTCGGAGGTGGTGGCGAACTTCCGGGCGATGATCGGCACCGAGCGCGACGACCCCGCGCTGCGCGACCTCATCGGCGAACTGTCGCTGCGCAGCCAGGACTTCCGCGATCTGTGGGCCCGGCACGACGTGCACACCACCACCTCGGGCGCGAAGAGCTTCCGGCACCCGCAGGTCGGCGTGGTCAACCTCCGCTTCCACGCGATGCCGTTGGAGGACGGCCAGGTGCTGACCGTCCTCCACGCCAGGCCCGGCTCGCCGGACGAGCAGTCCCTCGCGCTGCTCACGTCGATGATCGCGACGCGCGAAGGCTGAGGCCGGTCACCCGGAGCGCCCCGCCGCACGGCCCTCGCGGACCGTGGGGCCTCGCGGCCCGCAGACCCTTGCGGCCCGCAGACCCGCAGACCCTCGCGCCCCCAGGCCCTCAGACCCTCAGGACCCTCACGACGCGACGATGCCGTGGTCGTGCAGCAGCGCCGGGAGGCCGCCGGGATAGCCCTTGCCGCCGAGGACGAACGCCCAGTCGCCGTTCGGCCGGCGCCGGAACGAGCCCAGGACGAGGGCGGTTTCGTGCGGGCGGCCGTCGGAGACGTCGAGCCGGTCCACCTCGCCGCGGACGTGGTCCAGCAGGCGTACCCGCGCGTCGGTGAAACCGGCCAGGTCCGCGCCGGGCGCGGCCTCCGGGTCGACCGCGGCGACCAGGACCAGCCGGTCGGCCCGTGCGGGCAGCGCGTCGAACGCGACCTCCAGCGCCGCCCGGTCCGGCGCCACCGCGGGGACGGCCCGCACCGAGCCGTCCGGCGTCGCGGCGTTGTTGAAGAAGACGAAGTGCGCGTCGCTCAGGGCCCGTTCACCGCTGCACACCAGCGCGCACACGTCGACGGGGGTGGCACCCGTCCAGGTCAGACTCAGGATGTCGTGACCGGCGGGGGTCGCCGCGCCGGCGGGCGTCCGTGCGCCGCCCGGCGTCGCCGCGGAACCCGTACGCGCGGGCCGCCCTCCGCCCAACCGCCCGCGCAGGCCGTGCTGGTGGAGCAGGTCCACGAGCTCGGCGCCCGACATCAGCTCCAGCGGCTTGCCCTCGACGAAGGCGTGCGTCTGCGGGCCGAACCCCGAAGTCGCCACCAGGATGCCCTTGTTGGCGCCCCTGGCGTGGACCGTCCCGAACAGGTCTCTTATGACGGACGGTTGGACCGTGGAGCGGTAACGCTTCACCTGCACCACGATCTTTCCGCCCTGTATCGGCCGCGGGTCCAGCACGTCGAGGTCGACGCCGCCGTCGTTCGAGCGGGGCGTCGGCGACACCTGCATGCCCATCGCGCGGAAGAGGTCGCCGACGAGGTTCTCGAACGCGACCGGGTCCATGGTGTAGAGGTCGGGCTCGTCCCCGACGTCCTCGACGTCACCGGCGTCGCCACCGTCCCCGCCGTCCGGCGCCTGCGCCCGCTGCTCGGCGACCGGCTGCGGCGCCACGCGATCGCGTACGTCCTCCGGCCGGCGTACCGGCCGCACCGCCGCGAGTTGGTCGGGGCGCGGCGTCAACTGCCCCCGGAGCGCGTCGGTCAGGCAGCTCACCGGATCGACCTGCGCCACGTGCAGCCGGGCGAAGAGCTCCCGCGGCGCCACCGCGGTCGCCAGGACGATGGGCCCGCGCCGGCCCGTCACCGGATCGTGGTCGTCCACGAAGCCGTTGAGCACGACCGAGTCCAGGACGCCCCCGGCGTCCGCCGCCTCGGCAGCCGCGAAGAGCTGGTGCAGCACCAGCAGCAGGCACTCCGCGACCACCTCGCGGTACAGCGCCCGACGCTGCGCCGCGGGCCGCGCGCTCTCCTTGTCCTGGTCCGTCGAGACCACGTACCGCACCGACTTGGCCTCCGGCACGACCGCGTAGCCCGGCAGCTCCCAGTCCACCACCAGCTGGCGCTCCACCGCGTCGTAGGCGGCCGACACCTGCCGCGGGAAGTCCGCGGGCCAGGCCGGCGAGGCGTACAGCGCGGCGGAGAAGAACTCCACGACGGACTGCGGGTCGCCGCGCCGCACCCCGTCGACCGCCTGATCGACGCTCGCGTTGTGCCGCCTCACCTCGGCGCGGCGGGCCGCGACCCGCTGCTCGTACGCCTGCTGGTACGCCGCGAACTGCTGCTGCCGCTGGACTTCGGCGGCCTGCGCCGCGTGCCAGTCGCGCTCGAACCTGGCCCGCGCCTCCGCCTGGGCCTGGGCGCGGCGGTTGGCCGTCCAGCCGGTGGCCGTCTCGTACTGCCGCGGGTCGGGCATGGGCAGCGGGTACGCGAGCGGGCCCGGCGCGAACGGCTCGGTCTCCTCCGCGCGGCGCAGCGAGTCGGCGCGGAAGGCGGGCACCCGGCACCCCGCGGCCAGCAGCCCCTGCAACGCCGCGACCCGCGCGTCCAGCTCCTGGGTGCGCCGCGCCGCCTCGGCCTGGCGGTACTCGCGGTGGCTCTGCGCCATGCGCCGCTGGTGCGCGGCGGCCTGCCGGGCCTGCTCCCTGCGCCGCCTCTCGTCGGCCTCCGCCTGCCGCTGGCGCTGACGCTGCACCTCGGCCCAGACCCCGACCGGACCGGTGGAACGACGACTCATGTGCTGCGGTCCCCTCCCCAGGACGTCGCCACGTCACCGCGGGCCGGGCCGCATCCCACGCACGGCGCCGCCACCGGCGGTGACGGTACGACTCTATCCAGCCGGGCGCGGCGCGGCAGCGTCCCGTACGGCCGAGGTCACCGGCCGCGCACGCGGAGGCGGGTCACCGGCGCGCACACCGCGGGCGGGTCACCGGCCCGCACACACGAGAGCCCCGCCCGGCGGTGAACCGGGCGGGGCTCTCACGGCCCTCACGCGTACGCGGGACGGGCCACGCGTACGCGGGACGGATCAGTCGGTGCAGCCGCCGCACTGGCAGGCGCCGCCGTTCTGGCAGCCGCACCCGCAGCCGGAACCGCAGCCGCACGCGGCCACCAGGGGGAGCGGGATACGCAGGGGAGCGGCGTCGGGCGCGGTGTGCTCGCGCGCGACGGGCGTGAAAGTGGGAGATTCCGGCATCAGTGCAGCCTCCTCGGGCTTGCTCGGGCTCGCCTGCGCCCAGTGAACCGCGCCCCCGCGCGGCGCATCAAGGGCGCACGAGGGCGGCAGGAGAGCAGTCCCCCCGCGCCGCTCCGGCGCACACGCCCCCCGCCTCACGCCCCCTGTTCAGCCTCCCGCCTCATGCTCCTTCGGCCGCCGTCGGCGCCGGCGTCATCTCGTCGGCGTGCTCGCCCGTCACCAGGTACACCACCCGCTTGGCGACCGACACCGCGTGGTCGGCGAACCGCTCGTAGTACCGGCCGACCAGCGTCACGTCGACCGCCGTCTCGATGCCGTGCTTCCAGCGGTCGTCCAGCAGGTGCTGGAAGAGCGTGCGGTGCAGCTCGTCCATGCGGTCGTCGTCGGCCTCCAGCTGCAGCGCGTCGTCGACGTCCTTGGTCACGATGACCTCGGCGGCCTTGGCCATCAGCCGCTGCGCGAGCTGGCCCATCTCCAGGATGGTGCTGTGCAGGTCGCGCGGCACCGCGGACTCGGGGAAGCGCAGCCGGGCCAGCTTGGCCACGTGCCGGGCCAGGTCGCCCGAGCGCTCCAGGTCCGCGCTCATCCGCAGGCTGGTGACGACGATCCGCAGGTCGGTGGCGACCGGCTGCTGCCGGGCCAGCAGGGTGATCGCCCGGTTCTCCAGCTCGCGCTGGAGGTCGTCGACCTTCTCGTCCGCGGCGATCACGCTCTCCGCGACGTTGAGGTCGGCGTCGAGCAGGGCCGTGGTGGCGCGGCCGATCGCGGAGCCGACCAGCCGGGCCATCTCGACCAGCCCGTCGCCGATCGAGTCCAGCTCCTCGTGGTATGCGTCCCGCATCAGCAGTCCTTCCGTTACCCGTCATCTGCGCGGCGCCTGTCGGCACCGGTCGTCCACGCTGCCACGCTGATGGGCGTACGCGTACCGGCCGCGCACCAGCGGTGAACCGGTGCCTACGTGAAGGTGAACTCTTGGCAACGTACATCCGAGAGCTGTCCCACAGGCTTGTGGACTGCGTGAACGGGCCACTTAACCTGGAGCCGTGGACGTGAACGCGGCAGTTGCCGCAGCCAGTGCGATCGCCGGTCTGCTGACCGGCGTCATCGCTGTGCTCGCGTTCCGCTGGAGCGAACGGGAGCAGGCCCGCCCGACCCGCACCGCGGTGCGGGCCGACCAGGGCGCGGCCGTGCTGCCGCCGGGCGTGGACACCGTGCTGTCGGTGCTGCGCTCGTCGGCGGTCGTCCTGGACGAGGGCGACACCGTGGTCAAGGCCAGCTCGGCCGCGTACGCGCTCGGACTGGTCAGGGGCGGCCGGCTGGCCGTGGACCAGATGCTCCAGATGGCCCGCGAGACCCGGCGGGACGGCGAGATACGGCAGGTCGAGCTGGACCTGCCGCGCCGCGGCGCCTCGCGCGGCGAGGGCCTGGCGGTCTCCGCCCGGGTCGCGCCGCTGGGTTCGAGGCTGGTGCTGCTGCTGGTCGAGGACCTCACCGAGGCCCGCCGCATCGAGGCGGTCCGCCGCGACTTCGTGGCGAACGTCAGCCACGAGCTGAAGACCCCGGTCGGCGCGCTGTCGCTGCTGTCGGAGGCCGTGATGGACGCGGCCGACGACCCGGAGGCGGTCAACCGCTTCGCCGGCCGGATGCAGATCGAGGCCACCCGGCTGACCAGCCTGGTGCAGGAGATCATCGACCTGTCCCGGGTCCAGGACGACGACCTGCTCGACGACGCCGAGCCGGTCGCCGTGGACGACCTGGTGGCCGAGGCGGTCGACCGCTGCCGCCACCAGGCCAACACCAAGCAGATCACCATGGCCACCGGCACCACCCCCGACCTCTTCATCTGGGGCAACCGGGGCCAGCTCGCCGCCGCCCTCGGCAACCTGGTCGAGAACGCCGTGAACTACTCCCCTGCCAGGACCAGGGTCGGCATCGCCGGGCGCCGCATCGCCGCGCCCGGCGGCTCCGGGGGAGGGGACCTCATAGAGATCTCCGTCACGGACCAGGGCATCGGCATCTCCGAGAAGGACCGCGACCGGGTCTTCGAGCGCTTCTACCGGGTGGACCCGGCGCGCTCGCGGGCCACCGGCGGGACCGGGCTCGGCCTGTCCATCGTCAAGCACGTGGCCGCCTCGCACGGCGGGGAGGTCACGGTGTGGAGCGCCGAGGGTCAGGGCTCCACCTTCACCCTGCGGCTGCCCGAGGCCGGGATCGCCAAGGACCGCGCGCTGCCGCCGGGCCTGGACCCCGACGCGGAGGCCGCCTACCAGGCCGACGCCGAGCCGGCCGACGAGCCGGACGTCCCGTCGGACGACCAGCTCTTCCAGACCCTCCCCGAACACATCCCCGCCCCGGAGGTCCTTCCGTGACCCGCGTTCTTGTCGTGGAGGACGAAGAGTCCTTCAGCGACGCGCTGTCCTACATGCTGCGCAAGGAGGGCTTCGAGGTCGCCGTGTCCGCGACCGGGCCCGACGCGCTGGACGAGTTCGAGCGCAACGGCGCCGACCTGGTCCTGCTCGACCTGATGCTGCCGGGGCTGCCCGGCACCGAGGTCTGCCGTCAGCTGCGGCTGAAGTCCAATGTCCCGGTGATCATGGTGACCGCCAAGGACAGCGAGATCGACAAGGTCGTCGGCCTGGAGATAGGCGCGGACGACTACGTGACCAAGCCCTTCTCCTCGCGCGAGCTGGTCGCCCGCATCCGCGCGGTGCTGCGCCGCCGCGGCGAGCCCGAGGAGATCTCCCCGGCCGCCCTGGAGGCGGGCCCGGTGCGGATGGACGTGGACCGGCACGTGGTGACGGTCGGCGGCGGCAAGGTGGACCTGCCGCTGAAGGAGTTCGACCTGCTGGAGATGCTGCTGCGCAACGCCGGCCGGGTGCTCACCCGGATGCAGCTGATCGACCGCGTCTGGGGCGCGGACTACGTCGGCGACACCAAGACCCTCGACGTCCACGTCAAGCGCCTGCGCGCCAAAATCGAGCCGGACCCGGGCGCTCCGCGCTACCTGGTGACGGTCCGCGGCCTGGGGTACAAGTTCGAGCCGTAGGCGGTAGGCGGTAGGTGGTAGGCCGTAGGCCGTAGGCCGCGGGGCGTGGAGCGCGGGGGCTGTACGGGTAAGGGGCTCGTCCTATGGTGACGAGCCCCTTACTGCTTGCCCGCGGACGCGGGCGGGTGCGTTACGGCGTCGGGGTGGCGGAACCGGTCGGCGTCGAGGTCGGCGTGGAGCCCGCCGGGGACTTCGGCGTGGAGCCGGGCTTGCTGTTCGGCTTGCCGGAGGGCGTCGACGTCGACGTGGGCGTGGACGTGGGCGCCTGCGTGGTCGGCGTCGAGCTGGGCCCGTACGGCTGGTAGAAGCCGGTCGCCGGCAGGACGTTCGCGAGGACGGTGACCGGGCCGGCGTCGCTGAAGGTGAAGACCGCGTTCTGCACGTCGCCGTCGCGCAGCGCCTCGCTGCCGGTGTCGACGGTCGCGGCCGGGTTGCCCTTGCCGCCCAGCAGCACGCTGCCGTGCGCGGGGACGGTGACGCCCTGGGCGCCTCCGCTGCCGGCCAGCGTCGCGCTGACGCCGCCGGCCAGCTGCACCGACTGCAGCGTCTCGGCGGACGAGCCGTTGTTGAACAGCCGGGCGGTGACCGTCGCCGGGCCGCTGTCCTGGGTGAGCACGAAGGCGTTCTGCACCTTGACCGGGCCGGCGCTCGCCGACGCGCTGTCGGGCTCGACCTCCAGGGTCGCCGCGTCGTTGCCCGCGGCGCAGGCGGCGGCGAGCGGTGCGAGCGTGAGCGCGAGGACGGCGGCGACGGCGCCGCGACGGAAGCTGCGGACCACGGCGGCGCATCTCCTTGGGCAGGGCGGAAAGATCTTCTGGCGGCCTTAGATTACCGACGCCCCTCGCGGCGCGCGCACCGGGCCCGCCCTTTAGCGTGATCGCCCCCGTGATCACTTCCCGTGATCACTTCCGCGCGCCCGCCCGCGGCCGCGCCCCGCGCGATTTCCACGATGTCGCAAAATTGGATCTTCGGCGGCCGAGAACCCGAACGGAGTAGCGACGACTCACTCACTCGGGAGCGACAAAAGTGGACGTATCGCCCCTTGTTCGGGGCCTTCGAGGTCTGTAACGCCCGCGTTTCAGCGTCCTCGAATATGCGCTCCGACCTGCGGATACCTCGTCGCGGGTGCACCCTCCAGCACGACGCAGGGGCCCTTGTCAAGCCCCGAGATATGCCCTGACCTGCGAAAACGCCATTCAGAAGAGGCCGTTCCCGTGTTACCCTGGATAGCCACGGAAGGGGTACCTGTCACATGACGTTCAAGGTTGGCGACACCGTGGTCTATCCCCATCACGGGGCCGCGCTGATCGAGGCGATCGAAATTCGCCAGATCAAAGGCGTGGACAAGACCTACTTGGTGCTCAAGGTCGCCCAGGGCGACTTGACGGTACGCGTGCCCGCGGACAATGCGGAGTTCGTCGGCGTACGCGACGTGGTCGGTCAGGAGGGTCTGGACCGGGTCTTCGAGGTGCTGCGCGCGCCGTACACCGAGGAGCCCACCAACTGGTCCCGCCGATACAAGGCAAATCTGGAGAAGCTCGCCTCCGGTGATGTCATCAAGGTCGCGGAAGTGGTGCGCGACCTGTGGCGTCGTGAGCGCGAGCGCGGCCTGTCGGCCGGCGAGAAGCGCATGCTCGCCAAGGCGCGGCAGATCCTGGTCAGCGAGCTCGCCCTCGCGGAGAACACCAACGAGGACAAGGCCGAAGCGCTGCTCGACGAAGTCCTCGCGTCGTAAGACCGTCCCCTCCGGACGCTCTCGTGTCGCGCCCCGGTGAGGGTGTGCCGAACCCACATCCCCCCGCAGCTCCCGACATACGTTGACGCAAAACCCCCGCCACCTCGGGGGACTGCTACGGCACCCGGTCGCGTACCACACGCGGACGACCGGGTGCCGCGGCATGCCGGCACTCGGATACGGTGGTGCTGCCTGCTGCTCCCTGTCGTCACGGAAGGGATCAGGGAGAAGCGCCCACCCCGCACCTTGAGTGCGATACCCATCTCATACAAGGACACAAACCTGCGTACCGCAGCAGTCATTCCCGCCGCCGGACGTGGAGTTCGGCTGGGCCCCGGCGCCCCCAAGGCGCTGCGCACCCTCGGCGGGGTTCCGATCCTGGTGCACGCCGTGCGCGCGATGGCCCGCGCCCGCGCCGTGCAGGTCCTCGTCGTGGTCGCCCCGCCGGAGGGCGCCGCCGAGGTCAGAGCGCTGCTCGACGCGCACGGACTGCCCGAGTCGACCGACATAAGGGTGGTGCCGGGCGGCGAGTCCCGGCAGGAGTCCGTACGCCTGGGCCTGGCCGCGCTGCCGGACGACGTCGACGTGGTGCTGGTGCACGACGCGGCGCGCCCGCTGGTGCCGGTCGAGACGGTCGAGGGCGTGGTCGAGGCGGTACGCGCCGGCGCGCCCGCCGTGGTCCCCGGGCTGCCGCTCGCCGACACCGTCAAGAGCGTCGACCCGGACACCGGCGAGGTCACCGGCACGCCGCGGCGGGCGCTGCTGCGCGCCGTGCAGACCCCGCAGGGCTTCGACCTGGCCACGCTGGTCAAGGCGCACGCCACGGTCACCGAGGACGTCACGGACGACGCGGGCATGGTCGAGCGGCTCGGCGTGCCGGTGCTGGTGGTGCCGGGGCACGAGGAGGCGTTCAAGGTGACCCGGCCGCTGGACCTGGTGCTCGCGGAGGCCGTGCTCGCGCGCAGGAGGGCCACCGATGGCTACTGACACGCCCGACGGCACGCCCGCGCCTGCCGTGACAGCTGCGCCCGGTGCGCCCGCTCCCGACGCGACCTCCGCCCCCGTTGCGGCGCCCGCGCTCCCGCCGGGCCTGGTGCTCCCGCAGGTCGGCGTCGGCACCGACATCCACGCCTTCGAGGAGGGCCGCGAGCTGTGGTGCGCGGGTCTGCTGTGGGAGGACCAGGGTTCGGGCCTGGCCGGGCACTCCGACGCCGACGTGGTGGCGCACGCGGCCTGCAACGCGCTGTTCTCCGCGGCCGGCCTCGGCGACCTCGGCGCCCACTTCGGCACCGACCGGCCCGAGTGGGCCGGCGCGTCGGGCGTGGCGCTGCTCACCGAGGCGGCCCGCATCGTCCGCGCCGAGGGCTTCGTGATCGGCAACGTCGCCGTCCAGGTGATCGGCCGCCGCCCGAAGATCGGCCGGCGCCGCGAGGAGGCGCAGAAGGTGCTGTCCGCCGCGGTCGGCGCGCCCGTCGCGCTCAGCGCCGCCACCACGGACGGCCTGGGCTTCACCGGCCGCGGCGAGGGCCTGGCGGCCGTCGCGACCGCGCTGGTGGCCCGCACCGCCTGAGCCCTGGGCCGCCCCGGCCCGCCCGCCCCGCCCGCGCGAGCGCGCACCCGCCCGCGGCCCGGGCCCGTACGCCCCGCACCCGCCGCGCCCCACGACCGCCCGCGCCCGAACGCCATCGGGGCCGGCCCCGAAGGACCGGCCCCGAACGACTCAGCGGTGCGCGGTCACACCGCGCGGCGCGCTCACGCCAGGTCGAACCGGTCCAGGTTCGACACCTTCACCCACGCCGCCACGAAGTCCTTGACGAACTTCTCCTTCGCGTCGTCGCTCGCGTAGACCTCCGCGAGGGCGCGCAGCTCGGAGTTGGACCCGAAGACCAGGTCCGCGCGGCTGCCGGTCCACCGGACCGCGCCGGTGGCCGCGTCGCGGCCCTCGAACGTGGTCTGGTCCGCCGACGTCGACGACCACGTCGTGCCCAGGTCGAGCAGGTTGACGAAGAAGTCGTTGGTCAGCACGCCCGGCGTCTCGGTGAGCACGCCCAGCTTGGAGCCGTCGTAGTTGGCGCCGAGCACGCGCAGGCCGCCGACCAGGACGGTCAGCTCGGGGGCGCTGAGGGTGAGCAGGTTCGCCCGGTCGAGCAGCAGGTACTCGGCCGGCAGCCGGTTGCCCTTGCCCAGGTAGTTGCGGAACCCGTCGGCGGTCGGCTCCAGCGCCTCGAAGGACTCGGTGTCGGTCTGCTCCTCGGTCGCGTCGACGCGGCCCGGGGCGAACGGCACCTCGACGGCGTACCCGCCGTCCTTGGCGGCCTTCTCGACCGCCGCCGCGCCGCCCAGCACGATCAGGTCGGCCAGCGAGACCTTCCTGGCGCCCGAGGAGGCGTTGAAGTCGCGCTGGACGCCCTCCAGGACGCGCAGCACCTGCGCCAGCTCGTCCGGGTTGTTGACCTCCCAGGCGCTCTGCGGCTGCAGGCGGATGCGGGCGCCGTTGGCGCCGCCGCGCTTGTCGCTGCCGCGGAAGGTCGAGGCCGACGCCCACGCGGTGGTGACCAGCTGCGAGACGGTCAGCCCGGAGTCCAGGAGCTTGGCCTTCAGCGCCGCGACGTCCTCGGCGCCGATGGTCTCGTAGTCCGCCTCGGGCAGCGGGTCCTGCCAGATCAGCGTCTCGGCCGGCACCTCAGGGCCCAGGTGCAGGGACTTCGGGCCCAGGTCGCGGTGGGTCAGCTTGTACCAGGCGCGGGCGAAGGCGTCCGCGAACTGGTCGGGGTTCTCGTGGAAGCGCCGCGAGATCGGCTCGTAGACCGGGTCGAAGCGCAGCGCCAGGTCGGTGGTGAGCATCGACGGCGCGATCTTCTTCGTCGCGTCGTGGGCGTGCGGGACGGTGCCCTCGCCCGCGCCGTCCTTCGGCTTCCACTGCTTGGCGCCGGCCGGGCTCTCGGTCAGCTCCCACTCGTAGCCGAAGAGGTTGTCGAAGAAGCCGTTGCTCCACTGCGTGGGCGTGCTGGTCCAGGTCACCTCGAGGCCGGAGGTGATGGTGTCCGCGCCCTTGCCGGTGCCGTAGCTGCTGCGCCAGCCCAGGCCCTGCTCCTCCAGGCCGGCGGCCTCCGGGTCGGGGCCGACACTGTCGGCCGGGCCCGCGCCGTGGGTCTTGCCGAAGGTGTGGCCGCCGGCGATCAGCGCGACGGTCTCCTCGTCGTTCATCGCCATCCGGCGGAACGTCTCGCGGATGTCGCGGGCCGCGGCGATCGGGTCGGGGTTGCCGTTGGGGCCCTCGGGGTTGACGTAGATCAGGCCCATCTGGACCGCGCCGAGCGGGCTCTCCAGCTCGCGGTCGCCGGTGTAGCGCTCGTCGCCGAGCCAGGTGCGCTCGGGACCCCAGTAGACGTCCTCCTCCGGCTCCCAGACGTCCTCGCGGCCGCCGGAGAACCCGAAGGTCTCGAAGCCCATCGTCTCCAGCGCGACGTTGCCGGACAGCACCAGCAGGTCGGCCCAGGACAGGCTCTGGCCGTACTTCTTCTTCACCGGCCACAGCAGCCGGCGGGCCTTGTCCAGGTTGGCGTTGTCGGGCCAGCTGTTGAGCGGCGCGAACCGCTGCTGGCCGGCGCCGGCGCCGCCGCGGCCGTCGCTGATCCGGTAGGTGCCGGCGCTGTGCCAGGCCATCCGGATGATGAACGGGCCGTAGTTGCCGAAGTCGGCCGGCCACCAGTCCTGCGAGGTGGTCAGCACCTCGGCGATGTCCCGCTTGACCGCCGGCAGGTCCAGGCCCTGGAAGGCGGCGGCGTAGTCGAAGTCCTCACCGAGCGGGTTGGCCACCGCGGGGTTCTTGGCCAGGATCTTCAGGTTCAGCCGCTCCGGCCACCATTCGCGGTTGCCGCCGCCCTGGGTGGGGTGCGGGGCGCGGTCGTGCGCGACCGGGCAGCCGCCGCCCTCCGCCTTCGCGTCCGTGACGATTGCGTCGTGGTTCTCAGTCATGGGATTCCCGTCTCCTGCCGAGTCGTGCCGGCCCCTTGGCTCTCACCGAAAGTCGATCCTACGATGGACACTGTCCAAGTCAAGAAGAGCGCCAACTCCGTATTCGATCATAAATCGGACGAGGACTGGTAAAGTACGGTGTCCCGCCGAGCTGGATAGGTGATCCGATATGAGCGACCTGCTGCAGCGGCTGCGCGGACGCGGCTGGCGGCTGACCGCCCAGCGGCGTGTCGTGGCCGAGGTGCTCGACGGTCACCACGTGCACCTGACGGCCGACGAGGTGCACGCGCGGGCCTCGCGGCGACTGCCGGAGATCTCCCGGGCGACGGTCTACAACACCCTGGGCGAACTGGTCTCGCTCGGCGAGGTCATAGAGGTCGCCACCGACGGCCGCGCCCGGCGCTACGACCCCAACGCCCGCCGTCCGCACCAGCACCTGGTCTGCTCCGGCTGCGGCACCATCCGCGACGTGCACCCCGAGGGCGACCCGCTGGCGGACCTGCCGGCCGCGGAGCGCTTCGGCTTCACCGTCTCCGCGGCCGAGGTCACCTACCGCGGGCTCTGCCCGGACTGCGCATAGCCGCAGTGCGGGGCGGCCGCTTTCCTGCCCGTTGCCCCGCATGCGCCGAGCCGTCACGGGCAGCCGCCCCGGCCCGATACCCTTGAGGCGTGACCATTCGCCTGTACGACACCGACGCACGCCAGATCCGTGACTTCGTCCCGCTCACCGCGGGCTGTGTCTCGATCTACCTGTGTGGCGCCACCGTGCAGGCCGCCCCGCACATCGGGCACATCAGGTCCGGCCTGAACTTCGACATCCTCCAGCGGTGGTTCCGCTACCGCGGCTACGAGGTCACGTTCGTCCGCAACGTCACCGACATCGACGACAAGATCATCGCCAAGGCCGCCGAGCAGCACCGCCCGTGGTGGTCGATCGGCTACGAGAACGAGCGCGCCTTCACCGACGGCTACGACGCGCTGGGCTGCCAGCCGCCCACGTACGAGCCCCGGGCCACCGGCCACGTGCCGGAGATGATCGAGATGATGCAGGGGCTGATCGCGCGCGGCCACGCGTACGAGGCCGAGGGGAACGTCTACTTCGACGTGCGCTCCTTCCCCGGCTACCTGGAGCTGTCCAACCAGGAGCTGGACAACCTGCGGGCCACCGAGGGCGAGGTCGACACCGGCAAGCGCGACGCCCGGGACTTCGCGATGTGGAAGGCCGCCAAGCCCGGCGAGCCGTCCTGGGACACCCCCTGGGGCCGCGGCCGGCCCGGCTGGCACCTGGAGTGCTCGGCGATGGCCCACAAGTACCTCGGCGGCGCCTTCGACATCCACGGCGGCGGCATCGACCTGATCTTCCCGCACCACGAGAACGAGATCGCCCAGTCCAAGGCGTACGGCGACGAGTTCGCGCGGTACTGGGTGCACAACGCGTGGGTCACCATGAGCGGCGAGAAGATGAGCAAGTCGCTCGGCAACTCCGTGCTGGTCTCGGAGATGGTCAAGCGCTGGCGGCCGATCGTGCTCCGCTACTACCTGGGCACCCCGCACTACCGCTCGATGATCGAGTACAGCGAGGACGCGCTGCGCGAGGCCGAGGCGGCGTTCGCGCGGATCGAGGGCTTCGTGCAGCGGGTCATCGAGAAGGCCGGGCCGGTCGAGCCGGCCGCCGAGGTGCCGCCGGCCTTCGCCGAGGCGATGGACGACGACCTGGGCGTGCCGCAGGCGCTGGCCGTCGTGCACACCACCGTCCGCCAGGGCAACAGCGCGCTGACCGCGGACGACAAGGAGTCCGCGGTCGCGCGGCTGGCCGAGGTCCGTGCGATGCTCGGGGTGCTGGGTCTCGACCCGCTCGACCCGCACTGGGCCGGCGCCGACCGCGGCGACGACCTGCACGGCGTGGTCGACTCGCTGGTCCGGCTGGTGCTCGACCAGCGGCAGTCGGCCAGGTCCCGCAAGGACTACGCGACCGCCGACGCGATCCGCGACGAGCTGGTCCAGGCCGGCCTGGAGATCGAGGACACGCCGACCGGATCGCGCTGGACCCTGCGGGGCTGAACCCCGCGGCGCCGAACCCCGCGCCGCGCCCGCCGAGTCCGCCGCGTCCGGGGTGCGCGCCGGGCCGGTACGTCCCGTGGACGCCGAAGTTTCCGCCTGACCGAAGAAGTGAGAGTCCCATGGCCGGCAACAGCCAGCGCAGGAACCGCCGTACGACCAACAAGAAGGGCGCCACGGTCGGCAGCGGCGGCCAGCGCCGCAAGGGCCTGGAGGGCAAGGGCCCGACGCCGCCGGCCGAGATGCGCAAGGGCCACAAGAAGAACCGCATCGCCACCGCCCAGGCCAAGCGGGCGGTCTCCGCGCAGTCCCGGCGGCCGTCGGGCCGCGGCGCCAAGTCCACCGCGGAACTCGTCGTCGGCCGCAACCCCGTGGTCGAGGCGCTGCGCGCGGACATCCCGGCGACCGCGGTCTACGTCCAGCAGTTCATCGACAACGACGACCGGGTGCGCGAGGCGCTCAAGCTCGCCACCGACCGCGGTGTGCCGCTGATGGAGGCGGCCCGGCCCGAGCTGGACCGGCTCACCTCCGGGCTCAACCACCAGGGCCTGGTGCTGCAGATCCCGCCGTACGAGTACGCGCACCCCGACGACCTGCTGGCCGACGCCGCGGACGCCGGCCAGGACCCGCTGATCGTCGCGCTGGACGGCGTCACCGACCCGCGCAACCTGGGCGCGGTGGTCCGCTCGGTCGCCGCGTTCGGCGGCCACGGCGTCGTGGTGCCCGAGCGGCGCGCGGCCGGCATGACCGCGGGCGCGTGGAAGACCTCGGCGGGCGCCGCGGCGCGGGTGCCGGTGGCGCGGGCCACCAACCTGACCCGCACCCTGGAGACGTACCAGAAGGCCGGGCTGACCGTGGTGGGCCTGGCCGCGGACGGCGAGGTCGAGCTCCAGGACCTGGAGCTGCTGTCCGGGCCGGTCGTCATCGTCGCCGGCAGCGAGGGCAAGGGCCTGTCCCGGCTGGTCGGCGAGACCTGCGACCTGCGGGTGCGCATCCCGATGCCGGGCGGCGCCGAGTCGCTGAACGCGGGCGTCGCGGCGGGCGTGGTGCTGTACGAGGCGTCGCGCCGCAGGGCGTAGCCGCGGTCAGGCCGGGCGGCGGTCCGGGGGCGGCCGGGCGCTGCCGCGGGCGGCGGTCTGTTGGAGGGGACGGCGATCCACGGCGGGGCGCCGACCGCGGGCGGCGGTCTGCGGCGGGGGCGCCGGCCGCGGGCGCGGCAGGTCGCGGGGCTTTGTCGGGGCTCCGACAGCAAGCACGCTCCGAAGCCGTTTCTAAACGGTGTGTCACTCGGTTAGATGAGTGTGGACACCAGAACACCCCGCACTCCCTCGGGGGGAGGGGCGCCCGGATTCGACGAGCGTGTGCTGACGATGCCTCGGGTTCCGAGCGATCCCGCCCAGGTCATCGTCAACCATGCGAGCTTCCGGGTGCGGTTGGGGGCGACCTCGACCCGTGCCCTCGGCCTCGGCGGCGACGGCCTCGCCGACACCGCCAGGATTCCCGTCGTCCCGCAGGGCGCCGGCCGGCGCCGCGCCCCCGTGGTGTGGTCAGGGCAGGGCGCGCCGGGCGACGCCCTGGCCGGCGAACTGCTCCAGGCGGTCCGCCGCGCCGAGCCCGGCGCGGCCACCCAGGTGCTGCCGCGCCTCGACGAGACGTCCGTCCTGCCGCCCGCCGCGCCCGCGGCCACCGTGGTCGGCCAGCGCGGCGCGCCCGCCGCGGACGGCCTGCGGCCCGGCGCCGGCGACGAGCCCGCGGTCGGCTGGACCGGCGGCGACGGCTCGGGCCGGTACGGCCCCGGCGCCGCGGGGGACGACGGCCCGGACCCGTACGGCGACGGCGCGCGCGGCCCCGGCCGGGACCTGCCCGGCGCGCCCGAGGCCGAACGGCGGCCCCGCAACCGCCGCGGCGAGCCGGTCAAGCACGCCTGGTACCCCGGCCGCCGGATGAACCTGGGCATCGTGCTGCTGCCGCTGCGCGTCTTCCTCGGCTTCGTCTGCATCTACGCCGGCATGGGCAAGCTGTGCGACCGCGTCTACTTCGACGGCGGCAAGCGCGGCTCGATGGTCACCTGGCTGACCTCGCTGCACCCCTGGCAGGTCGCCGAGCCGCTGCGGGACGCCGCGCTGAACCACCCGGTGGGCGCGGGCCTGAGCATCGCCTTCCTCCAGGTGGTGGTCGGCGTGCTGACCGTCTGCGGGCTGTGGCAGCGGATCGCCGCGGTCTTCGGCGCGGGCCTGTCGATCGCCCTGCTGGTCACCGTGAGCTGGCGGACCGTCCCGGTCTACGACGCGCCGGACTTCATCTACCTCGCCGCGTGGAGCCCGCTGATCATCGCCGGCGCGCCGGTCTACTCCGTCGACGGCCACCTGGCCGGCGACGCGTGGCGGCGGCTCGGGCCGCGGGTCACGCTGTGGGACCTGCGGCGGCGGGTGCTGCGCCGCGGCGCCGTGTTGGCCACGGTGGTCATCGGCCTGACGCTGCTGGTGGGTTCGGTGCTCGGGGCGGCGGTCCGCGCCAGCACCGCGCACGAGGACCGGCCGGGTCCGGCCGTCACACCGACCAACAACCTGCCCGGCTCGCCGCTGCCGGAGGTCTCCGGCGGCCAGAGCGACGGGGCGTCGCCCTCGCCCTCGGCGTCGGCGCACAAGAAGAAGCACCACGCGCAGGAGAGCGCCCAGCCCTCGGCCACGTCGCAGCCCACCCACCACGCGAGCTCGCAGGGCGGCACGACCGCGCCCACGCACTCCGGCGGAGGTTCGAGCAGCACGCCGAGCGGGTCCGGCTCCGGCTCGGGTTCGGGATCGGGCGGCTCGGGTTCGAGCGGCGGCTCCGGCGCCCAGCCGCCCGCCACCTCCGCGCCCACCCAGGCGCCCGCACCGCCGCCGCCGGCCGACCCCAAGCCCAGCCAGGGCGCGATCGGTGGGCTGCTCGGGCTGCACGCGCCGAGCGGGCTGCTGGGGATGCCGGCGGGGTCGGGGTCCCCGACGACGGCGTGGGGGGGGCGGGGGGGGGGGGGGGGGGGGTTTTTTTAAAAAAAACACACAAAAAAAAACATAA
>JAJSZB010000002.1:0-65620 GCA_050613715.1 Streptomyces sp. IBSBF 3018
CAGTTCCCCGCGCCCCTGGGGAGCCGGCCTCGCAGGTCAGCGCGGCCTCCCACCGGCGCGGGCTGCGCGGACGCCGGGCGTGCACAAACAGGGGCGCGGGGAACTGCGCGAGCACCCCCCACCGGGGGGAAGCCCGGCGACCTGCGCAACCCACCGCCCCGGACGGACAAAAGCAGCCGGGCGAAGGTCCGGGCACCCGGCGCGACCCACTCCGCACGGCGGGCCGGGAAAAGCCGACCTCACCCCTTCTCGGTGACGCCCGCCGCGTCGAACGTCGCAACCTCGTGCATGACCCGCGCCGCACTCTGCACCAGCGGCAGCGCGAGCAGCGCCCCCGTCCCCTCGCCGAGCCGCAGATCGAGGTCGACCAGCGGCCGCAGCCCCAGCGTGGTGAGCGCGGCGACATGCCCGGGCTCCGCGCTGCGGTGCCCGGCGACGCACGCCGCGAGGACCTCCGGCGCGATCGCCCGGGCGACCAGCGCCGCCGCGCCCGCGCTGACCCCGTCCAGGATCACCGGCGTCCGCAGCGCCGCCCCGCCGAGCAGCAGCCCGACCATCGCCGCGTGCTCCAGCCCGCCGATCGCGGCGAGCACGCCGACCGGGTCGGCCGGGTCCGGCCGGTGGAGTTCCAGCGCCCGCCGCACCACGTCGACCTTGCGCGCGTGCATCTCGTCGTTGATGCCGGTGCCGCGCCCGGTCACCTCGGAGGGGTCCGCGCCGGTGAACACCGAGATGAGCGCCGCGGACGCGGTGGTGTTCGCGATGCCCATCTCCCCGGTCAGCAGCGCCTTGTTGCCCGCCGACACCAGGTCCCGAGCGGTCTCGATGCCGATCTCGATCGCCCGCAGCGCCTCCTCCCGGCTCATCGCCGGGCCCGCCGTGAAGTCCGCCGTGCCGGGCCGCACCTTGCGCGGCAACAGCCCCGGTGTGCTGGGCAGTTCACCGGCGACGCCGACGTCGATGACGCAGACCTCCGCGCCGACCTGGTTGGCGAACGCGTTGCACACCGCGCCGCCGCCCAGGAAGTTGGCGACCATCTGCCCGGTGACCTCCTGCGGCCACGACGTCACGCCCTGGGCGTGCACCCCGTGGTCGCCGGCGAAGATCGCGACGGCCGCGGGCTCGGGGATCGGCGGAGGACACTGCCGGGAAAGCCCGCTGAGCTGCGCGGAGATGATCTCCAGCATGCCGAGCGCGCCGGCCGGCTTGGTCATCCGCTTCTGCCGCTCCCACGCCTCGCCGAGCGCCTTCGCGTCCAGCGGGCGGATGCCCCGCAGCGTCTCCTCCAGCAGGTCGTGCGGCTCCTCGCCGGGCAGCGCCCGGTTGCCGTACTCCTCCTCGTGGACCACCCACGACAGCGGCCGGCGCTGCGACCACCCGGCCTGCATCAGCTCGGGCTCGTCCGGGAACTCGTCGACGTACCCGACGCACAGGTACGCGACCACCTCCAGGTGCTCGGGCAGCCCGAGTTCCTCGACCATCTGGCGCTCGTCGAAGAAGCTCACCCAGCCGACGCCCAAACCCTCGGCCCGCGCGGCGAGCCACAGGTTCTCCACGGCGAGCGCGGAGGAGTACGGCGCCATCTGCGGCTGCGTGTGCCGGCCGAGGGTGTGCCGGCCGCCGCGCGTCGGGTCGGCGGTGACCACGATGTTCACCGGCGTGTCGAGGATCGCCTCGATCTTCAGCTCGCGGAACTGCCGCGCGCGGCCCTTCGGCAGCGACTTGGCGTACGCGTCGCGCTGCCGCATCGCCAGCTCGTGCATCCGCTCACGGGTCTTCTCCGAGCGGATCACCACGAAGTCCCATGGCTGCGAGTGGCCGACGCTCGGCGCGGTGTGCGCGGCCTCCAGGACGCGCAGCAGCACGTCGTGCGGGATGGGGTCGGGCCGGAAGCCGTTCCGCACGTCACGCCGCTCCCGGATCACCCGGTGCACGGCGTCCCTGACCGCGGGGTCGTACGGCTCCGCGGCCGCGTCCTCGCCCGCGGGTACGTCGCCCTTCGCGGGTACGTCCTGGTCCACGTCCGCGGGGACGTCCGCGTCCGTGGCCACGGTCCCGCCCGCGACGGTGGCCGCGGCCGGACCTTCGGCGGGGGCCGGAGCCGCGGCACGGGCGGCGGCCGGCTGTGCGGCTCCCGTGTCCTCCGGCGCGGCGGCCTCGGCCGTGGCGTCCGCGACGGCCTTCTCGGCCTGCGGTCCTGCGGCGGCCTGCGCGACGGCTGCGGTACGACGCCGCGCGGCCCGCCGGGGCTTGGCGGTGCCGCCGTGCGCCGCCCGCCCGGCAGCGGTCTCGCCCTCGGCCGAACCGGCGGTCGCCGCAGCGGAGTCGGCGTCCGCGACGGCGCCCCCCTGTACGGGCTGCGGCTGCGCGTCGGCGGACCCGTGGGAGCCGTCGGCGTCGGCGGCATCGCCCTCCGCCGGAGCAGCGGCGTCAACGGCCGCGGGTACGGCGTCCGGCCGGCCGGGAGAGGCTGTCGGGTCGGCAGCCTCCTGCGCAACGCCCTGTGCGGGCGCGGCAGTCGCGTCGGCCTGCGGTACGGGCGCGGTCTGCGCCGCGTCGCCGGGGCCGCCCTGGGCTGCGGCGGGTTGCGCCACGCCCCCGGCCGCGACGGATGCGGCGTCGGGGGGCTGCGGCGCGGCATCCTGGCCCGCGCCCCCGCCGGGAGCGGACGGGTCCGCGGCGGAAGCCTGGCCGTCCGTCCGCCCGGCGTCCTGCGCGAGCCCGGCCGCGGCGGGGACCGCCTCGCCGCCGGCCTGAGCGGCAGCCACCGGTTCTGCCGAGGCCGGGGCCTGCACCGGGGCCTGTGCCTGTGCCGCGTCGCCGGAAATGCCCTCTGCCGGTGCGGAGTTCGGCGTTCCGTCCTCGGACCGGGCTGCCGCACCGGCCTGTTGGGCGTCCACCGCTGGGACAGCAGACGCCTCCGGCGCCACCGCCGTCGTCGCGGGCTCCGCCGCCTCGGCCGGGGCGGCCCCGACTCCGGCCGCGGGCCCGGCAGTCGGCTCCGACGCGTGGGAACCGTCCGCGGCCTCGGCGCCGTTCGGCGCGGCAGGCGCACCCGCCGCCGCCTTCGCCGCACGCCGCCGACCGGTGGGGGCGCCCGCCTGCGAGGAAGCGTTCCCGCCCTCGGCGACGCTCGCGGCAGCGGTCTTGCTCGCGCGCCTGCGTCCCGTGGGCGCGGCAGTCTGCGCGGGCGCCGCCGTCCGGCCGTGCGCCTCGTCGCCCTCGGCTGCCGCTCCGCCCGCCGCGGGCACGGCAGCGCTGCCGACTCCCTCGGCATCCGGCTGTACGGCCTGGCCTCCTGCCGCCTGCGCGGTCTCGTCCGGGCCGCCGGCCGGCGCGCCCGCAGCGCCGGGGGCACCGGCGGGCGCACCCGGAGCAGCACCGACTCCGGCCTGGACCGCATCGGTCACCGCAGCGCCGGGTCCAACTCCCGTACCCCCGCCGTCCGCAGGGGCGCCGACGACCCCCGCACCCGGAGCAGCACCGGCTCCCGCCTGGACGCCATCCGCCGCATCGGCGGTCGGCCCAACTCCCCCGGCGACACCCGCCGGTTCGACGCCGGGTGCAGCCACGGCACCCGCCGGGACACCACCTGCCGCCGCACCCGCCGGCCCAACTCCCGTACCCGCACCGCCCGCAGGAGCACTCGCCGCACCCGCGCCCGGAGCAGCACCGGCACTCGCCGGCGCGCCGCCCGCCACAACACCGGCCGGCCCAACTCCCTCGGGGCCACCCGCCGGTTCGACACCAGGGGTAGCCACGGCACCCGCCGGGACCCCCGCGGGTCCGACTCCCGTGCCCGCAGTCGGAACAGCTCCGGCGCCTGCCGGGGCACCTTCCGCGGCATCGGTGACCGGCCCGATTCCCGTACCGGCAGGGCCTTCAGCGCCACCTGCCGGCTGGACGCCGGAGGCGGCGCCGAGGCCGTTCTGCGCGCTCTCGGTCTCCGGCGCGACGCCCGCCGCGCCCGCGGTGGCCTCAACTCCCGTCTGTGCGGCCTCGTTCGGGCCCGCAGCGCTCGGCTCCGCGCCGGGCTGGGCAGCGGCTTGGGCTGCCTCGGCGGCCGGGCCGTTCGCGGCCTGCGCGGGTTCCGGCTGCACGCCGCCCGCGACCGGCGTGACGGCCGCCTGGGCCGCTGCGCCCTCCGGGCCGGCGTCGGCCGCCCCCGCGACGGCCGGACCGTCGCCCTGCGCACCCGCAGCGCCCGTGACCGCGCCGCCGTCCGCGGCCTGGCCACCGGCCTGTGCCGGCACGTACGTGCCGTTCGCGGGCGTTCCCTGCGCGGGAATCACCTGGTCAGGGCCGGTGACGGCCCCGGCCGCGGCGTCCGCCGCGTCCGCGCCGACGACGCCCGGCGCCGCTGCGGCCTGCTCGGCCGGGCCGCTTTCCTGGGGGCCGGTTCCGGCGTGGCGGCGGACCCGGCCGGCGCGGCTGTCCGCGGCCGGCGCGGGCGCCTGCCGACCGGCGGCGGGGTCGGTGGACTGCGCGGGGATCGCCGCGCCGCCCAGCGCGGCCACGCCGTCGAGCGAGACCGGCGCGGACACCGCGGCGCCCGGCACGCCCTGGGCGTCGTGAACGCCCGGTGCGCCCTGGGCGTTGCGCGCGTCCGGGAGGCCCTGGCCCGCCTCGGCGCCCTCCGCGATGTGCGCGACACCCCCGGGCGGGGTCGTGGTGTCCTCGGGCATGTCGGTGGTGTGGTCGAACGGCACCGGGCCCGAGCCGCCGGGCACGGCGACGCCCGTCGCACCGGCCGCCGCGAACTGGGGGCCCTCCGCCGCGACCCCGGCGGGGGCCGGGAAGCCCACGCCCTGCGAGACGTTCGGAGCCGCGCCCTGCGCAGGGACGACCGGCTCGGCGGCGGACGGGCCGGCCGGCGCGTGCCCGGCGGCGACAGCCGACCCCTGCGGCGCCGCCGGCGCGGGAGCCTGACCCGCCGGGTCCGCGGGGGCTTCCTGCGCGGGGGCCGTCGCGGCCTGCGCGGGGCTGACCACGCTGTCCGCGTGCGGGATCAGGGACCGCTGCGAGGGCGTCTCCGGTCCCGCCGCCGGCCAGCTCCCCGTGGGCTCGCCGGTCTGCTGGGCCGGGATGCCGGAGGCGTCGTCGCGCGGGACGTCGAGGTACTCGGGGCCGGACGTGGGCGGCCCGGAGACGGCGGGGCCGCGGTCGGCGAGCGAACGCACGGAGACGCCGCCGCTGTTGGGCTCGGGGATGGGCGGGCCCATGTGCAGCGGGCGGCGCGGGGTGGGCGGCGGCGTGGGGACGGAGTTCTCCACCGGGACCTCGGTGGGCACCTCGACCGAGATCCGCCCTGCGCCCAAGTACGGCTGCGGCGCGCCGCCCTCGTACGACTGCGGCGCCGCGCCCGGCTCGGTCCCCTCCGCCCGCGCCGGCTCCGGGGCGAAGCCCTGCTGCGGCACGGGCCCGGCGCCCGGGGCCTGGGGCTGGACGGGACCCTGGAGCGGGCTCTCCGGCTGCGGCGGCACCGGCTGCGGATCGCTCCACGACCCCTGTGCCCCCGGCATCAGCAGCACGTCGTCCTCGTCGTCCAACACGCCGCCGGGCGGGGCCGGCTGCTCCAGGTAGGCGTACTCGGGGAGGGGGTCGGTGAGCGGGTCGCCGCCCCAACCGGGCTGCTGCGGCACACCGTTGCCGTAGGAGTCGTAGGCACCGCCGGGCTGCGCGCCGCCGGGTGCGTCGCCGCCGGGAAGTCCGCCGTCCGGCGCGGGAGCCGCGCCGTTCTCCGGCAGGCCCTCGGCGGAGTTCCGACCGGTGTCCGTCATGCGTGCCCCTCGCCCATCGGTTTCGCTCCTTCCAGCCGTCGCGCGCGACCGCTTCCGCACCGCGTGCCGCCACCCCGAACGGACAACGAGCGCGCCCGGAATGCGGCACGTCGGCACCGGACGTCCCGAACACGCGAACGGTTCGCCGACGTCCGAGGACGGCACAACGGTCCGCCAGCCTACCCCGCGGCCACGGGGCGTCCGGCCAAGAGTCCGAACCTCGGGACGTATCTCACACGACTCCCGTAAATCCCGGTGCCACCAGCGGAAACGTGCTAATCAGCAGTGTCGTCGACCATGGTCGGGGACGGGCCGGAAGGGCCCGATCGGCCGCCGTGCGAGGGGTGTTCGGCGATCAGCGGCGGGTGCCGGTGAGCAGGAACGTCACCGACCGGTCGCGCTCGGCCCATTCGCCGTCCAGTTCGACGGACTGCACCAGTGCGCGCTCCACGTCGTAACCGCCTTCCTCCAGTGCCCTGCTGACCGCTTCGGCCTCGTCGCGGTTGCCCGCGCTGGTGACGATGCGCTCGGGGCGGCGGGCGGCGACGGCGGCGGTGACCTCCGCGTCGGTGCAGCCGATCCGGACCACGTCGGGCTCGGGCAGGTCCTCCAGCGCGCCCGGCGCGGAGCCGTGCACGACGTGGAGCTGGACGCCGGCGCGGCGGCCGGTCGCGGTGATCCAGTCGCAGGCGTCCGCGTCGGCGTCCACGGCGATGACGGCCGCGCCGAAGCGGGCGGCCTCCACCGCGACCGCGCCGTCCGCGGCGCCGATGTCCCACACCAGGTCGCCGGTGCGCGGGCCGAGCCTGGCCAGTTGGAAGGCGCGGACCTGCGCGGGCAGGTCGCCGCCGTACTCCGAGGCGGGCAGCGCCCAGCCGCGGACCGGGCCGGGGAAGCCCGGGTCGCGGCCGGCGATCCAGCCGCCGCGGCCGGCCACCCCCGGGGCGGCGGAGGAGATGCCGCCGACCACGAGCACCACGTTGGGGTCGCGCCAGATGTGGTCCGCGACGGTGTCGGAGGTGATGACCGTGACCTCCTCCTGCTCGGTGCCGAGCGCCTCGCAGATGACGAAGGTGCGGTGCACGCCGTCGAGCATCAGGGCCAGTTCCGCGGGGCCCGCGCCCGGCGAGGTGAGGACGGCGACCTTGGGGTAGGCGCGGCAGACGTTGACCGCGCGGCGCAGCGTGCGGCTGGTGGCGACGACCACGCGGGCGTCGTCCCAGGGCATGCCGGCCCGGGCGAAGGCCTGGGCGACGGCGGAGACGCCGGGGACGACCTCGATCTCCAGGCCGTGTTCCGGGGCGCGCAGGGCGCGGACCACGCCGAAGAAGCCGGGGTCGCCGTCGGCGAGCACGACGGCGGTGCCGCGGTGCTTGGCGATGCGGCGGGCGGCGATGTCGATGCTGCCGAGGACGATCTGCTCGGCGCCCTCGGGCACGTACGGCAGCGCCAAGTGGTGCCGGGTGCCGGCGACGAGGGTGGCGGCGCCGAGCGCGGCGAGCGCGGCCTCGGTGGGGGGCGAGCCGTCCCATCCGATCACGGTGACCCGGTCGGCCATCTCGTCTGCCTCCAGGCGTGTGCGGGTCGCTGTGGGGGCCGGGTCCGCGAGGGGCCGGCGTCCGCGGGAGCGCCGGGTCCGGGGCCCGGGGGAAGAACCCTAACCGGGCGGCGCGAAACGCCGGGCGGCAGGGTCGGCGACCCGGAGCGTGCCTGGTCGCGGGCCTCAGCGCCAGTGGGCGAAAGCGGTGCGGTCCGCGGGGTCCGCGGGGTCGGTGCGGTCCGCGTAGGACGAGGTGTAGGACTCGTAGGATTCGTACGGCTCCTCGTCGCCGCCGGGCGCCGAGGCGTCGTCCAGGTCCTCCGGGAGCAGGCTCCACACCAGCAGGTCGGTGCGGGTCTCGATCCAGCCGGCGTCGGCGGAACCCGCCGCGCCCGCCGCGTCGCCCCCGTCCGTCCCGTTCGCCCCGCTCACTGGGTCCGCCGTTCTCGCCCCGTACGACGCGTCCCGGCCGCCGTGCTCGGGGCGGGTGCGGACGATGCCGGCGCCGCGCAGCACTCCCTCGCTGACACAGCCGATCTTCTGCGCGACCTGCTGGGAGGCGGTGTTGTCCGCGGCCGTGCGCAGTTCGACGCGCTGGAAGCCCTGCTCGCGGAAGAGCCAGCGGCAGACGGCGAGGACGGACTCGCTGGCGTAGCCCTCGCCGCGGGCCCAGGCGGCGGTGAGGTAGCCGATCTCGGTGCCGCGGATGCGCCAGTCGGTGTGCTGCAGGGTGACCGTGCCGACCAGCCGCTGGGTGAGGAACTCGGTGACGGCCAGCACCAGCCCGCGCCCCTCGGTGCGTTCCGCCGGGGCGGTCGTGGTGACGAACAGGCGGGCGTCGTCCGCGGTGTAGGGGTACGGCGCGCCGGACCAGGCGGTGACCAGCTCGTCGTTCATCATCTCGGTGAGCGCGGGCAGGTCCGCCTCGTCGTACGGGCGCAGCACCAGCCGGTCCGTGCTGAGAGTGATGTCCGGGAAGGTGGCTGTCATTCGCTGCTCCGTAACCAGGGCATGGGTGGACTGCACAGCATGCAACATCGGACGCGGCGTCCGCCGGGCAGGGTGGCCGCGGGGCGCGTGATGGCGCTCTTGCGGGTGAACGCCCTTCCAGAGTAGGGGGAATGCCCGTCGTGAGGAGTATCCGTGGACGTCATCCGATCCTGCTACCGTCAGCCCGCGTGACAGTGCACCACGCAGCAGGAGTCGGCTACCAGCGGGCCGCGGGGGTATACGAGCGCTCCCGGCCCTCCTATCCGCTCTCGGCGCTCGCGGCGCTGGCCGACGTGCTGCCGCTGGAGGCCGGCCGGACGGTGGTGGACCTGGGCGCGGGCACCGGCAAGTTCACCCGGCTGCTGGCGCTGACGGGTGCCGAGGTGCTCGCGGTGGAGCCGGTGCGGGAGATGCGCGAGCGGCTGGCCGAGCTGCTGCCGGGGGTGGCGGTGACGGCCGGGACCGCGGAGGCGACGGGCCTGCCCGGCGGGTGCGCGGACGCGGTGGTGGCGGCGCAGTCCTGGCACTGGTTCCGGGCCGGCGAGGCGCTGGCCGAGGTGGAGCGGCTGCTGCGGCCGGGCGGCGCGCTGGTGCTGGTGTGGAACACCTACGACACGTCGGTGCCGTGGGTGCGGGACTTCCAGGACATCTACTTCCGGCTGGCGCCCAAGGACCTGCCGAGTCCGCCGCTGGCGCCGCGGCCGGGCGAGCCGTACCGGCAGGACGGCTGGCGCGCGGTGTTCGGCGGCCGGCCGGGGTGGGGCCGGATCGAGGAGCGGCACTGGCCGAACCCGCACTCCACGACGGTCGTGGACGTGGTGGAGCGGATGATGTCCTCCAGCCACATAGCCGTGCTGGACGCGGCAGCGCAGGAGCGCGTGCGCGCGGAGGTGGAGGCGGTGATCCGCGACCACGGGGTGGCCGGGCCCGACGGCGCGCTGGAGCTGCCGTACACGACGGATGTGTACTGGCTGCGGTACGGCTGAGGGGCGCCCGGCGCTGTCGCACGTGGGCGGGCGCGGGGCGGGCACGGGCGGAGCCGGCGGACCTGACCGCGGCTCCGGGGGCTCCGGGCGCGCGGGCCGGGGGCTTCGCGCGCGGACCAGGGGCTACGGGTGCGCGGACTGGACCCGCGGTGTTTTCTCTGACTAAGGTCAGAGAATGGATGCGGCACAGATCGAGCAGGTGCGGCGCTTCAACCGCACGGTGACCGGGCGCGTGGGCGTGCTCCACGACCACTATCTGGGCCGGGAGCGGCCGATCGGCGAGGCCCGGCTGCTGTGGGAGGTCGGCGAGGACGGCCAGGACGTGCGCCGGCTGCGCGACCGGCTCGGACTCGACTCGGGGTACGTCAGCAGGCTGCTGCGCTCCCTGGAGGCGGCCGGCCTGGTCACGGTCGAGCCGCTGCCCGAGGACCGCCGGGTGCGCACCGTGCGGCTCACCGAGGCCGGCCGCGCCGAGCGCGCCCTGCTGGACGCCCGCAGCGACGAACTGGCCGGCTCGCTGCTCGATCCGCTCAACACCGGGCAGCGCGCCCGCCTCGTCGCCGCGATGGCCGAGGTGGAACGGCTGCTGACCGCGGGCACCGTCGCGCTGGAGGTGGTGGACCCGGGCCATCCGGACGCCGAGCACTGCCTGCACCGGTACTTCTCCGAACTGGGGGAGCGCCTCGACACCGGCTTCGACCCGGACCGCAGTCTGCTGCCGGACGCGGGCGAACTGCGCCCGCCGCGCGGTGAGTTCCTGGTCGCACGGCTGCACGGGGAGCCGGTGGGCTGCGCCGGGCTGAAGCTGCCGGCCGGCGCCCCCGCGGAGGTGAAGCGGATGTGGGTGGCCCCGCACGCGCGCGGTCTCGGCCTCGGCCGCCGTTTCCTGGCCGAACTGGAGGCGCGTGCGGTGGCGGCGGGCCGCGACCTGCTGCGCCTGGACACCAACAAGGCGCTGGAGGCCGCGATCGGCCTGTACCACCGGGCCGGCTTCCGCGAGGTCCCGGCGTTCAACGACGAGCCGTACGCGCACCACTGGTTCGAGAAGCGGATCGGCGGCGACGTCGTCGGATAGCCGCGCGGCCGCGGTCGGCCAGCGGCCCGGCGAATCGGCGGATCGGCGGATCGGCGGCGACCCGGCGGACGGGCGGGGTCACCGCCCGTAATACAGTCTTGCCATGCTCGACGCGGTCATCATCACGGTCTCCGTCACGGCGCTGCTGCTCGCGGTGTGGTGCGGGTACGCGGCGTACCGCGACTCGGCGACCAAGGACTGGCACTTCGCCGGGATGGCCGTGGTGACGCTGGCCACCCTGGTCCAGCTGGTGGTCTCCCTGGTGCAGCTGGCCCGGGGCGACCGGCCCGAGCAGGGCATGGCGGTCTTCCTCGCCTATCTGATCGGCGCGGTGTGCGCAATCCCGGCGGCCGCCTTCATGTCGCTGGCCGAGCGGACCCGCTGGGGCTCGGCGATCGTCGCCGCCGGCGCGGTGATCGTCGCGGTGCTGGAGCTGCGGCTGCACGAGATCTGGGGAGGCGGACATGGCTGAGACGCACACGGGCGCGCACGGGCACACGGACACGGACACGGACACGAAGCTTGCGAAGGCGGTCGACGTGACCGAGAACACCGCGGACGGTCCGGGCGCCGAGAACGCCGAAGGCGCCCAGGACGGCGGGAACCCCACCGGGATCGGCAAGGGGCCCGGGCGGCTGCTGCTCTGGCTCTACGGGATGTTCACCGTGGCCGCGCTCTCCCGCTCGATCGTGCAGATCTGCACCAAGTTCCACCACGCACCGCTGGCGTACGTGCTGTCCGCAGTCGCCGGTGTCGTCTACGCGGTGATCCTGGCCGCGCTGGTCAAGGGCGGCGAGTCGGCGCGCAGGGTCGCGATGGTGTGCTGCTCGGCGGAGCTGCTCGGCGTCCTCACCGTGGGGACGCTGACCATCGCGGACTCCTCGGCCTTCGCCGACTCGACGGTCTGGTCCTACTACGGCGCCGACTACCTGCTGCTGCCGATCGCGCTGCCGGTCGCCGGACTGCTGTGGCTGCGCCGCTCTGCGGCGGCGGCCGGCGCCCGGTCCGGGTCCGCGCCTGGGACCGGGACCGGGACGCCGGAGGTCAGGCGCTCGCCGCGTAGCTGACCGCGGAGGGCTCGGGGAGGGCCGGCTTCTCCATGTGGACCAGGCTCAGCCGGCGGGTGACCGGTTCGGCCGCACCCACCTGCTCGTAACCGAGCTTGCGGTACATCCGCAGATTGACCTCGCTGCGGTGGCCGGTGAAGAGGCGGTAGCGCTTGGCCTCCGCCTCGGCGGCCAGACGCGTCTCCAGTGCGGACAGCAGCCGGCCGCCGAGGCCGTGGCGCTGCAGCCGGGGGTGGACGATGAGCTTGCCGATCCGGGCCGTGCCGTCGTCGTCGACGGCGCCGCGCACCGAGCCGACCACCTCCTGCCCGAGGCGGGCGACCAGGACGACGCCCTGCGCGAGTTCGGCGCGCAGCTCGTCGAGGGTCTGGGTCAGCGGTTCGATGCTGTAGTCGCCGTAGAGCTCTGCTTCGCCCTGGTAGCAGAGGTACTGGAGTTTCAGGATCTTCTCGGCGTCGCTGTGCTCCGCCGTAGAGATGGTCACGCTCATGCCCATGCGCGCAGGCCTCCCCTTCGAATCCGTCCGGGCAGTTGAGGGTGGGTGAGAGCGCCCGGGACGTGTGCCTGAGCGGAGTTGGTGCGGGTATGCGCCGCCTCCGTGGCGCCGATGATCGCACAAACATTCCGGCCGGGTACCGCCCCGCGCTACCCGTCTCAGTCCCGTCCGGGCCTGCCAAGGGTGCCCACTGCCGCTGACTGTTTACCGTGCATTACCCCGTACCACCGGGATTCCAACCCTCGATTTCAGGAGACTTCTCAGACATCCCAGACAGCGCGAGCGCAGCGGCCCCAGGCTCCCCTGTGAGATTCCCAACTCCCGGGAGATTTCCTGGTAGGTGAGGTCGGACCGGGACATCAGCGCGGACACGAGCTGCGGGCAGCGGCCGGGCAGCGCGCGCACCACGTCGCCGAGCGCGGCGCGCCGCTCGGCGGCGAGCGCCAGGTCCTCCGCGCCGGTCCCCGCGCCCGTGGGCTGGTGCGGGCGGGCGCCGGGGCCGGGGCGTGCGGGCCGGTGCGGGCGGGCGCCGAGTCCCGCGCGTGCGGCCAGGCGCACCTCGGCGCGGACCGCGCCGCGCAGCCACCGCACCGGTTCGGCCGGCGGCGCGGGCAGCTCCAGCAGCCGCAGCCAGACCGCCTGTTCGACGTCGGCGGCCTCGACCGCGCCGCCCGGCGGGGCCTCGGCGGCGGCCTCCGCGGCCAGCAGCGGGAGCAGCCGCGCATGGCGCTCGTACCGCTCCTGGAGCGCGGTGTTGACGGGCGTGGGGGACGGCACGGAGGGCATGGACCCGTGCATACCGGTTGCGCGGGCGTTGCGGCACGGGCTCGCCGCCGCGGTGGTTCCCGGCCCGGTCGATCTTCACCCGAACAGGCGGCGGGCGCCCTGCGCGCGGCAGGTCAGCAGCGGGTCAACAGTGCGTATCCGGTGGGTGAACCCGGCGTGCGCGGGCGCCGGGTGCGGAAGTATCGTCCTTGGGTACGGGCCGGTAGGGTCGTACCCGACGTACTCGCAACCGTCGGCCGTCTGACCGTCACCGTCCGGAGGGGTCCTTGTTCTCCCGCATGTCCCGCAGCGTGCTCAAGGTGATTCTCGGTGTGCTGATGCGCGTGCTGTACCGCCCGGTGGTCGAGGGCGTGGAGCACATCCCGGGCGAGGGGCCGGTGATCGTGGCGGGCAACCACGTGACGTTCATCGACTCGATGTTCCTGTCGCTGGTGGTCGAGCGCCAGGTCTACTTCATCGGCAAGGACGAGTACGTCACCGGCAAGGGCCTCAAGGGCCGGCTGATGGCGTGGTTCTTCACCACCTGCGGCATGATCCCGGTCGACCGCGACGGCGCCCGCGGCGGTGTCGCGGCGCTGATGACCGGGCGCCGGGTGCTGGACGAGGGCCGGATCTTCGGCATCTACCCGGAGGGCACCCGCTCCCCCGACGGCCGGCTCTACCGCGGCCGCACCGGCATCGCCCGCCTCGCGCTGATGACCGGCGCGCCGGTGGTGCCGTTCGCGATGATCGGCACCGACAAGGTGCAGCCGGGCGGCAAGGGCATGCCGCGGATCGCGCCGGTGACCGTGCGGTTCGGCAAGCCGCTGGACTTCTCCCGCTACGAGGGCATGGACCGCGACCGCTATGTGCTGCGGGCCGTCACCGACGAGGTGATGAGCGAGGTCATGCGGCTCGGCGGCCAGGAGTACGTGGACATCTACGCCACCAAGGCGAAGGCCGCCTGAGCGGCTGAGCGCCCGGCCGCGGGTTCCGCCTCCCGGCAGATCCACCCGTTCGTGGTAACCCGCCGTCGGCGGGAACCGACGGCCCGTCACCATCCGTCTACGGGGTGGACGGGCCGGCGACGGTCGATGCGGACCGGGTGTGGCGGGCCGGCCGGAAGGGGGGGTCACGGTGGTGTCGGACGCGAGACGGGTGATCACGGCGAGGCTGCTGCGGCGCACGGCGCTGGCGGCGGCACTGGCGGCCGCCGTGGCGGCGACGGTGGTGTACGGCAACGGCCCGGGGCCGGACCGGAGCGACGGCCGCACGGACTCCCACGGGCGCGCGACCTCGGTGCGCCAGGCGGAGCTGCCGGCCGCCGCGCCGGCCGAGGACCGGTCGTGCCGTCCGCTGGAGAGCTACCGGCCGACGGGAGCGCTGCCGCAGCCGGGCGACATGCCCGCGGGCTCGACGATGGCGGACATCGTCAAGCGCGGCCGGCTGATCGCCGGGGTCGACCAGAACTCCTACCTCTTCGGCTACCGCGATCCGCTGACCGGGCAGCTCGACGGGTTCGAGATCCAGTTGCTGCGGCGGATCTCCACCGCGCTGTTCGGCAGCCCGGACCGCATCCAGTTCAAGACGGTCACCTCGGCGCGGCGCATCCCGGTGCTCACCGACCACTCGGTGGACATCGTGATCGACTCGATGACCATCAACTGCGACCGCTGGAAGTCGGTCGCCTTCTCCACCGACTACATGGACGCCGGGCAGCGGGTGCTGGTCCCCAAGTCCTCGACCGCCAAGTCCATAGACGACCTGGGCGGCAAGCGGGTCTGCGCGGCCGGCGGCACCACCTCGATCCAGACGCTGAGGGACCTCAAGAAGCACCCGGTGGTGCCGGTGGCGGTCGCGGACTGGACGGACTGCCTGATGCTGATGCAGCTGGGGAAGGTGGACGCGGCCTCGACCGACGACACCATCCTGATCGGGCTGCAGGCCCAGGACCCGGACACCAAGCTGGTCGGGCCGCGCTTCACCCAGGAACCGCACGGCATAGCGATGCGCAAGGACCAGACGGACTTCGTGCGGTTCGTCAACGGGGTGCTGGAGCAGATGCGCCAGGACGGTTCGCTGGTCTCGCTGGAGCGGCACTGGCTCGGCTCGTCCGCCGACCAGTTCATACCGCCGCCCCAGCCGTCGTACCGGGACTGAGGCGACCGCGCGCCCGGGCAGCCGGGTGCCGCCGGCGGTCGGGTGCGCCGGCGGCGGCCCGGCAGGAGGCCCGGGCGCGGGGCTCACTTCTTCGCGTCGGCCCAGGCGTGCTGGGCGGCGAGGTCCGCCTTGAAGTCGGCGAGCTGCGCGGCGACCGCGCTCGGGGCGGTGCCGCCGCGGCCGTCGCGGGAGGCGAGCGAACCGGGGACGTTCAGCACCTCGCGGACCGCGGGCTCCAGGTGCGGGGAGATCTTGGCGAACTGCTCGTCGGTGAGCTGGTGCAGCTCGATGCCCTCGGCCTCGCAGACCTTCACGCACTCTCCGGCGACCTCGTGGGCGACCCGGAAGGGCACGCCCTGCCGCACCAGCCACTCGGCGATGTCGGTGGCCAGCGAGAAGCCGGCCGGGGCCAGCTCCTCCAGGCGCTCGCGGTGCACGGTGAGCGTGGCCAGCATCCCGGTGAAGGCGGGCAGCAGCACCTCCAGCTGGTCGCAGGAGTCGAAGACCGGCTCCTTGTCCTCCTGGAGGTCGCGGTTGTACGCCAGCGGCAGCGCCTTGAGCGTCGCCATCAGGCCGGTGAGGTTGCCGATCAGCCGGCCGGACTTGCCGCGGGCCAGCTCGGCGATGTCGGGGTTCTTCTTCTGCGGCATGATCGACGAGCCGGTGGAGAAGGCGTCGTGGAGGGTGACGAAGGAGAACTCCTTGGTGTTCCAGAGGATGATCTCCTCCGCGATCCGCGACACGTCGACGCCGATCATCGCGGTGATGAAGGCGAACTCGGCGACGAAGTCGCGGGAGGCGGTGCCGTCGATGGAGTTGGCGACGCTGCCGTGCTCGAAGCCGAGGTCCCTGGCGACCGCCTCGGGGTCCAGGCCGAGCGAGGACCCGGCCAGCGCGCCCGCGCCGTAGGGGGAGACGGCGGTCCGCTCGTCCCACTGCCGCAGCCGCTCGGCGTCCCGGGACAGCGCCTGGGCGTGCGCGAGGACGTGGTGGGCGAAGAGCACCGGCTGGGCGTGCTGGAGGTGGGTGCGGCCGGGCATCGCGGTGTCCGGGTGCGCCTCGGCGAGGCCGACCAGCGCGTCCTGGAGGTCGGCGATCAGCCCGCCGATGGTGCGGGCGTGGTCGCGCAGGTACATCCGGAAGAGGGTGGCGATCTGGTCGTTGCGGGAGCGGCCGGCCCGCAGCTTGCCGCCGAGGTCGGGGCCGAGCCGTTCCAGCAGGCCGCGTTCGAGGGCGGTGTGCACGTCCTCGTCGGCGATGGTGCCCCGGAAGGCGCCGGAGGCCACGTCGGACTCCAGGGTGTCCAGGCCCGCGATCATCCGGTCCAGCTCGTCGGCGGTGAGCAGTCCGGCGCGGTAGAGCACCCGGGCGTGGGCGCGCGAGCCGGCGATGTCGTACGGCGCGAGGCGGAAGTCGAAGTGCACGGAGGCGGACAGCTTCTCCAGCGCGGCCGACGGGCCGTCGGCGAAGCGCCCGCCCCACAGCTTGCCCGCGCCGCCCGTCGTGCCGGGCGTCTGCGGCTCGGCCGGCTCGTTCGTGGTGGCCCCGGCCGTCCCGGCCCCCGTGTCGTCGTGGCTCACTGCACTGCCTCCAGATGATGTGCGGTATGGCATAAGTATGCACTCGACGGCATACTTCTTCAAATCCGTGGGCCGGGAGGCGCGTCGCGGGTGCCTCAGGCCTCGCCCTGGGCGAGGCGCAGCAGGTGGTCGGCGAGCTTCTGGCCGCCGGCCGGGTCGCGGCTGATCAGCACCACGGTGTCGTCGCCCGCGATGGTGCCGAGGATGTCGTGGACCTCGGCCTGGTCCATGGCGGAGGCGAGGAACTGCGCGGCGCCCGGCGGGGTGCGGACCACCACCAGGTTGGCCGAGGCCTCGGCGGAGATGAGCAGCTCCGCGGCCAGCCGCCGCATCCGCTCCTCCTTGACCGACTCGCCGAGCGGGGCCTGCGGGGTGCGGAAGCCGCCCTCGGAGGGGACCGCGTAGATCAGCTCGCCGTCGTTGGTGCGGATCTTCACCGCGCCCAGTTCGTCCAGGTCCCGGCTGAGCGTCGCCTGGGTGACGCTCAGCCCGTCGTCGGCGAGCAGCTTGGCGAGCTGGCTCTGCGAACGCACCGGCTGCCGGCCGAGGATGTCCACGATCCTGCGGTGCCGTGCGGTCCGTGTCTGCGGTACGGCCTGGCCGCCGTGCTGCTGCGCCTCGCTCATCGTCTTGTCAGTCTCCGTTGTCTCGCGCCTGGTCGAGCACGCCGGGCAGCGCCCGCAGCAGCGCGTCGGTCTCCGCGTCGCCGACGATCAGCGGCGGCGCGAGGCGAACGGTGTCGGGCACGGCGGCGTTCACCAGGAAACCGGCGTCCTGAGCCGCCTGCTGCACCCGCGCCGACAGCGGCTCGGTGAGCACGATACCGATCAGCAGGCCCGCGCCGCGTACATGATCGACCAAGGGGTGTTGCAGCGCCTCGATGCCCTGCCGCAGCTTCTCCCCCTGCCGCTTGACGTGGTCCAGCAGGCCGTCGGCGGCGATGGTGTCGAGCACCGCGAGGGCGGCCGCGCAGGCCACCGGGTTGCCGCCGAAGGTGCTGCCGTGCGCGCCCGGGGTGAGCAGGTCGGCGGCCGGCCCGAAGGCGACCGTCGCGCCGAGCGGCAGACCGCCGCCGAGGCCCTTGGCGAGCGTGACCACGTCCGGTTCCACGCCCTGCGCCTGGCACTCGAACCAGTGGCCGGTGCGGCCGATGCCGGTCTGCACCTCGTCGAGCACCAGCAGCGTGCCGGTGGCCGCGGTGATCTCGCGGGCCGCGCGCAGATAGCCGGTCGGCGGCACGACGACGCCGTTCTCGCCCTGGATCGGTTCGAGGATCACCAGCGCGGTGTCGGTGTCCACCGCCGCACGCAGCGCCGCCTCGTCGCCGAACGGCACGAACGTCACCTCGCCGGGCAGCGGCTCGAACGCCTGCCGCTTCTTCGGCTGGCCGGTGAGCGCCAGCGAGCCCACGGTCCGGCCGTGGAAGGCGCCCTCGGTGGCGACCATCCGGGTGCGGCCGGTCAGCCGGCCGATCTTGAACGCGGCCTCGTTGGCCTCCGCGCCGGAGTTGGCGAAGAACACCCGGCCGGGCCGCCCGAACAGCTGCAGCAGCCGTTCGGCCAGCGCCACCGGCGGCTCGGCGACGAACAGGTTGGACACGTGCCCGAGGGAGGCGATCTGCCGGCCGACCGCCTCGACCACCGCGGGGTGCGCGGTGCCCAGCGCGTTGACCGCGATGCCGCCGACGAAGTCGGTGTACGCCTTGCCGTCGGCGTCCCAGAAGGCGGCGCCCTCGCCGCGGACCAGCGGCACCCGCGGGGTGCCGTAGTTGTCCATCAGCGACGCCTGCCAGCGCCGGGTCAGTTCCTGGTTTCCGGTGCCGCCGCTCACTGCGCTCCCCCTTCGCTGACATGCGTGTCGTCGTCCGGGGCCTCGTCGGGCACGACCATCGTGCCGATGCCCTCGTCGGTGAAGATCTCCAGCAGGATCGCGTGCTGGACCCGCCCGTCGATGACGCGCGCGGTGTGCACGCCGCCGCGCACCGCGTGCAGGCAGCCCTCCATCTTCGGGACCATGCCGCTGGACAGTTCGGGCAGCAGCTTCTCCAGCTCGGAGGCGGTCAGCTTGCTGATCACCTCGTCGCTGTTCGGCCAGTCCTCGTACAGGCCCTCGACGTCGGTGAGGACCATCAGCGTCTCGGCGCCGAGCGCGGCGGCCAGGGCCGCGGCGGCGGTGTCGGCGTTGACGTTGTAGATGTGGCCGTCGTCCGCGGCGCGGGCGATGGAGGAGACGACGGGGATGCGGCCGTCGTCCAGCAGCGCCTGGATCGCTCCGGTGTCGATCGCGGTGATCTCGCCGACCCGGCCGATGTCCACCGCCTCGCCGTCGACGGTCGGGTAGTGCTTGACCGCGGTGATGGTGTGCGCGTCCTCGCCGGTCAGGCCGACCGCGAGCGGGCCGTGCCGGTTGAGCAGGCCGACGAGTTCGCGCTGCACCTGGCCGGCCAGCACCATGCGCACCACGTCCATCGCCTCGGGCGTGGTCACCCGCAGGCCCGCCTTGAACTCGCTGACCAGGCCGTGCCGGTCCAGCTGCGCGCTGATCTGCGGTCCGCCGCCGTGCACCACGACCGGCTTGAGGCCGGCGTGCCGCAGGAAGACCACGTCCTGCGCGAACGCCGCCTTGAGGTCCTCGTCCACCATGGCGTTGCCGCCGAACTTGATCACCACGGTCCTGCCGTGGTGCCGGGTCAGCCACGGCAGCGCCTCGACCAGGACCTGCGCCTTGGCCAGCGCGGTGTGCTTGCGCGGGGTCGCCCCGGGCCGGGCGGCCGGCGTCTGCGGCGCGCTCACGAGCTGTACGCGCTGTTCTCGTGGACGTACTCGGCCGTGAGGTCGTTCGTCCAGATCACCGCGGACTGGTCGCCCGCGTGCAGGTCCGCGGTGATCGCGACCTCGCGGAAGCGCATGTCGACCAGGTCGCGGTCCTCGCCGACCGCGCCGCCCCGGCACACCCACACGCCGTTGATCGCGACGTCCAGCTCGTCGGGCTCGAAGGCCGCGCCCGTGGTGCCGATCGCGGAGAGCACCCGGCCCCAGTTGGGGTCCTCGCCGTGGATCGCGCACTTGAGCAGGTTGTTGCGGGCGATGGAGCGGCCGACCTCGACGGCGTCCTGCTCGGTGGCCGCGCCGACCACCTCGATCCTGATGTCCTTGCTCGCGCCCTCGGCGTCGCCGATCAGCTGCCGGGCCAGGTCGTCGCAGACCGCGCGGACCGCCTCGGCGAAGTCGGCGTACTCGGGGACCGTGCCGGAGGCGCCGGAGGCCAGCAGCAGCACGGTGTCGTTGGTGGACATGCAGCCGTCGGAGTCGACCCGGTCGAAGGTCTGCCGGGTGGCGTCGCGCAGCGCCTTGTCCAGCACGCCGGCGTCCACGTCGGCGTCGGTGGTGAGCACCACCAGCATGGTGGCCAGGCCCGGCGCGAGCATGCCCGCGCCCTTGGCCATGCCGCCGACCGTCCACGCCCCGCCCGGGCCGGTGACGACCGCCGTCTTGTGCACGGTGTCGGTGGTCTTGATGGCGATGGCGGCCTTCTCGCCGCCGTGCGCGGACAGCTCGGCCGCGGCCAGCGCGACGCCGGGCAGCAGCTTGTCCATCGGCAGCAGTACGCCGATCAGTCCGGTGGAGGCGACCGCGATCTCGCCGGCGCTGTGGCCGAGCACCTCGGCGGCGCGCTCCGCGGTGGCGTGGGTGTCCTGGAAGCCCTTCGGGCCGGTGCAGGCGTTGGCGCCGCCGGAGTTGAGGACCACGGCGGTCACCGCGCCGCCCTTGACGACCTGCTCGGACCACAGGACGGGCGCGGCCTTGACGCGGTTGGAGGTGAAGACGCCGGCCGCGGCGCGCGAGGGGCCGGTGTTGACCACGAGTGCCAGGTCAGGCTGCCCGCTGTCCTTGATCCCGGCCGCGACACCCGCCGCCGTGAACCCTTTCGCTGCCGTGACGCTCACGGTGCGACTCCTGTCGTGGAAAGTCCGGTCGCCTCGGGGATGCCCAGGGCGATGTTCATGCTCTGCACCGCGCCGCCCGCGGTGCCCTTGGTGAGGTTGTCGATCGCCGAGACGGCTGTCAGCCGGCCCGCGGCCTCGTCGTGCGCGATCTGGAGCTGGACGGCGTTGGAGCCGTAGACCGACGCGGTGGCCGGCCAGCGGCCCTCCGGCAGCAGGTGCACGAACGGCTCGTCGGCGTACGCCTTGACGTAGGCGGCACGCAGGTCGGCCGCGGTCACGCCGGGCAGCGCCCTGGCCGAGCAGGTGGCGAGGATGCCGCGCGGCATGGGGGCCAGGGTCGGGGTGAAGGACACCGTGACCCGGCGGCCGGCCGCGGCGCTGAGGTTCTGCACCATCTCGGGCGTGTGCCGGTGCCCGCCGCCGACGCCGTACGGGCTCATCGAGCCCATCACCTCCGAGCCGAGCAGGTGCGGCTTGGCGGACTTGCCCGCGCCCGAGGTGCCGGACGCGGCGACGACCACCGCATCCGCCTCGACCAGGCCCGCGGCGTACGCGGGGGCCAGGGCCAGCGAGACGGCCGTCGGGTAGCAGCCGGGGACCGCGACGCGCTTGGACCCCTCCAGCGCGGCGCGGCCGCCCGGCAGCTCGGGCAGGCCGTACGGCCAGGTGCCCGCGTGCGGCGATCCGTAGAACTTCTCCCAGTCGGCCGCGTCCTTGAGCCTGAAGTCGGCGCCCATGTCGACCACCAGCACGTCGTCGCCGAGCTGCTGCGCGACGGCCGCGGACTGGCCGTGCGGCAGCGCGAGGAAGACCACGTCGTGGCCGGCGAGCGCCTCGGGCGAGGTCGGCTCCAGCACCCGGTCGGCCAGCGGCAGCAGGTGCGGCTGCACCGCGCCGAGCGGCTGTCCCGCGTTGCCGTGCGCGGTCACCGCGCCGATCCGCACACCGGGGTGGCCCAGCAGCAGTCTGAGCACCTCTCCCCCGGCGTACCCGCTGGCCCCGGCCACCGCCACCCGCACCGTCATCGCCGCCTCCTCCTGGTCAGGCAGCATGACTATACGGGTCTCCGCACTTTTATGCAAAGGTCACGCGCAGGCCCCGCGCGCGCCGGTCGCGTACCCCGCGGCCGGATCGCCACACCCCGCCACCCCTTCCCGGCGCGCGACGGGATATCTTGATGTCAAGCAATGTTGGAGACTGGAGCGGAGTAACCGGTGGCTGACTCGACCATCATCTATACGCACACCGACGAGGCCCCGGCCCTGGCCACGTACTCGTTCTTGCCCGTGATCGAGGCGTACGCCTCGACGGCCGGGGTCGGCGTGGAGAGCCGCGACATCTCGCTGGCGGGGCGGATCATCGCGAGCTTCCCCGAGTACCTCCAGGAGGAGCAGCGGATCGACGACGCGCTGGCGGAGCTGGGCGAGCTGGCCCAGCGGCCGGAGGCGAACATCATCAAGCTGCCCAACATCTCCGCGTCCATCCCGCAGCTCAAGGCGGCGGTCGCGGAGCTCCAGCAGCAGGGCTACGCGCTGCCGGACTACCCGGACGAGCCGAAGACCGACGAGGAGCGCGACGTCCGCGCCCGCTACGACAAGGTCAAGGGCAGCGCGGTCAACCCGGTGCTGCGCGAGGGCAACTCCGACCGGCGCGCCGCCGCCGCGGTGAAGAACTACGCCAAGGCGCACCCGCACCGCATGGGCGCCTGGACGGCGGAGTCCCGGACGAACGTCGCCACCATGGGCGCGGACGACTTCCGCAGCACCGAGAAGTCCGCGGTGATCGGCAAGGACGGCGCGCTGCGCATCGAGCTGGCCGGCGACGACGGCAGCACCACCGTGCTGCGCGAGTCGGTGCCGGTGCTGGCCGGCGAGGTCGTCGACGCGTCGGTGATGCGGGTGGCCGCGCTGCGCGAGTTCCTGACCGCCCAGGTGGCCCGCGCCAAGGCCGAGGGCGTGCTGTTCTCCGTGCACCTGAAGGCCACCATGATGAAGGTCTCCGACCCGATCATCTTCGGCCACGCTGTGCGCGCGTTCTTCCCGAAGACCTTCGCCGAGTACGGCCAGGTGTTCGCCGACGCCGGGCTGACCCCCAACGACGGCCTGGGCGGCATCCTGGCCGGCGTGCAGGCGCTGCCCGAGGGCCCGGCGATCAAGGCGTCCTTCGACGCGGAGCTGGCCGAGGGCCCGGCGATCGCCATGGTCGACTCCGACCGCGGCATCACCAACCTGCACGTGCCCAGCGACGTGATCGTGGACGCGTCCATGCCGGCCATGATCCGCACCTCCGGCCACATGTGGGGGCCGGACGGCCAGGAGGCCGACACCCTCGCGGTGCTCCCCGACAGCAGCTACGCCGGCGTGTACCAGGTCGTCATCGACGACTGCCGCGCGCACGGGGCCTTCGACCCGGCCACCATGGGCTCGGTCCCCAACGTCGGCCTGATGGCGCAGAAGGCCGAGGAGTACGGCAGCCACGACAAGACCTTCGAGATCCCGGCCACGGGCACCGTCCGCGTGGTCGACCAGGACGGCACGACCGTGCTGGAGCAGGCGGTCGGCGCCGGCGACATCTTCCGGATGTGCCAGACCAAGGACGCGCCGATCCAGGACTGGGTCAAGCTCGCCGTCACCCGCGCCCGCGCCACCGGCGACCCGGCGGTCTTCTGGCTGGACGAGACCCGCGCGCACGACGCCCAGCTGATCGCCAAGGTCCGGAAGTACCTCCCGGAGCACGACACCGAGGGCCTGCGGATCGAGATCCTCTCCCCCGTCGAGGCGACCAGGCTCTCCCTGGAGCGCATCCGCCGCGGCGAGAACACCATCTCGGTCACCGGCAACGTGCTGCGCGACTATCTCACCGACCTGTTCCCGATCCTGGAGCTGGGCACCAGCGCCAAGATGCTGTCGGTGGTGCCGCTGATGAACGGCGGCGGCCTGTTCGAGACCGGCGCGGGCGGCTCCGCGCCCAAGCACGTGCAGCAACTGGTCAAGGAGAACTACCTGCGCTGGGACAGCCTGGGCGAGTTCCTGGCGCTCGCGGTCAGCTTCGAGCACCTCGCGCAGACCACCGGCAACGCCCGCGCGCAGGTGCTGGCCGACACCCTCGACCGGGCCACCGGCACCTTCCTCAACGAGGACAAGTCGCCGAGCCGCCGGCTGGGCGGCATCGACAACCGCGGCAGCCACTTCTACCTGGCGCTGTACTGGGCCCAGGAGCTGGCCCGGCAGGGCGACGACGCGGAGCTGGCCGCGGCGTTCTCCGGCCTGGCCAAGACCCTCGCCGACGCCGAGCAGACCATCGTCGACGAGCTGATCGCGGTCCAGGGCTCGCCCGCCGACCTCGGCGGCTACTACCAGCCCGACCCGGCCAAGGCCGCGGCCGTGATGCGCCCGTCGGCCACCTTCAACCAGGCGCTGGCAAGCCTGCGCTGACCACCGTCCGCGCACTCACCGGTCGCGCGTACGGGGAGGGCCTGGGAGGTCGCGTTTGCGGAAGGCCGGGCGGAAGCCGTACGCACGCGGGTGCCGCGCCGGCCGGGCGATCAGTCCCTGACCGCGCGCAGCACCACGAACTTCGGGTCGGACGCGACGAGGTCGCAGCGGCCGAACAGCCGCCGCAGCCGTACGTGGTAGCCCAGGTGCCGGTTGCCGACCACCCACAGCTCGCCGCCGGGCCGCAGCGCCGCCCGGGCGGTGCCGAACATCCGCCGCGCGACCGCGTCGCTGGTCGCCCGGTGGCTGTGGAACGGCGGGTTGTTCAGCACCAGGTCCGCGCTGGCCGGCGGCGCCGCGGCCAGTGCGTCGCCGACCAGGAACTCGGCGGCGGCGCCCGGCCCGGCGTTCTCCTCGAAGGTGGCCCGCGCGGAGGCCACCGCCTGGTGGGACTCGTCCACGAAGAGCACCTGCGAGCGCGGGTTGGCGAGCGCCGCGGCGGTGCCGACCACGCCGTTGCCGCAGCCGAGGTCGACCACCCGGTCCGGGCCGTCGCGCCGCGGCAGGTGCGCGAGCAGGAGGCGGGTGCCGATGTCGAGGCGGTCGGCGCAGAAGACGCCCGCGTGGTTGGTGACGGTCCGCCCGGACATCACGCCGATGCCGTCGGGCAGCGCGTACCGCAGCGGCCAGGGGTTGCGGCCGCGGGTGCGGCCGGCGGCGGGCGTGCAGTGGATCAGCCGCGCCTTGCGGACGGCGAGCGAGGTGCGGGTCGGGCCGAGGACCCGTTCGAACAGCCGCAGCGTCGAGGTGTGGATCTCGGTGACCATGCCGGCCCCCAGCACCAGGGCGTCGCGGCCGAGCGCGGGCGCGATCCGGTGCAGCTGGTCCTCCAGCAGCGCCAGGCTCTTGGGCACCCGGACCAGCAGCACGTCGACGTCGTGCGGCGGCTCGTCGCGGGTGGACAGCAGCCGCACCTCGGCGTCCGGCGCGTTGCGCGCCAGATTGCCGCGGGTGGCCTGCTGGCCGAGGTAGGAGTCCGAGATCTGCGTCAGCTCCTGGCCCGCGGGGGCCGACGCGGCCAGCGCCGTGGTCAGCGCGCCCCAGCGGTCGCCGACGACCGCGACCCGCCCGCCGAGGTCCGCGCCGCTCTCCGCCAGGTGCGCCAGCGCGTACGCGTCCGCCGCGTCCCACGCCCGCAACTGTTCCCGCTGGTCCGCGGGATACCGGTCGAGCCCGACCTCGCCCCACGGCGTGTTCATGATCTCCATCGCCCCCACACCCTACGTCCTGCGGCCGGAAGCGCCGCAGGACGCGGGGAGTCGCCCGGGGCGACCCTAGAGCGAGGCGAACTCGGTGGCGGCCCCGTCTCCGTCGAGGCTGAAGCCGAGTTGCTCGGCGACGAGGGTGGTGCCGTCGCTGAAGTACAGCGTCACCCGGGCGTCGTCGATGGACCAGTTGTCGTTGCCGTTGGTCTTGATCCACATCCGGACCTTGAAGCCCCGGCAGTCGGACCTGAGCGCGCCGGGCGCCTCGACGACCAGCGGCACGATGTGGTGGGAGTCGTCGTTGTACGTGGTCATGTCCTTGCCGGAACTGTCCGCGTTGTTGACCGAGGCCAGCAGGGACTGCCCGTCACTGGTCTTGACGGTGACATAGATTCCGGTGTCGTGGTCCTTGTTGTCCTCATCGCCGGTCAGCGTGAACAGTTCCACACGGCTGAGCGTGGCGCCCCCGCAGCCCTCCTCCGAACTGCCGTTGCACTGCGCGAGGCCCGTCTCCTCGGCCGTCGCCTGCCCCTGCCCGCACTCACGTTCTTCGGCCATCTCGGCACCTACCCCCTGTAGCGCCCCGAATGGGCGGTCTTCGGGAGATATCCCCACCCTCACCGCCCTCAAGTGCGACCGCGGAAAAGAAATGATTCAGCACACCAGATTCATATGAGCCGACCGCGGCGAGTGAGCCGTGACGCAAGTGCCGCGGAGGGTCAGCACGCTCTCGCCCGCCGGGGCGAGGTCCATCAACGGGACGCGGTCACGGGCCGGGCTTGTGGAGGCGTGTCCGCGCGCACGCGGGTCGTTGGCGGTGCGTGCCCCGAAGACGCGGTGTCCTTCGGGGCGCCCGGCAGGGGTTCGGAGTCAGGCGTTGTAGCCGCCGTGGGCGTCCAGTACCGCGCCCGTGACGTAGGACGCGGCGGGGCTCGCCAGGAAGGCGATCGCCGCGGCGATCTCGTCGGGGTGCCCCATGCGTTGCAGGGACAGCGAGCTGAGCAGGGCCTTGAGGGTCTCGGGGTCCGGCGGCTGCATGCCGCTGTCCATCAGCCCGGCTTCCACGACGTTGGCCGTGATGTCGCGGGGCCCGAGGTCCCGTGCGACCCCCATGGTGTACCTCTCGATGCCTGACTTGGTCGCCGCGTAGTCGGCGACGCCCGGGACGCCGACCCGGGAGCCCAGTCCGGAACTCACCGTGATGATGCGGCCGCCGGTGCGCAGCACGCGGGAGGCGGCCCGGATGACGGCGATCACGCCGAGGTAGTTGGTGGCGTGCATCCGGTCCAGTGCGGCGGTGTCGGCGTCCGGGTCGTCCACCGTGCGGCCCTGCTCCACCGAGATCGCCGCGTTGTTGACGAGGATGTCGAGGCCGCCGAAGTGCGCGACCACGTCGTCGATCAGCGCCGGCGCCCCGCTCGTGTCCGCCTGGTCGGACTTGAAGGCGACGGCCTTCGCTCCCTTGCCCTGCACCTCGTCGACGACGGCCTGCGCCTGCCTCTCGGAGCTGACGTAGGTGAAGGCGACGTCGGCGCCCTGCTCGGCCAGCAGCCGTACGGTCGCGGCTCCCAGTCCGCGCGACCCCCCGGTGACCAGGGCGACCTTGCCCGTGAGTGGCTTGCTCATTCTTCCCACCTCGTTGATCGATCTTGTTCGACAGTCGCAACGTTAATTGTTACGACAACTTGGTGCAACCTTCGCTGTTACGACTGCCGTACCATGAAGCGTTGCGGCCGACAGGAGGAGCCCATGAGCGCCAACAGCAGGCTGACCATCGCGGCCCACGCGCTGGCCTGGATCGGCCTCTACCAGCGCCAGGGACATGAGGTCGCCACCTCCGAGCAGATCGCGACCAGTGCGAACACCAACCCCGTGGTGATCAGACGGCTGCTCGGCGAGCTGCGCAAGGCCGGGCTCGTGGAGTCCCGGCGGGGCGTGGGCGCGGGCTGGTCGCTGGCACGCGAGCTGGAGTCGATGACCCTGCTCGACGTGTACGAGGCAGTGGAACCCGGGCCGCTGTTCGCCATGCACCGCGCCACCCCGGACCAGGGATGCGTGGTGGGTCACGGCATCCAGCCGGCGATGCAGAGCATCTACGAGGGCATCGAGGAGACCGTGAGACACGAGCTGGCCCGCGTCACCCTCGCGAACGTACTCAAGGACGTACTCGCGGCACCTCGATAGCCTCCCCATTGCGCCCCGACGTCACCAGGACTCAGCGAGGCCCAAGGTCCGTCCGCCCGTCGAGCAGCTCGCGGACGATGTCCAGATGGCCGGCGTGACGCGCGGTCTCCTCGATGACGTGCAGGATGATCCCGCGCAGGTCCGCGACCTCGTCTCCCATCGGTTCGGGGTGGCGTGGCGACCCCACGACCTCCTGGAACCAGTGCCTCTCCGCGTACCCCAGGTGCTTTATGAGTCCCAGCGGCGTCCAGCCGGAGGGCACGACCGACGTGGTCAACGCCCGGCGTCGAGCCCGTCGACGATGGCCGGCACGCTGGCCCGCTGCGCCGCGAGGAACGCCGACAGTGTCTTCTTCTCCGTGCCGTCCGAGTCCATGAGCGCATCGTGCCAGGAGCCACTGACACCACCCCGGCGGAACCCGCCCCCCCCCGCCCCGCCACCGGGCAGGGCGACGGGGACGGCGCTCGCCGGCTCCGGCTGACGGCTGCGGGCCCGGGGCCCGGAAGCCCGGGATCGTTCTACCGCGCCCACTGCCCGCCGCGGCGGGCATAGCGGTCCTGGACGAGGGTCATCGCGCCCAGGGGGTCCGCGGCCACTTCCTTCGCGGAGAAGTAGACGTTCCCCCGGACCTCCGGGTGCTCGGCGCACAGGTCGAGGTGGCGCAGGAGTTCGCGCGGGTCCTGCCACGGCGCGGGCTGGCCTGCGGCGCCCACCTTGTACAGAGCCTCGCCGATGTAGAGCCGCGCCCGGGTGCCCCGCACGACGTCGGACCACCACGGCACCAGCACGCCGTAGTCGGCCGCCGCGAAGCCGATGTTCCAGTAGACCTGCGGGCATGTCTACCTCATGGCACAAGCTTGTAAGCTGGGCCTATGTCCACCGAGTTGGCACCTGCGCCCGTCATCGGCATCACCTGGTCTGCCGCCGAGCTGGCGGAGCTCGAAGAGCTGAAGAGGATCAACGAGTCCTTTCCCGAGGACGCGCCGAGGGCCTTGCTCTCGGTGCGTCTCTCGATTCTCACCGAGGACACCACCTCCCCTATCCGCCAAGAGCTTGATCTTTGGCGCCAGGCCAACACGGACCGGGCGCGAGTTGTCGGCGTAGCGCGCGACCTCAACGTCTCCGCCACCAAGGTCCCGCCGTGGAAGCGCAAAGACCTCGGAGACTGGCTGAACAACCGCGCCCCCGAGTTCGATGTCCTCTACTTCTGGAAGCTGGACCGGTTCGTCCGGCGCATCCTCGATCTGCAAGTGATCATCGAGTGGTGCACACGACTTGAGAAGAACCTCAAGTCGCTCAACGACCCGATTGACTTGTCCAGCCAAATCGGGAAGATCATGGTCTCCCTCATCGCGGGCATGGCGGAGATCGAGGCCGCGAACACGGGCGTCCGCGTCGCCTCCCTGTGGCAGTACGCCAAGACCCAGGAGGCGTGGCTGGTCGGCGCCCCTGTCTACGGCTATGCGACTGAGCGAAGGCCAGACAACAAGAGCACGCTTGTGCACCACCCGGAGCGCTACCGGGTCCTGCGATACGTGATCAAGGCGCTTCTCAGGAAGAAGCCGCCTTCCGTTTACCGGTTGTGCCATGTCCTCAACAGAGCTGGAGTGCCGGGGCCGAACGGCGGACTGTGGCATGGCACATCGCTGCGCATCATCCTCCGGAATCCCGCCATCACGGGAGTTCGTACAGAGATGAGCCGGACGCCCGGCAAGAACAAGCGGTCGCAGGTTGTATGGGGTACGGACGGCAAGCCGCTCCAGGTAGGCCCGCCGATCGCCACCCAGGAGGAGTTCGAGAAGATCCAAAGGGTCTTGGATGCGCTTGCCGCTCGGCGGGTCAACTCACGGCCGTGGACCAGGGGGTCAACGCAGTTCCTCGGCGTCATCGTCTGCCACAGGTGCGGCGGCAACTACACCAAGCGCACCAACAGGACGAAGGGCAAGACGTACTTCTACCTCCGCTGCCGAGCATGCGCGAGTGCCGGCGAGAACCCGGAGGAGATTTACGGTTCGCTGGTCGAAACAGTCCTCGAAGAGCTGGGCGACCAGCCCGTTGAGTACCGCGAGTACGCCCGGGGTGAGGAGACGCGAAAGAAGCTCCGGGAGGTGGAAGCGGGCATCGCCCACTACATGAAGGAGCTTGCTCCCGGCGGGAAGTTCGCAGTAGGCGGGTTCGTCCAGGAGACCGCCGAGAAGACGTTCAACGGCCTGATGGCCGAGATGGCAGCCATCGACCCCGAGAGCACCAAGGATCGATGGGTTCTCACGCACGGAGGCAAGACCTACCGCCAGCAGTGGGAGACGGGCGGAATGGAGGAGATGGCCAAGGACCTGGTGCGCGCAGGCATCAAGTTCGCCATCCGGCGCGAGACGGTGACACTTCCGGACGGGAACGAGCGGGAGGAGACCGTCGGTGAACTCCTCATCCCTGACGACGTGAAGGAACGCCTGGCGATCCGCGAGGATCAGTTCGCCCAGACCTCCTTCTGACGAGGCACGCAACGCCCCCGGCTGAAACCGGGGGCGTTGCGTGTTCACCGTTTCACGCGTACCAGTGTCTTGTTTCCGTCCGAGTCGACGCGGTACACGAGCACCTTGAGGCCCCGTGTCTTACTCCTGCGAAGGGGTTCAACCGCGGGCGGTGGTGCCTTCGCCGTGACTGGGCTCATGGCTCCTCCCCTCGGCTATACGCCTGCTCTCACGGACGGTTGCTGCGAGGAGTTCTTCGCCTGGGCTGTAGCCGAGGCCGAGGTATTGCCAGGAGGATTCGGTGATGAGGGTGGTGGTTTCGCGTTCGCTCTCGGGGAGTTCGTTGAGGATGCGGGTGTGGGCGGCTTGGGTGCGCCACTGCCGGCGGGTGTCGCGGAGTGCTCCGAGGGTGGTGGAGTAGCGGCGGGATTTGGTGGAGAAGTGGCCGCGGAAGCCGAGCATGTGGGCCCACTTGCGGAGGTTGAGGTGGGCGAGGGCGGGTGAGCCGCCGAGGTCCCAGGCGGTGCGGATCATCTGCCGTACGTGGCGGGCTACGGCGAGGTGGCGCACGGGGATGCCTTCGCCGGTGCCGTCGCAGGGCTGGCAGTCGGCGCGGCCGGTGGGTGCGGTGTGGAAGCCCCTGCCCTTGCAGTGGGGGCAAGTGACGGTGCGGTCGACGGTCCCGGTGTCTTCGGCTCCCTTGGTGACGTACTTGGCGACGTAGGCGGCGAGCTTGTGGCCGGTTAGCTTGCCGGGTGCGGAACTGAGCGGGCGGATGTCGGTGCGCTTGCCGAACCGGAAGACGCGCCGCCCCACCGTCTCGTCGTCCTCCAGCGCGACGCTGACAGCCTTTGCCGCGGGCCGGATGGCCTTGATGAGGACTTCGGTGGTGGCGTCCTGCGGCGGGTGTTCGCTGCTGCCTTCTGGGCCGTCGAAGCGGATGATGGCGTGGTAGTGGATCAGTCCGCGCTTCTGGTACTCGGCGACCTTCGCGAAGGAGACGCGCAGCACCTTGTTCAGCGCCGAGACGCTGCTCAGGCCGAGGGCGGAGGCCACCTGACGGCGGAGATACGTGGTGAAGCGGGCCCACAGGGCGGAAGCGTGCGCGTTCCACAGCACCGCCCCGGCGTAGTCGTACGTGCGGGGCTGCACAGGGGTGCCCAGCACCGGGTCATCGGCCGTGTGCCGGTTGCCGCAGGTGCAGGTGACTCGTGTCCCTCGACTGTTCTTGTCGTGGTTGTGGACGGCGCCGAAGGACGGGGCCGTGAGGGTGACGAACACCCGAGGGTGCTGGTCAACGCCTTCGGGGGTGCCTTTGCCGCCGGTGAGTCCGGCTTTGATCAGGTGGTAGGTGTCGGCCGCGTAGATGCGCGAGCAGGCTGGGCAGCGTGAGGCACGGCGGTTGCCGCACGCGACCAGCAGGCGGCCGGTGGGGTGGTCGAGGGTGGTGAAGACGTGGAGGGCTTCACCAGTATTCGCGTTCAGGGTGGCGGAGTAGCCGGTGAGCTGCACGGGGCGGGTGCAGCCTGCGAGGCGTTCGACCTGTTGCTGTACCTGAGGGAAGTCGGGGTCTGCGGCCAGGGCGAGAAGTTCGCGAAGGCCCGGCGTCAGGGCGTGGGAGGTCACGGTGTGCGGGTCCTTCCGGGTGGTGGGTGTGCGGCATCCGGCCGCAGGGCAGGTGTGTGCGGCGCTGGGGTGCGGTGGCGTGCTGGTACGAAGGGGATTGCGGCCCGGGTGGTCTGCTGGCCGCCGCTGACAGGCCATCCGGGACCCGCCGTGCTGTCTGTGACGGGCTGGTAGAAAGGGCCCCGTGGCCCGGGTGGTCCCCTGGCCGCCCTTGGGGCGAGACCATCCGGGCCCGCGCGGTACTGGCGGTCAGGTGTCGAGCTGAGCGGCCAGGGCCGACGCGAGGTGCGGGGCGATCCGCAGGCGCGTCGCCAGTTCGGGGGCGGTGATCGGCCGGGCGTGCTGGCGGTGATGTTCGTCGGCGATGCGGCGGCCGGCGTCGAGGATCGCGGCGGGCAGCGGACGCGGCCTGGAACCAGCGGGCATGGCAGTGTCCGGCGGGGGCGGGGGGGTTGCTCTGGCGGGTGCGGGTGTCACGGGAGCGGTGGCCGGTGCTGGGGCGGGTGCCGGGTTCTGGACCGCTTGGGTGGTGTGGAAGTAGGTGAGGAGGAGGGGGCCGACTTTGCCCCAGCCGAGCAGGAGCAGAGGGGCGACGGTGTCCAGCGCGGCGCGTCCGTAGTGGCGGACGGTCAGGGGTTCGGCGATGTTCAGGGCGAGGGTGAGCAGTCCGCACAGGTGCATCAGCCGGGTGGCGGGGCGCAGTTCGGCGGTGGGGACACCTTTGAGGGCGAGGTGGCGCAGGGCGACCAGGAGGCCGACGACGGACAGGTCGACCATGGGCGCGATCAGCGGGGCGATCGGGCGGGCGACCCCGAGCCGAAGCGCCAGCGCCCAGACGTTGCCGAAGGAGAATGTGAAGGCCAGGGTTGCGATGACCGCCATCACGGCAGTGACGGTGCGCTGCGTTGCCGCGTCGGATCGGGTGTCGGAGCGGGCGGTCATCGCGTCAGTCCTCCTTCCTGCGTGAGGGTTGGGTGGGTTACCGGGCAAGGCGGAACGGGTTGGGTTCCTTGGTCAGCCGGGGTGAGGGCACCGGGTGGCGTTCCAGGAGCGCGCTGGGGTCGGCGGTCAGGGCCGCGGTGGCATCGGCGATCTGGGCGACGTGGCCGGGGTCGACCAGCGGCATGCGGACCCGGGTGAAGCCCGGCCGCCCCGCGATCGACATCGCCGCCACACCCACATAAGCCGGGTCCTGCAAGGCGACCGGATCGGCGTCCGGCCAGTTGCGGATGTCTTCCCCGAGGGCGGCAACTGCGGCGTCGGCGGTCTTCTGCGCGAAGGACATACCGACCGGGCACACGTCGCGGATGAAGGTGGGGATGGCATCACCGGTGGCCTTCTGCGTCGCCAGGACCACGACCAGGCCCACCGAACGGCCCTTCTTCACCAGATCCTCGACCAGCCGGGCGTTCTCCGCGGCGAGCGCTGCGAGCTTCTTCGTCTCGGTGTCGCTGCCCTTGTACTCGCGGAAGTAGGTGTGCGCCTCATCGATGATCAGCACCACCAGCGGCCAGGACGCCGTGGGACCGCCGTGCCACATGTTCGCTCGGCCCAGGAGCCGACGGATGGAGGACGAGCGCCTGCGCCGCAGGTCGACCAGCCGCTTGAACAGGGCGTTGGCGTCGGCCAGGTCGTCACCGACGAACGCGAAGCACCTGTGCACGATGTCCGCATAGTCTCCCTCGTCGGCCGAGGTGACCTTGCCGTCCGCCACCGCGAACTGCACGGCTCCCGACGGTGCGAGGGTGCAGAACAGACGGGCGATCAGCGAGGTCTTGCCGTAGCCGGGCAGCCCGGCAACCGTCATGCCGGGGACGTTGGACATCGCCAGCGTTACGGCCTCGGCGTACTCGTCCACCCCCAGGTCCCAGACCGTCAGGTCCTCCGGGTCCTTGCCGGAGGGCCGGAACGTGGTCGGCACCGTCAGAGGATCGGTGCGCACCGCACGCATGCGGACCTTGCCCGGCCCGTCGGGCAGGACCGATATCCGCACCGCGCCCCACGCATCCGCCAGGTAGGGGGCGGCTTTGGTGTACTCGGCCAGCCCCACCTTCGGCAGACACCGCGCTTGCACCAGAACCCCGAACTGGTCGGGTGTCGTGCCAAGTTTCGGGACCAGCGTGCGAGGTTTGGGAACTTGCCCGTCCTTGGTCTGGAGCGAGGCCAGGAAGGTGGGGGTGCGGTCGGTGACCGACAGGCCCGCCATCGGCGCAAGCCGCTTCCAGCCCCGCCGGATGCGGTACGCCTGCCGGATACTCGCCCGCAGGTAGGCATCGGCCCGCACGTAGCGGACGATGACGAAGACCGACCACACCAGCATGCCGACCGCGCACACGGCCGCCAGCACCAGCCACCAGCGCTGAACCGTTTCGGGATTCATGCCCGACTCCTTTCTTGATCGTGGTGGAACAGGAAGGAGGCCAGGGCGGTTTCGAAGCCCATCCAGTCCTCGGTGTTGTCCACCGGCGGATAGCCGTGCGCGACCAGTAGCGCCGCCATCGATCTGACGAGCTGCTCGGAGAACCGCTCATCGCCCGGAACGAAGGCCAGCGGATACAACCGCGGAGGCCCGAACGTCCCCTCGTCGCACGCCGCAGGCCCGGACCCGGCCACGGCGGGCGGCCGGACCGGTTCGGCGGTCACTTCTGGGCCTCCGCACCCTTACCGCGCGACTCCCCCGCCGAACTACCGGCCGACGCACCAGCCAGGGCAGCTGCCGGAGCAGCGACGAGTTCGATCCGCTCCGCGCGGTAGGAGAGGCCCGTGTTGACCTGACCGTTGAAGCCGGGCATGCCCCACGGGGAGCAGACCAGCCCCACCGGGCGCACCACCGTGCCGGGCACCGCGCTCTCGGGGACCTGGGACGCCGGAACGCTGATCTTCAACACCTGGGCGCGACCCTCGAAGACCTCGGTCAGCGTGATCACCATCACCGCTTCGGCCGTGACGGAGTTGAAGACCTCCGAGACCGAGCCGTCGTCGTTCTGCCGGAGCTTTTGCGTGGAGGGAACGGCCACCATGAACAGCGAGCCGTCGACCTGCACACGAGCCATCTGCGTTGCCATATCTTGCGTCTCCTTCGAGTCGTCCCTGGACCCTGATGATCCGGGGTACACATCCATGTTGCCCTGGAGCGCTCTAGATAACCAGAACACCTAGAGTGATCTAGATCACATCTGATTTAAATCCTCCTGACTAGGTCATCTAGAGCGGGCTATTCTGGGGCAATGACCCTGCCTGCGCACGGCCCGCGCGCCCCGTATCTGCTGGCAGCCGACCAGCTGCGGGAGGACATCCGCGCCGGTCGCCTCAAGCCGGGCGACCGACTCCCGTCGTCACGGGAGATGAGGGAAACCCTCGGCATCGCCAACGCCACCGTGCACGCAGCCCTGCGCGTCCTGCGGGACGAAGGGCTGATCTACTCCGTGCAGGGACGCGGCACCTACGTCACCGACGCACCCACGGCCACCGCAGCCCCCACCGAACAGGACGGCACCGGCACCGGCGGCCAGGAACCCGACGACGCCAATGCCGCGCTGCGAGAAGTGCGCGACCAGTTGCGGGAACTCAACGCTGTCGTCTCCGACCTCAAGGCGCGACTGGAGCATCTGGAGTCGGATGCCGGCGCCCCGGCCCCGGCGCGCACTTCTCAAGGACGCTGACGCGGGCGTCTATGTCCTTGACGTCTGCGACGAGCCGCGTCGTCAGCGCCGCTATCTCCCGCAGTGTCGACAAGTCCAAGACCGTTCCTTCCTTCCGCATGGCCGGGGCCATGCGGTCTCCCGTCGTCGAACCGTCCGTGTCATGCATGGCCATTGCACTCCTTGCTGCTGGTCCGCACCGGAATGGCCCGGCGTCGCGTCCAAGAGTCCGCCGGAATCGGGATTAGGCTCGTCCGCCCTTCCGTGATAGGCGCCGCCGCCCGTCGCGACACGGCCCGGAAGGTGGCACCTCTGCCCGCCCTCGACGCTCCGACCGGCATCCGACTTGCCACCGCTGCCTCCCTCGCCGACACCTGCTGCCGCCCCGAAGCACCCGGGGGACACGTACAACTATCCGCAGAAAACGCGTTTTGCCTGACGGTATTTTCCGTGCTATCAAGCGCAGCGCGCTCCGACGGCCCCCTGATCCGACGGCCCGTCACAGCACCCTGTGATCGGAGAGTAAATCGTGATCCCAGCCGCACCAAACGCCGCCATTCCACGCTCCGCCGAATCCCAACTCGCAGTGAGACACCGTGATTGCCTCTGGTTGCCTCTGAGCACCTTTGGGACACCGCCATAATCAATTGCGTGTGACGCAGATCACACTCTACGCGAACCATTGCCATTCCCCCTTCCACTGGTGAACCATCCGCCGGCATGCCGCCATCCTCCGCGCGCCAGAGCCCGCACTCACGCATCCATCCGTTCCCATCCCGCCGGGCGAGAAGAACGCGGCGGCAACTTCCCTCCGCCGACCGCCTGACGGGAAACCACCCCGCCGCGCCAACAGCAGAACCACCCCCCGTTCAACGAGCCCACCAAACGGCCGCCACTGGGCACATCATCAGACGCACACCCTGTGGACGGGCGGCGGCGACCACGGGCACCAAGCCACTCGAACCCCAACCAATCCATACCAACCTCCCGAACACGAACCGAATCCGGCGCCGACCGCTACGGGCACGCCCCGCCCCCTTGCGTGTGACAGCGGACCCGACTTCCCTCACACATCCGCGCACCGGATGACCGACGCTCCCCAACCAGGCGACCGGTGACGCCCAGCCAGAGCAGCACACCGATGTCACTGGAAACATCACTGGAAATGGGGGGTGCGCATAACGTTTCCGCATCACCGTCCAGTGACGTTGACCATGCCGCTTCGCGCCCGTCAGTACCGCAGGTCAGCGCGCTGGGATGCGCACGGCCGCTCCACCGCCATGCCGTTTGGACCGAGCAGTAGTGATGTCAGGAAACTCTCCAGTGACCTTGAGAGTTGACCGAGATGCACCCTTTGCCCGATCCGATGCAACGCCGTGCCGCTTGACGGCAGAACCACGACAACCACCTCCGCAGGGACTCGCCATCGCCACACGAACCGGAACGAGGCCGGAACCGGGCGCTTTCACCTGCTACAGGTGCCGAGGAGGACCGCGGTGTGACACTCCGAGCGAGAAACTTTTCCCACGCAGAGCCAAGGCAGATAACCGAGCGCAAGAGCCCGCAGACGCCCCGACTCCGGTGACGAAGGCTCAGTGGGCCCAGGGACCGTTCCGTACCGAGCCAGCAGTGACGACCCTGTTCTCAAAGCAACCGGCACGACGGCAACTGCGATCAGCAGCCCCGCCCGGCAGAGCACGGAGCCGTACCCGGCACACGCAGCAACGGCCAGCGCAGGCCAGTCAAAGCTGCACAACCGAGGCCCTGTTCAAAGTTTCTTTACTGGATCAAGGGTGGCCCCCTGGCGCGGGCCCCCGCGGGCTGGGGGGCGGGGGGTGGCATCCGCTGCCGCGGCTGACGTTCACGGCCGGATCCCTGAGCTGGACGCCGCAGTTGGACTCGCTCAACCCTTTCCGGGTCGGCCACCGTCCGGTCGCGCCGCGTCCGCTGGAGGCCGCGGAGGCGGCGGAGTGGGAGAGCGAACTGCGCGCGGCCTGGGAGCTGCTGGCCCGGCGGCACCCGGAGCGGGCCGGGGAGATCGCCGGGCTGCAGACCTCGGTGGTGCCGCTCGGCGGGGAGGAGCCCGCCGTGGACGGCCGGGGCGGTTGGCTGAGCGCGACCCTCGGCGACGCGGTGGGCCACATCGCGCTGGCCCCGCATCCCGGCACCCGCGCGCTGGCGGCGGGGCTGGTCCACGAGACCCAGCACTCCAAGCTGTGCGCGCTGCTGGACCTGGTGGAGCTGGTGGACGCCCCGCCGGACACCCGCTGCTACTCGCCCTGGCGGGAGGACCCGCGCCCGGTCTCGGGGCTCCTGCACGGCGCGTACGCCTTCCTGGCGGTGACGGAGTTCTGGCGCGGCGAACGCGGCGAACGCCGGGAGCACGAGGCTCGCGGAGAGGGCCGCGGGCCGGGAGAGGCCGCCGCGGGGAGTCCGGTGTCCGGCCGCGACGGGGAGGCCGCGGCGCGCTTCGCGCTGCGCCACGAACAGGTGCGCGGGGCGCTCGACGCGCTCGCCGCGTCCGCGTGGCTGACCGCCGACGGCCGGCGGTTCGTCGCCGCGATGCGGCGCACCCTGGATTCCTCGGCCGACGCCGCGCCGTCCGCGCGCGAGCGCCGTCGTGCGCTGGCCGGCGCGGCGGAGCACCGGGTGCGGTGGCGGCTGCGCCATCTGCCGCCGCCCGCGCCGGCCGCCGTGCGTCTGCTGGCCGCCGCCCACGCGCGGGGCACGCCCGCGCCCGATGCGGCCGCGCTGCCGCCGGGGCCGCTGCCCGGCCGCGCCGAACCGCCGGACCGCTGGGTCCTGCCCGCCGCTCCCCCGCCGCCTCACGCCGCGCGCACGGCGGCGGACCTGGAGGACCGGCTGTCCTGGCCGGGGGCGGGCACGCCCGAGCAGTGGGCCCGGCTGGCCGCGGCAGCGCTGCTGCTGGGCGACGCACGGGCCCCGGCCCTCGCGGCCGCCCCGGAGCTGGTCCGCGCCGTCCACGCCGCGCTGCGCGGCCCCGGGGGCGACGCCTCCGCGCCGGTCCGCTGCTCGCCGCTGGACCTGGCGTGGTGGCTGCTGCCGGCCATGACGGACCGGCCCGTGCCGCCGGGTGCGTGACGGCGTGCCGGTGCGGCGCCGCGGCTCCCGAAGCGGCTCCGGCGCCCGGCCGATCCGCCGGGTCGCGCGCCGCCGCGCGACCGGGCGACCGGGCGGCCGGGGGCCGTGCGACGCGCGGTCAGATCGGCGGCGGCTCCAGGTCGCACTCGGCGCGCAGTCCCGCGAGGGCGGCGCGGGTCTCCGGGTGCTGGTCGCCGAGGGTGGTGCGGTAGCGGCGGCGGACCGTCGCGAGCAGGTCCTCCGCGGCGTCGCGCTCGCCGGTCTCGTCGAGGTCGAGGGCCAGGTTGCGCAGTGCCGCCAGGGTGTGCGGGTGGCTGTCGCCGTAGCGGGCTTCGAGGGCCTGCGCGGTGCGCCTGCCGAGGCCGACGGCGGCCGCCGCGTCGCCTGACGCGGCCAGGCCGGTGGCGAGGTTGGTGCGGGCCACCTCGACCCACACGTGGTCCTCCCACAGCGCCGCGCCCAGGCCGGCGACCGTCTCCTCGTCCAGCCGCCTGGCCTCGGCGTACTCGCCCGTCGCGCGCAGCGCGGCCCCGTGGTTGACGGCCGCGATGTAGGTGAAGGGGTGGGTGGGGCCGAGCACGGTGCGGTAGGCGCGCAGCGCGTCGGCGGAGGCCGTGCGGGCGCCCTCGGGGTCGCCGGTGAGCCGCAGGTCGTTGGCGATGTTGGCACGGGCCGCGAGGGTGTCCATGTGGTCGTCGCCGAGCACGGCGCGGTAGTTGCGGTCCACCTCGCGGGCCAGTTCCAGGGCGCGCGCCCGGTCGCCGGCCTTGCGGCAGCTCACCGCGAGGTTCTTGACGGCGCGCATGGTGTGCGCGTGGGTGTCGCCGAACGTCTGCCGGTACTGCGCGACGGTCCGCTCCTGCAGTTCCACCGAGTCCGCGAAGCGGCCGAGCTCCCGCAGGTCGCGTGCCACGTTGTTGACCGCGAGCAGCGACAGCTGCGACATGGGGCCGACCGAGCGCAGGTAGATCTCGCTGGTCCTGCGGTCGATCTCGTACGCCTCGGCGAAGCGCCCGGCCATCCGCAGGCTGACCGAGTAGTTGTGGCCGGCGGTCAGGGTGGCGGGGTCCTCGCGGCCGTAGAGCCGGGTGCTGTGCTCGAACACGCCGCGGTCCAGTTCCAGCGCCTCGGCGAACCGGCCGGTGACCCGCAGGTCGGCGGCGACGAGGCCGGACAGCGCCAGCGTCTCCTCGTGCTCCTCGCCGACCGTGGCCTTCAGCCGCGCCAGGGTGTACTGGTTGAGCTCGCGTGCCTCGTCGTACGCGCCCTCCGCCCACAGGGCCACCGCGAGCCTGCGGTTGGCGACGAGGGTCTGGAGGTGGTCCGCGCCCAGCCGGTCGGTCCAGGCGCGCACCAGCCGCCGGCACAGTTCGATGCAGCTGTGCCGGTCGCCGGTGGCGGCCAGGTAGCGGGCGACGTTGAGCACGGTCCAGCGGACCTCCTGGTCGTCGCTGTCGATCATGCCGGAGGGCTCGACGTGCGGCAGCAGCTCGCGGTACCTCTCCCAGTTGGACCTGATCTGCGGTTCGCCCGGGTCGTGGGCGACGAGCGTCTGGTGCACGCGGGAGCGCATGTCGGCGCGCTGCTCGGGGGTCAGCTCGTCCTGGAGCACGCTGCGCAGCACCCGGTGGACCTGCGCGGTGCCGACGTCGGTGCTCAGCAGCGAGTAGCGGCCGGTCTCGGCGATGGCCCGGCCGCGGGCGATCGGGTCGCGCAGCAGGGACGCGAGCGGTTCGGGGAAGCGCAGCAGCCGGGCGTCGTGCAGGAACGACAGCTGCACCGGGTCGGGGCCGAAGAAGGCGAGCAGGCGCAGGAGTTCCAGGGCGCCGGGGTTGCGCTCCCGCAGGTCCTGCATGGAGACCTGCCACACCGTCGCCACGGACTGGGTGCCGGGGGCCTCGCTGGCGTTCTCGCCGCGGATCCTGGCGCCCTGGGTCTCCAGGAGTTCGAGGAACTCGTCGCCGGTGAGGCCGCTCTTGACCTGCATGGCGGCCGCCTGCTCCAGGGCGAGCGGCAGGTCGCCGAGCTCGGTGGCCAGCCGCATGGCCTCGGCGTCGGAGATGCCGGGGGCGCGGCGGCGCAGGAAGGCCAGGCTCTCGCCGCGCGGGAAGACGCCGAGGCGCAGGGACGGCAGGGTGTCGGCCCAGCCGGCGTTGCGGGAGGTGACGATGACGTGGCCGACCCCGCCCCGCACCCCGGTCATGAACGGCAGGAAGCGCTCGGTGTCCTCGGGCGCGCCGGCGTTGTCGAAGACCAGCAGCCAGCGCTTGACGGGCGTGCCGGACGCCAGGGCGCCGATCACGCGCGTTATCACCGACTGGGCGTCGGTGTCGGTGACGCCCAGGCGGGGGGCGAGGGCGGTGAGGGAGCTGCGGATGACGGCGGGCTGCTCGGCCTGCACCCACCACACCAGGTCGTAGTCGGCGGCGTAGCGGCGGACGTACTCCAGTGCGAGCTGTGTCTTGCCGACGCCGCCGAGGCCGTAGAGGGCCTGCGGCAGCAGGGCGGCGTGGACGCCGTCGTGCAGTTGCGCCCGCAGGTGCCGCAGCTCCTCCTCGCGGCCGGTGAAGTACGCGCCGGGGCGCGGCACCCGGCCGGGGTCGGAGGGCTCGCCGGTGGAGCCGGGCGGCTGCGGTCCCTGCGGGCCTGACGGGGCGGCTCCGGGGCCGAGGCCGCCGCCGGAGGGGGCGGCGGACAGCGGGAAGGACAGGTCGGGGGCGACCGTGCCCTGTCCGCCGGGGGGCGGCCCGCCGTGCTCGGACGGGGACTGGTCCAGCGGCGGCAGGCCGGGAGACGCCTGGCCCGGGGGCGCCTGACCGGGGGCTGCCTGGCCGGGGGCGGCGCCTGCTGCGCCGACGGCCGCCTCCGGTTGCGTGGGCGGCGGCGTCGGGCCGGATGGGAGCGGCCGGCCTGGGGTGCTGTCCACTTCGGTGTTCCTCTCCATGGCGGTGTCCCGTGCCATGATCCGGGCGCGTTCGGCCATCGGCGCGTAGGCGGCGCCGAGCGCGGCGAGGGCGTGCCGCATCGCGCCGACCAGGTGGCGCTCGGACGGTGACAGGTCCGCGCCGTCGACGTGCTGGGGGGTGGCGAGCAGCATTCCGGCGAGGTCGTCGCGTGCGCCGAGGGCCCTGGCGGCGACGGCGGAGGCGACGGGCAGCGCCCGGAAGATCTCGGTGCGGCCGAGTCCGCCGAGCAGGTGGGCGCGTACCCCGTCGATGAACTCGAAGGCCGGTCCGCCCGTTCCCGAGGGGTCGGCCGCGGCGGGGGCCGGCGCGGGTCCGGTCTGTTCCAGCAGGCCGCCGAGCAGGATCTCGGCGAGCGGCAGCGGCCCCGCCTGCGGCAGCAGGCTGGTGCGTTCGGCCTGCATGACGCCGAGGGTGAGCGGCACCATCGCGAGGCGGGCGGCCAGTCGCTGCGCGGCGGGCGAGGCGCCGGTGAGGAACCGCCGCACCAGTTCCGCGGGGGTCGTCGGCGCGGGCGGCTCGCGGCGCTCGGCGGGCCAGGGCGTGCGCAGCCCGTGCTCGTCGACGAGCAGTGCCGACGCGGGTGACCAGCCGGCCGTCGTCGCGGCGACCATGCGGGCCCAGCCGTGCAGCCAGTCCGGGTCGATCTCCAGCACGGGTACGGGCACGGGTGCGGCGCTGCCGCGGGGGGCCGCGGCGGGGACGCCGCCGCGCATCGCGAGCCGGGCGTTGGGGTCGCCCGCGGTCGCGGCCCGCAGCAGCAGGTCCACGGTCGGGGCCTGGGTGTCCTGCCACAGCCGGCTGGGCAGCGGGTTGAGCACGGCGACGGGCTGGCGGGCGGCCCAGGCGGCGAGCATCCGCGGGACGGCGCCGCCGGCCCACGCGTCCGCCACGCAGTCGCTGAGCACCAGGACGAGCCGCCGGCCCTGGGGGTGCAGCAGTTCGGCGGGGTCGTGCGCGGCCGCGCCCTGCTCGGCGTACAGGGTCGCCTCCTTGGACGCCCAGGTGTCCAGGCGCCACACCCGGACGTCGCGGAACGCGCCCTGCCGGTCGAGGAGTTCGGCCAGGGTCCGGCCCACCTCGCGCCACAGCAGCATGGAGGCGCTGTGCTCCACGACGAGCGCGACGTCCAGCCAGCGCCCGGGCAGCTCGGCGGTGACCGGCGCCCAGCGGCCGAGCTGGGCGGAGCGGACGGCGGTGGCCTCCTCGTCGAGGGTGCGTGCGTGCCGCTGGTGCGTGCGGCGGTCCAGCGGGCGCAGGGCGCGGCCGAGCGCGAGGGTGTCCCGCAGGCCGGGGTGGTCGGGGGGCCGCTCCGCGTGGTCGCCGGGGTCGGCGGCCGGACCGGTCCGCGCCCCTGCGCCGGCTCCCGCGGCCGCTGCCGCGTCCGGCGCGCGCCGGACGTGCGGCGCCTTCACCAGCCAGGCCGGGGCGTCCGGCTGCCGGGCGCGGGGCTCGGCGCCTTCTTCGGGCCGCGGGGCGCGGTCGGCGTCCGGCGGCGGGCCGTCGTCGGTCAGCGGGGGCTGCTCGGGGTCGGTCCCCGGCGGGAGGTCGCGGCCGGCTCGCGACGGCAGGTCGTGGTCGGCGGCCGCGGAGGGCGCGGCGGGGCCCGGCGGGGCGTCACCGGCCTCGGCGATCCGCCGGCGCAGCAGTAGACCTTCCGCCCATTCGCGCGCGGTCGGCGCGTCCGGCGGCTCGCGGCGGCGCCCGCTGCCGGTCATGCCGACGGGTCCCGGGCCGCGGAGTGCCAGAGCGCGTCGCAGAGCCGGTCCCAGGCCTCCCGGTCCGGCATGGCCTCGCGGTTGGAGAGCATGTGCACGGTGTTGAGCAGCCGGTCCACGGCGAGCCCGCCACCGTCGCCGCCCTGGGCGAGGAACGCCTCGATCAGCTCGGCGGTGTGGGCGTCGCGGCGGCCGAAGTGCGCCTCGACCATCGCCGCCAGCCGCTCGGCGCCCGGCTCCGGCATCCGCACCTCCAGACAGCGGCGGCGGAAGGCGGGCGGGAACTCGCGCTCCCCGTTGCTGGTGATGACCACGACGGGGAACTCCCGGCAGCGCACGTGCCCGCCGGTGATCGTGACGGGCTCGCCGTGGTCGGCGGTCTGCACGGGCACGTCGGGTTGGCGGCCGGCGACCCGTTCGAGCTCGCGGATGCGGAACTCGCCCTCCTCGAAGACGTGCAGCAGGTCGTTGGGGAGGTCGATGTCGCTCTTGTCCAGCTCGTCGATGAGCAGGACGCGGGGCCGCCGCCAGGGCAGCAGCGCGGTGCCGAGCGGACCGAGCGTCAGGTACGCGCCGACGTCCGGCAGTGCGCCGACCGCCGCGTCGGGTCCCGCGGGCGGCGCGTCCTGCACCCGGCCGATCGCGTCGTAGTCGTACAGCCCGTCGCGCAGGGTGGTGCGGCTGACCACCGGCCACCACAGCACGGGGCCGAGCCGCAGCTCCGCGGCGATCTGGTGGGCAAGGCTGGACTTGCCGGTGCCGGGTGAGCCCGTGACCAGCAGCGGGCGGCGCAGGTGGATCGCGGCGTTGACGATCTCGATGACCGAGGCGTCCAGTGTGCTGCCGCGGGCGGCGCCGAGGCGGCGGGCGGCGTCGGTGCGCGCGTCGGCCCGCGGGGGTTCCAGGCCGGGGCCCCGCGCGCCGGCGGCGAAGTCCCGCCAGGGCGGCGGGGGCGGCAGCGGCGGTCCGGGATCGGGCGCGGCCGGGGCCGCGTCGGTGTCGGTGTCGGGTGACGTGTCGACGTCGGGTAACGCGCCGACGTCGCGGAACACCCACCACCGCGGGACCCGCGGCGTGTCCGCGGAACCGGCCCGCCCGTCTCCGGACTGACTGTCCATCAGGCTCCAACCCCCACCTTCGGCTGCCTGAGTGCTGCCTTGGTCCGCTTCAGGGCCTCCGGGCTGTCCCACACCAGGGAGACGTGCCGGGGGAGGTCCAGGGCCGCGGCCCCGTGATCGTCGTGCGACGCGCCGGATCGTTCCTTTCTGAGGGCCCATACCCGTTCGGGAAGATCCTTGAGCGCGCCGCGCAGATAGCTTTCGAGCCGGGGCCGCACCTCGTCCTCCGCGACGTCGCGGCGGACCGCGAGCACCACCGGGATGCCCGTCTCCATCAGCACCGGCACGTAGTCCACCATCGCGTCCCAGGTGTGCGGGGGCGGCTGCAGCAGGACGTAGACGACCGGCACCTCCGCGGTGCCGCTCAGCTCGTAGATGAGGTCGCGGGGTTCGATCCGCTGCCGCGGGCCGACCCAGACCACGGCGCCGTCGTGGTCCTCGCTCGTGTCGTTCTTCAGCCAGTTCCAGCGCTTCTGCAGGGCCGCGTGCCAGCCGGGCAGGCGCTGCCGCTCGGCGCTGCGCACCACGACCGGGCGGTGGCTGCCCAGTGTGCGGCCGACGGCGCCGTGCGGCCTGACCTCGGTCTGGTCCAGCGGCAGCCACATCAGGTGCCAGGGCAGCAGGAACTCCACCCGCATCCCCGGGGAGAGCTCGGCGAGTTGCTTGGACGCCTTGTCGTGCAGGGCGTTGACGCACGCGTCCAGCCCGGCCTGTCCGCGGACGCGTGCCGACGCCTGCAGCCTGCCGGGGTCGCCCCCCGCGGTGGACAGCCAGGCGTCGACGTCGTAGACCTCGGGCGCGGGGGCGCGGGACTGCACCTCGATGAGCAGACAGCTCTCCTCCGGAGCCCGCCCCGCCTCCATGGCGGCCCGCGAGCGGGCCTCGCGCATCAGGTCCACACTCCAATTCTGACGCTTGCACAGCGCGCCGTTCCACCATTGGAGTTTTTGCCGCAGATCCGTGTCCTCGGGGGCCGCCGCCGACTCCACGAAGGCGGTCAGCGGATGGACGCGGTCGGGCGTCTCGGCGGCGTCCTCCAGCACCGCGACGAGCGCGCGCAGGTCCGACTCTGCGCGCAGGAACCGCGAGCGCCGCACGGCGAGCCGGTCGGCGAAGCCCTCGTCGTCCTCGGCGGCGTAGCGCAGCAGGTCCTCGATGTTGGAACGGGTCAGGGCGCGCAGCAGCTCGAAGAGCCGGTCGCGCTCCTGCGGTTCGAGCAGCGGCTCGGGGTAGTGCCTGCGCAGGAACGCCTCGGCGTCGCGCCACTGCGCCGTGCCTCGGTAGTCGCCGCCCACCGCCTGGAGCAGCTGGTGCAGGCCGCCGGGGTGGTCGGCGGCGGTCTGCACCATGCCGAGGACGTCCTCCAGCATGCGGCTGCTGCGGGGCGCCGAGGCCAGGATGTCGGTGGCGCGGCGGGCCAGCGACCTGACCACCGACTGCCGGCCGGCGGGCTCCTGCATGTTGGGGAAGCGGGCGAGCAGTTCGGCCAGCGCGCGCTCCAGGTCGTCGTCGGGGCGGGGGCCGTAGCCGTCGGGACGCGCGTAGCCTTCGGCCGCGCTCCCCTCGTCGAGGTCGCTCCAGGCCATGTCAGACGGTGTCCGCGCGTATGGAGGCCCACAGGGCGTCGAAGTCGGCCATCGGGCGGGAGCCGCGTTCGTACCAGCGGGCCGCGGCGGCGAGCCGGTCGATGCCGTCGTCGTACTGCAGGCACAGCGAGACCAGGGAGCGCACCTCCTGCAGAAGCACGGCGGAGCGCTCGGTGAGCATGGCGATGTTCTCGCCGGTGTCGCGGATGACGCTGTTGCGGCGCTGCGGGTCCTGAATGCTCGGGAGCCGTAACAGGGCCTCGGCCAGGCGCTGTTCGGCGCGCGGCGGCAGGGCGGTGGGCGGCTGCGGCGGGCCGCCGGCTCCGGGCGCCGCGGCGCCGGGCGGGCTCGCGGCGTCTGTCGGGCTCACGGCGTCCGCGAGCAGCGGGCAGTAGCGCAGCACGGCCTCGACCGGAATGGCCCACGCCGTGCCGGCGCCCTCGCCCGTCGCGGCGGCGACCACGATGCCGCGCACCGAGCCGTCCGCGACGTCCACCACTCCGGCGCCGCTGAAGCCGCGGCGGACCCGTGCCCCGTGCGCGGTCAGCGGGTCCATCTGCATCCAGTCGGGGCTCAGCCCGCCGGTCCCGACCAGCCGGGTGCGCGCCCACACGCCCGTGCCGGCGCCGCCCTCGCCGTAGACCCGCACGGGGCGGTCGGCGGCGGGGCCGCAGCGCAGCAGCCTCGCCGGGGCGGTGTCCGCGGGCGGCGGCCCGTCGAGGGCGAGCACGGCGACGTCCGCGCGCTCCCCGACCGGCGGGGCCCAGCCGCCGGGCACGACCGTGGCCGTGGCACCGCCGCCGGCGTACGAGCCGGGGAAGTCGACGGTGACGGCCGCACCGTCCTGGACCTGCGCGTCGTCGCCGAGCGCGCTCTGCACGACGTGCGCGCAGGTCAGCACGCGGTTGCCGGTCACGAGCACGCCGGCGCCGACCACCCCCCACGGCGCGCGCACCCGGACCCTCCACGCATCCTGGAAACCTTCCCGCTCCCCCACCTGAACCCCCGTATCGCCGCGGCCGACGACGGCCGGCGGCACCAGCTCCACGGCTCGTCCACCGTGCCGGACGCCGTGTCGGAACACACCGTACCTACGGAGTACCCCACTGTGGGCGGAGTGCACCATACGCCCCTGACGGACACTCAATCTCTACGGGCGTGCGCGGGTCCGCGGTCGCCGGAGGGTCGTCGGTCCGCCGGGTCCGTGGTCGCCGGCAGGTCCGTGACACCCGGAGGCCGGAGCACGGCGGGCCGGGAGCGCGGCGGCGTGCCGCGGGGCCCGCGGTGTCAGTCGCGCAGGGGCGGGGCCGGGGCGGACAGGCCGGTGCCGAAGAGCCGCTCGTCGACCTCGTCCAGGGCCAGGCGCAGGGCGCCGAGGGCGACGCCCTCGTCGCCGAGGGTGGAGGCGCGGATCTCCGGGACGCGCAGGCACAGCCGCCCCAGTTCGCGTTCCAGCGGGTCGAGGAGGATGTCGGCGGAGCGGGAGTAGCCGCCGCCGACCACGACCGTCTGGGGGTCGAGGGTGAGGACCAGGGCCGCGGCGCCCACGGCCAGGTCGCGGACGTAGCGGCGCACCGCCGTCCTGGCCGCCTTGTCGCCCTCGCGCGCGGCCGAGAAGACCCAGCCGGCGGCGTCGTCTTCGGCGACCGTGTCGGGCAGGCCGGGGCAGTTCTGCAGGTGGGCCGGCGCGCCCAGCCAGCGGACCTGGCGCAGTGCGCCGATCTCGCCGGCCGCGCCGCCGTAGCCGCGGCGCAGGGCGCCGTCGAGGATCAGTCCGGCGCCGGTGCGCATGCCGGCCAGCAGGTAGACGATGTCGTCGGCGTCCTGGGCGACGCCCTTCCAGCGCTCGGCGACGGCGGCGAGCTTGCAGTCGTTCTCGACCAGGACGGGCACCGGGAAGCGGGCGCCGAGGTGCTCGGCGGGGTTGACGCCGGTCCAGCCCGGCAGCGGGGTGAACAAGGTGGTGCGGCCGGTGGCGTCCACGGGGCCGGTGACGCCGACGGTGACGGCCCACAGGTCCTCGCCGGTCATGCCCGCGCCGGCGAGGCAGTCGTTGATGACGGCGTCCATCGCCGCGAGCCGCGCCGCCGGGTCGGCCTCGGGAGTCACCGCGATGCGCGCGCTGTGCACCACCGTGCCGTCGAGGTCGGCGAGCATCGTGAGGATCTTGTGGCCGCCGACGTCGACGCCGAGGACGTGCCCGGCGTCGGCGCGGAACTGGTAGCGGCGCGCCGGGCGGCCCACGACACTGCTGCCGGTGGGCTCCACCACGGTGGCCCATCCGTCGCCGACGAGGGCCTTGACCATGACGTCGGCGGACGGCCGGGACAGCCCGGTCCGGGCGGACAGCTCGGTGACCGTCGAGGGCGGGTTGCCGCGCAGGGCCCGGACGATGCTCAGCGAGTTCAGCTCGCGGAGCCGGTTCAGCTGGGTGCCGGTGCCTGCTGCCGTCTCGGTCAATGCGCAGCCCTTCCGTGCCGTCTCCGGCGTACCCGTGTCCGTCGCCCCGCGTCCGCCTGCCCGGGCCCGTGCGTGTCCGCGCACGGGCCCGGGAATTTTGCTGGGCTCTTTACGAATCGTATCGGTATCTCATGAGATTGGGTACAGCTGCCCTGCCGCGTCGGGGTCGACGGCGGCGGTGAAGTCGACGTCGCGGCCGTCGATGCGGTAGCGGTAGCGGCCGAGGTGGCTGATCTCCGGGCGGTGGGCCAGGTAGCCGACCATGGCGGCGTGCTCCTCGGGGCTGAGCCAGCTGGGCGGGTCGGAGACGCCGCGGAAGCCGCAGATGTCGGCGAGGTCGCGCAGCCAGGCGAGCTGCTGGTCGGTCAGGAGGTTCATGCGGCGGCGGAAGTAGACGACGTCGGGGTCGACCTCGGCGAGCGGCGCCTGCCAGAGCCGGTGCACGGAGTTGGCGACGGCGTTGCGGGCGGTGGCGTCGGAGGGGTCGTCGCTGGCGTAGTTCTGCCACATCGGGGCGACGTCGGGGCCGCTGCGCAGCCCGTCCAGCACCCCGAGCGAGGGCAGCAGCACCGCGCCGCTGCCCAGCAGGTAGACGTCGTCGCCGGCGATGGAGCGGATCATGGTGAGGGCGTCGCGGTAGACCTGCTCGCGGTCGACGCCGTCGGGGCGCGCGGCCTGCGCGAGCGCGCCGTTGATGAAGTCGAGTTTGAGGTAGCGGAAGCCCCATTCGTGGACGATGCGGTGCGTCATCTCGGCGACGTGCTCGCGGGCGGCGGGTTTGGTGAGGTCCAGCGCCCAGTAGCCGGTGCCCCAGTTGTAGCCGGCGACGGCCGGCCTGCCGTCGGCGTCGCGGAGCAGCAGTTCGGGGCGGGTGCGGGCGGTCTCGGAGTCGGGCAGGACGATGAAGGGGGCGAGCCACAGGCCGGGCGTCATGCCCGCGTCGCTGATACGGGAGGCGAGCGCGGTCATGCCGGAGGGGAACTTCCCGTTCGGGTGCCAGTCGCCGACCATGGTCTCCCAGCCGTCGTCGACCTGAACCACGTCGTAGGGCAGGCCGCGCAGGTCGGCGAGGTCCTCGGCGAGCCGGGTCTCGGTGATGCCCTCGTAGTACGCGTACCAGGTGCACCACACGTTGCCGGCCCGGCGGTCGCGGGCGCCGAGGCGGCGGGCCAGGTGGCGGGTGTAGTCGGCGAAGACCTGCTCCTCGGGGCCGTGGGCGAGGAACCAGGGCGCGGCGCCGGTCTCGTACCACCCGGCGAGGGTGTCGAGGTCGGCGGACAGGCGGGGACTGCCCAGGCCCAGCGAGCCGAGCAGCAGGACGTCGCCGTCGTCGCCCTGGAGCGCGGCGACCGCGGAGGAGTGGTGGCGGTACGGGTCGTCCCACCGCGGGTCGTCGGCGGTGACCCGCCGGCGCGGGTCGGCGATGCGCAGCGGCGGGTCGGACAGCCGCCGCCACCCGCACGGGCTCCACGAGTTGTGGCCGTGCCGGTAGAACTGGGCGTCTCCCAGGCCGTGCAGGACCGCGGCGCGGCCGGGCGGAAGGAGCACACCTCCCGCTACCGGCTGCGGCGCGCCCGACTCCACGGCGAACGTGCGGCCGGCCAGCTCGACGAGCAGCGCCATGACTCTCCTTGTGTTGTGTGGGTGACGTGGGTGTGGCGGGTCTCCCGCCGGCGCCGGGTGCGGCTGCCGGGGGACGCGGCCCTCGGGCGGGCGGTCGCGTGCGCGGCCGTCACCTGAACATCGCGTTGACGGTGTCGTCGGCCTTCTTCAGTGCGCTCGCCGCGTCGCTCTTGCCGAGGATCGCCGACTGGATGGCGTCCTGGACGGTCTGGCTGATCTCGTTGCCGTGGTCGGTGACCGGGAGGAAGAAGGTGCCGCCGGGGGCCGCGGCCTCGTCGGTGAACACGTGCGCGTCCTGGCCCTTGGCCTGGTGCGCGGCGAGCGCCTTGGCGGAGGCCTCCTTGATCGCCGGGAAGACCACGGCGTTCTTGGCGACGAGGTCCTGGCAGGCGCTGGAGCCGAGGAACTTCACCCAGCTCCACGCCTGTTCCTTGTGCTTGGTGCCGGCGTAGATCGCGTCGGACAGGCCGTTGATCGGGGTCTTGCGGCCGGCCGGGCCGACGGGCAGCGGCGCGAAGGCGTACTTCTGCTTGGCGGTCGGCGACAGGTAGGAGTTGATGGTCCAGGAGCCGGCGAGGGTGATGGCGCCCTGGCCCGCGTCCATCACCGCGTCGCGGCCGAGGGTGGACTGCGCGTCGAACCTGGGCGAGTAGCCCTTGTCGATGAGGTGCTTGAACCAGTCGATGGTGGCCGCGAGCTTGGGGTCGTCGTAGTTGTAGTGGGTGCCCCAGGGGTTCTTGTCGACGAAGCTGAAGCCGTTGCTCGCGGCGAGGACGCCCCAGCCGTTCTGGCCCTGGGAGCCGTCGGCCCACTCGGGCAGGAAGCCGTAGACCTTGACGTGGTTCTTGTCGAACGCGGGGTCCAGTCCGTTGCGGCCGTGGGTGTCGACGGTGGCCTTGGCGATGGTCTGCTCCAGGGTGCCGCCGTCGTCGGGGTTCCAGGTGAGGTCGGTCAGGGCCGTGGCGTCGATGCCCTGCCGGGAGAGCAGGGTGGTGTTGTAGACCAGCGCCATGGTGTCCCAGTCCTGCGGCAGGCCGTAGCGCTTGCCGTCCTTGACCCACAGGCCGGCCAGGCCGTTCTGGTACTGGGACAGGTCGACCTTGTCCCGGTCGACGTAGGGCTGGATGTCCAGGATCTGGTTGCTGGTGGCGAACTGCGGATAGTACGAGGCCTGGTCGGTCCACACGTCGGGCGCGCTGCCCGAGGCGAGCTGGGTGGTGAGGTTCTGCCAGTACTCGTTCCACGCGGTCTGGGTGATCTTCACCGTGATCTTGGGGTTCGCGGTGTGGAAGGCGTCGGCGCAGGCCTGGTAGGAGGCGGTCTGGTTGTCGTCCCACAGCCAGTAGTTGATGGTCGTCGAGCCGCCGGAGGCGTCGTCCGAGCCGTTGCCGCCGCAGGCGGCCGTGGCGCCGACGAGGGCGAGGGCGAGCACCGCTCCGGCGGCCCTGGCGGAGGTCTTCGAGGAGCGTGCGGCGGTCTTCGGGGTGGTCTGCGGGGTGGTCTGCGGGGTGGTCTGCGCGGAGGTCTTCGAGGAGCGTCTGACGGCGTGTCTCATGGCATGTCCTTGCGTGGTGGTTGTGCGGGGCCGGAGGGCGGACGAGGGGCGGCGCGGGCTACTTGATGCCGCTGAAGTTGAGCGACTGGACCAGCCGCTTGCCGAGGAAGACCAGCAGGACCAGGACCGGCAGGACGGACAGCGTCGAGCCGGCCATCAGCCCGGTCCAGTCCGGCTGGGTGTTGGGCGACTGCTGCAGGAAGACGCCGAGCGCGACGGTCAGCACCCGGGTGTGCTCGCCCCGTCCGACCAGCAGCGGCCAGAGGTAGTCCTTCCAGGCCCACACCGTGGTGGTCAGACCGATGGTGATCAGCGGCCCGCGGCTCATCGGCACGATGATCCGCCAGAAGGCGCCCCAGCGGCCGACGCCGTCGAGCACCGCGGCCTCCTCGACCTCCCTGGGGATGGAGAGGAAGAACTGGCGCAGGAAGAACACCGCGAACGGCGTCATCAGCACGCTCGGCGCGACGAGTCCGGCGAAGGTGTTCATCAGGCCGAGGTTCTTGACCATGGTGAAGTTCGGCAGCAGCGTGAAGATCGGCGGGACCATGAGGGCGGCGACCAGCACGCCGAAGAGGGCGTCGCGGCAGGGGAAGCGCAGCCGGGCGAAGGCGTAGCCGGCCATCGCGCAGAAGAAGGTCTGGGCGATCGCGATCACGCCGCTGTAGATGACCGAGTTGAGCGTGTACCAGAGGAAGTTGATCTGCGCCCCGGAGCCGCCCGCGGCGCGGTTCTGCTCCGCGTCGGTCATCCCCAGCACGCGTTTGAAGTTGATCAGGGTGGGGTGGTGCGGCCACAGCGCGTGGGAGTCGGTGAACAGGTCGCCGGCCGGCGTGAGCGCGGTGCGCACCATCCAGTAGAACGGGAACACGGTCACGATCACCGCGGCGATCAGGATCGCCCAGGCCACGCAGCGCCCGGCCCGCGAACCCCGCCTCGGGGACATCGAGCGTCTCAGTGACATCGAGGACATCGCTTCTCCTGGCTAACCGAGGTCCGAGCGCGAGGCGCGCAGCAGCCGCAGTTGTACGAAGGTGAGCAGGCCGAGGACCACCACGAGCACCATGGCGACGGCGGAGGCGTAGCCCATGTGGAAGAAGGTGAACGCCTGTTGGTAGATGTAGAAGTAGATGACCCGGGTCTCCGGGATCGGGGAGCCGCGGTAGACCACCGCGACCGTGTCGAAGATCTGGAACGAGCCGATCAGCGAGACGACCAGGACCAGGGCGAGGATCGGCCGCAGCAGCGGCAGGGTGATCCGCCCGAACATCCGGAACTCCCCCGCGCCGTCGACGACGGCGCTCTCGTACAGCTCCTGGGGGATCTGCAGCATCCCGGCGTAGAGCAGCAGCGCGGTGTAGCCGGTGTACGCCCAGGTGTTGACCAGCGCCACCGAGGGCATCGCCCAGTTCGGCGAGTAGAACGACACCGTGCCCATGCCCATGGTGCTCAGCAGGTGGTTGGCGAAGCCGAGGTTGGCGTCCAGCAGCCACGCCCACAGCAGGCCGACGGTGACGTTGGGGACCAGCCAGGGCAGCAGCAGGGTCGCGCGCAGGACCGCCGAGCGGGTCAGCCGGTGCATCAGCGCCGCGAGGCCGAGGGCCAGGACGGTCTGGCTGACGATGTTGATGCCGACGTAATAGGCCGTGACCTTCAGCGAGTTCCAGAACTGGTCGTCGTGCAGGAGCTGCGAGTAGTTGTCGCCGCCCACGTACGACGGTGAGTTGAGGAGGCTGTAGTCGGTCATCGAGTACCAGACGCCGCGGACCGTCGGGTACACGTAGAAGACCGCGAAGCCGATCAGCACGGGGGCGATGAACAGCGGCGCGATGCGCCGGTCGTCGCGGGGGCGCCGGGGTCTTCGCGACCCGGCGAGCCGTCCGTCGCGGCGCGCGGCCGCCGTTCGGCTGGACGTCCAGCCGGTCAGCGCGGACATGCGGCCTCCTCTTCGGTACGGGCTTCGATCATGGTTGTGACCCTTGCCACAGGGCGATCTGCACGCCAATAATGATGAAGCTCTTCGAAATTTTGTCAACACCTCCGCGTATCCCTGCCCTTGTCAGCCCCGGCGCGCGCTGCTCGCGGACGCCGGGGCAGGGCCCTGCCATGCCTGAATCACCCCGATATGGAGGTCGGTCCATGCGCACCACCGCACCACCGAGACGCCGGACGCCGCTGCTGGTCGCCCTGTGCACCGCCCTGTTCGCGATCGCGTTCACGGCGTTCGCCGCGGGTCCCGCCGCCGCGGGCCCGGCAGGCGGCAAGCGCGCCGCCGGCAGGTCGCACGCGCACGCCGCTCCCGCGTTCACCGCCGTCGCGCACGGCGTCCCCGCGCGGCCGGCGCCGCCGTCGTCGCCCGACCCGTCGCTGCAGGCCCACCCGCTGACATCGGCGCCGGGCCCGCTGGACAACCCGCTCAAGGGATTCGCGACGTACTACTCCCCCGGCAGCGACGAGAACTCCGGGTACCCGCACTCGCTCCAGTGGAGCTACTTCGGCCTGTCGGAGGTGATGACCGACCCGAACAACTGCGGCAGCTACGACTGGAGCGTGCTGGACAACGCGCTCGACGAGATGGCGTCGTACGGCAACCAGGCCGCGATCCGGTTCTACATGGAGTACCCGGGCGACGCCGGCGCGCATCCGGGCAACGCCATCCCGCACTGCTTCGACGGGCACGTGACGTACCGCACCAACACGTACTGGAACACCATGAGTCCGGACTACGACAGCCCGTACCTGCTGGACGCCGTGGGCCGGTTCATCGCCGCGTTCGGTGCCCGCTACGACGGCGACCCGCGCATCGGGTTCATCCACATGGGCCTGGTGGGCCTGTGGGGCGAGTGGCACACCTGGCCGTACGACACCGACACCTCAGGCGACAGCTACCCGAACTACATGCCGACCGACGCGCACGCGGCGCAGATCATCCAGGACTACGACAACGCCTTCCGCACCACGAAGCTGGAGGTGCGCTACCCGACGTCCGGCGGCGGCGCGGCGAACAACCTCGACGTCGGCTACCACGACGACTCGTTCTGCTTCCGCGAGGGCAGCCCCCTGGCCGGCGTCACGCTGCCTCAGTCACTGGGCGGCGCGAACTACGCGCAGTTGCAACTGGCGCTGAACGAAGGCGTGGAGAACAAGTGGATCACCGACTCGATGGGCGGCGAGGTGCGTCCGGAGATCCAGTCGTCGGCGTTCTCCTCCTGGCCCGGCGGCTCGGGGCAGGTGGACGACATGAAGGCGTGCCTCGAACTGGAGCACACCACCTGGAAGATCGACCAGGGCAGCCAGAGCTACTCCCCCACCGATCCGAACGTCGGCGCCGCGGTCCGGCTGATGGGCTACGACCTCGGCGTCAAGGACGCGTACTTCAAGAACACCGCGAGCGGCACCACGACCGTCGGGGTGCACATCACCGATGACGGCGTCGCGCCGTTCTACTACCCCTGGACCGTCAGCCTGGGGCTCAAGGACGGCAGCGGGCACGTGGTCAAGACCTGGGACACCCCCTGGGACCTGCGGACCGTCATGCCGGCCAAGATCCGCGCGTTCCCGGACTGGGGGGTCGGCCAGGACCCGACCTACCTGGACTACGGCTACCCGCAGTACTTCCAGACCGCGGTCGACCTGTCCGCGGTGTCCTCCGGCTCCTACCAGCTGGTGATGCGGGTGAAGAACCCGCTGGAGTCCGTCAGCGCGAACGCGAAGAAGCTGCGCTTCGCCAATGCGACGCAGAACGCGGACGGCTGGCTTGGGCTCGGCTCGATGACCGTCGGCTCGGGCGGCAGCGGCGGTACGGGCGGCGGCAGTTACGAGGCCGAGGCGGCCGGCAGCACGCTGACCGGCACGGCCGTCGTCGCCTCCTGCTCCGGATGCTCCGGCGGCGCGAAGGTCGGCTACGTCGGCAACGGCGCCACCGTGACCGTGCACGGCGTCGACGGCGGGTCGGGCGGCACCGCCGCGGTCACCGTCCACTACGCGAGCGCCGAGACCCGCACCGCCACGATCAGCGCGAACGGCGGCGCGGCGACCACCGTCACCTTCCCGTCGACCGGCGACTGGAACGCGGTCGGGACCGTGACGGTGAACCTCGGCCTCGCGGCCGGCACGGGGAACTCGATCACCATCGGCAACCCGTCGGGCTGGGCGCCCGACATCGACCGGATCACCGTGGGCTAGATCTGCTTCGGCGGTGGGGGCCGGGCCGGGGGGGGGGGCGGCCGCGCCCCCCCCCCCCGCGGCACCGGCTTCGTCGCCTGCGCGGTCAGCACGATCAGCGGCGTGACCAGCCGGGTGAGCAGCGCGCCCAGCGCGATCCCGACCGCCAGCGACACGACCACCAGCAGCCCCTGCTCCGCCGCGATCATCCGGGCCAGGCCGCGCCGGGGCGCGCCGAGCGCCCGCAGCACCGCGAACTCCGCCGCCCGCTCGCGCACCGCCCCCACCGCCGACACCGCGAAACCCAGCGCGGCCAGCACCGCCGCCGCGACCACCGCCGCGGGCAGCGCCGACTGCGGCCCGGCGCCCAGTGGATCGGCCCGCAGGTCGTCCGCGGTCTCCTGCCGTACGAGGACGGTGTCCACGTCGGTGCGCGCCCGCAGCGCCGCCGCGGCCTTCGCGGAACCGCCCGGCGCCACGGCCACCCACCACTCGCTGGGCTGCAGCGGCTGCGCGTCCATGGACAGCAGCACCCGGTCCACCGCCCGCAGGTCGAGCAGCAGCGCGCCCGCGTCCTTGCCCGCGTCCCCGTCCACCTCCGCGGAGGCGTCCGAGCCGCCGTCGCCCGCCGCGCCCGCCGCGCCCGCGGAGTCCTCGCCCGCGCCGCCCGCCGCCCCCGCGCCCGTGCCGGGCAGCGCGTGCACCGCGGCCACGATGCGCACCGGCAGCGTCTCGCCGGCCAACTGCGCCTGCACCAGGCCGCCGACCTTCGCGCCGACCGCCTTCAGATAGTCGTCGGTGGCGACCCCGGTGAGCGCGGACGGCCGGGGCGCGCGGGCCCGCAGCCGTACGGTGACGGACGGCTGCGGCTGGTACGCGTCCGGGTCGAGCGTCTCCGAGCCGGTGGTGTAGGTGAGCGAGAGCAGGGCGCCGCCGGAGGTGCGCGGCGCCTCGGCGTCCGGCGGCACGTCGCCCGGCAGCCCGCCCAGGTCGGGGTTGTCGAACGACGCGTCCGCGTCCCACGGCTCCGCGGTGTCCGGCGCGAGGCCGCGTACCGTGCCGTCCGCCGAGGTGACCGCGGCCGACGCGACGGTGAGCACGTGCCGCCGGCTGACCGACGGCATCGAGTAGCCCACGTCCAGGCCGACCAGGTGCAGCGGCCCGGCCGGCGCGCCGCCGCCCGCGCCGATCTGGGCCGTCAGGTCGAGCAGCAGCGTGTGCGGGACGCCGTCCGGCGGCAGGTCGCCGACCACGAAGGCGTACGTGACGCCCTCAGCGTCGGTCACGGTGGCCGTCAGGTGGTCGGCGTCGGCGTCGCCGCCGCGGATCACCCGGCCGTCCGGGCCCGTCGCGGTGAGCGTGGCGGTGAGGGCGACCGAGCGGGCGGTCCCTGGCAGGGTGAAGCCGGCCGGGTCGGCGGCGCCGCGCGGGCGCAGCGGTGCGAGCACGTCGCCGATCGGCCGGCCGTCGGTCAGGTCGGAGCGCACCCGCATGGCCTTGCCGGCCTGGCGGGTGTCGATGATCAGCGCGGTGGCCTGCCGCTGCTGGGTGAGCAGCAGCTGCTCGCGGGTCGCGGGCGCGGCGGCGGTGACGCCGGGCACCGCGGCGTAGATGCCCGCCTGGCCGAAGGGCGGCGTGGTCATGCTGGTGACGCGGATGTCGGAGCCGACCGAGAACTCCGCCTGGTCGCGCTGCGAGCGGTCCCAGCTGGCGCCCTGGCCGATCGCGAACATGCCCATGGCGACGGAGAGCACCAGCAGCATGGCCGCGCCCGCGCCGCGCCGCGGCCGGCGCGAGAGCTGCCAGCCGGCCAGCGCCAGCGGCAGCCCGCGGGTGCGGGCGGCCCGCCGCTCGCCCAGCCGCGCCACCAGCGGCAGCAGCCGCAGCACCAGGACCGTCCCGGCCAGCAGGCACAGCGCGGGCGCCGCGACCAGCACCGGGTCCACGCCGAGCCCGCCGCCCGCCCTGGAGCTGAGCGCGCCGCTGCCGGACGCGCGCCGCTGCAACTGCCAGTACGCGAGGCCCGCGACCACCAGCAGCCCGACGTCCGCACCGGCCTGGAGCACGCCGGGCAGCGCGCCGCGCCGCGGGCGAGCGGCCAGGCCCCGGCCCGAGCGCACCGCCGGCGCGATCACCGCGAGCGCGCAGGCCAGCGCCGCGGCCACCGCGACCAGCCAGGCCGTGCCGGTGCTGCCGCCGCCGAGGCTGACGCCGGTGCGGGCCAGCGCGCCGGTGCCGGACAGCAGCCGGGTGACCGGCCCCGCCAGCAGCGGGGCGGCGACCGCCGCGGGCACCGCGAGCAGCAGCGCCTCGGCGGCGGCGAGGCCGCCGATCCTGGCCCGGGAGCCGCCGCGGGCGCGCAGCAGCGCGGTCTCGCCGCCGCGCTCCTCGGCCAGCAGCTGGGCCACCAGCAGCAGCGCGAAGCCGGCCAGGATGACCAGTTGGAGCGCGCCGATCAGCAGCGTGGAGCGGGCCACCAGCATGCTGCGGCGCAGCGCGTCCAGCAGCGCGGGCAGGCCGCTGCCCGGCTGCACGTCGCCGGTCGCCGCGTCGTCCTTGAAGCCCCGCACGGTCCGCTCGACGCTGTTCTCCAGCGCGTCCATCCGCCCGGTGGAGGCGCGCGAGAAGTCGCCCTGCGCCTGCCAGGCCATCGCGGCGACGGGCACCCGGCCGGAGGCGAAGCTGCCGGGGTCGGCCAGCATCGGGCCGTAGGTGGTGAAGGCGACGGTGTGCACGCCGCGGCCGGCCAGCGGGTCGAGGTGCCAGTACGGCGCCGAGGGGTCGGCGGGCCGGTACAGGCCGGTGACGCGGACGCGCAGCGGCGGCCCGCCGAGCCGGTCGGCGAGCGTGAGCACGCGGCCCGGCCGTACCTTCAGCGCCTGCGCGGCGGTCAGCGGCAGCGCGGTCTGCACCTCGGCGGCGCCCTTGGCCGCGGGCGCCGGCCACGCGCCGGAGACCAGGGTCAGCCGGGACCGGTCCAAGGTGGCGAGCAGCGTCAGGTCGGGGTCGCCGTCCTTGGGCGCGCCGGCGGGGCGCAGCGCGGCGGGCAGGCCGTAGGGCCCGGACCTGGTGCTGGCGCGGACGTGGGCAGGCAGCCCGGCGAAGGCGTGCGACAGGCGCTCCCGCACGGTCGCGTCCAGCGCGGTCGCGGCGGCTCCCGAGACGTCGGCCCGCACCTCGACGGTCGACCGGTCGGCGGCCTGGTGCTGGAGGGTGCGGCGCAGCGCGGCGTCGCTGATCGCGCCGGTGAACGCGGTGAACGTGGCCAGTACGGCGGTGGTCAGCACCACGGTGAGCAGGGCGGCGGCGAGCAGCAGCCGGTGGGCGCGGACACGCAGCAGTACGAACCCCGTCACCCCGTGCCCCCGTTCCCGTCGCCGTCCGGATGCTCTCAAACGGGGACGCGGGGGTGGAACGCGGCGGAGAGGGTCGCAATCCGATCGTGACGCACCGCGCGGCCCACCGGCGGAAGCGCTTACTCCACCGCGCGCGTTCGACCGCGCTGCGTCGATCGGGGGCGCCGCGGCGGCTGTCGCGGGGGGTGTCGCAGCGGGTGTCGCGGGGAACGGCCGGGGGTCAGCCCGGGGTGTTGACCATCGACGCGGCGGCGTAGACCAAGTAGTCCCACAGCTGCCGCTCGTGCTCCGGCGCGAGCCCCAACTCGTCGACGGCGGTGCGCATGTGGCGCAGCCACGCGTCGTGCGCCGCCTTGTCCACGGCGAACGGCGCGTGCCGCATCCGCAGCCGCGGGTGGCCGCGGTTGTCGCTGTACGTGCGCGGTCCGCCCCAGTACTGCATGAGGAAGAGCGTCAGCCGCTCCTCGGCCGGGCCGAGGTCCTCCTCCGGGTACATCGCCCGCAGCTCGGGGTCGTCCGCGACGCCCTCGTAGAAGCGGTGGACCAGCCGGCGGAAGGTCGGCTCCCCGCCGACCAGTTCGTAGAACGTCTGCTGCGGCAGCGGCCCGCGCCCGATCTCAGTCACGCTCCCATGGTCGCAGACGCCGCGGCCGAGGACGCAGGTCGTAGGACCCGCCGGCGGGGAGCACGATGGAAGGGTGAGCGGTGCCGCGCACGAGCACGCGTACGGCGGCGGGTCCGGCGGCGGACCGGGCCGGCCGGGCTCCGACGAGCGCACGCGGCTGGCCGCGCGGGCGCTGCGGGCCCGCATGGTCCGCCGCATCGTGGCCGGCGGCGGCCTGCGCGACCCGGCCTGGCGCGCGGCCTTCGCGGAGGTCCCGCGCCACCTGTTCGTGCTGGGCTACGCACCCGAGGGCGGCGCGTGGCACGCGGACGGCGGGGACGACGACGATCCGGAGGGCGCGGACGATCCGGAGGGTACGGGGAGCGTCGGTGCGGAGGGTGCCGGTGCGGACGGCGGTGGCCCGGGCGGTGCGGGTGCGGACGGCGGCGGGGCCGGTGCGGACGGCCGCCGCGGCGTGACGCGGGCCCGGCTGCGCGAGCTGGCCGGGGCGTACGCGGACCGGCCGATCGCGACCCACGTCAGGGCCGGCGAACTGGTCTCCTCCAGCAGCCAGCCCTCGCTGATGGCGCTGATGTGCGAGGCGCTGCTGGTCGCGGACGGCCAGCGGGTGCTGGAGATCGGCGCGGGCACCGGCTACAACGCCGCGCTGCTCGCCCACCGGCTCGGGCCCGGCGCGGTCACCACCGTCGACCTGGACGCGGAGATCACCGACGCGGCCCGCGCGCACCTGCTCGCGTACGGCACCCCCGCCGCGCGCTCGGTCACCGTCGTCACCGGCGACGGCGCGCTCGGGCACCGCGCGGGGGCGCCGTACGACCGGATCATCGCGACCTGCGAGCTGCCCGCGATCCCGGCGGCCTGGCTGGAGCAGACCCGGCCGGGCGGGCTGGTCCTCGCGCCCTTCGCGACCGGGCTGGTCCGGCTCACCGTGCACGGCCCGGGCCGCGCCGAGGGGCGGTTCCTGCCGACGCCGGCGTTCTTCGTACCGCTGCGCGGCGCGTCGGCGGGCGGCCCGGGGCGTCACGGCGGCCTGGGCGAGGAGCTGTTCGGCCGCGGCCCGCACCCCCACCGCACCCGCTTCGGGCTGAGCGTCGACGGCGACCGCCAGTGGGTCTGGCTCGACGACCCGGCCGGCCCGGACGTGTGGGAGGTCGTCGGGTAGCCGCACCCCGCCCGGGGTCCGGGGCGTCGCCGGGCGGCCGTAGCCGCATCCACGGGGCCCGGGGCGCCGGTGACGCTTCGCGGACCTACGGCCGGACCGGCCGGCCGCGTTCCGCGGGCCTACGGCCGGACCGGCTCCCACACCGACGCGTCGTGCGCGAAGAGCACCCTGCGCGGATCGAACTCCAGCAGCCGCGCGGGCCAGGCGTCCGGCTCGGGCAGCGGCGCGGCGGCGCCCTGCGCGGCGGCCGTCGCGGCCAGCCGCGCCGCGGCGAAGTCCGAGGCCGTGGCGTGCGTCTGCCCGGCCAGCACGACCGTGCCGTCGGGCTGCCTGACCACCAGCGACTGGTGGCCCGCGGTGTGCCCGGGGGTGGGCACGATCCACACGCCGGGGCGGATCTCGGCCTCGCCGGCCAACTCCTCGTAGCGCGCGCCGGGGAAGTCGGCGAGCTGCTCGGGCGCGTGGCCGCCGGCCCGGACCAGGGCGAGTTCGGCGGCCTGGGCGTAGATCGGCGTGCCGGCGAAGAGCGGGTTGCCGCCGATGTGGTCGAAGTGCAGATGGCAGTTGACCACCGCGGTGACCTCGGCCGGCGCGACGCCCGCGGCGGCCAGCGCCTCCTGCACCGGGCGGCGGTGCGGGCGGTAGTGCGCGTCGGTCTCGGCGTCCGCGGCGCCGATGCCCGTGTCGAACAGCAGCAGTTCGCCGCCGTGCCGCAGCAGGTAGCCGAGCGCGGGCTCCACCCGCGGCAGTCCGTCCGCGGTCTCGCCGCCCGGTCGTACGAACCAGCCCAGGTCGAGGCGGCGCAGCGCCGGACCCCCGCTCGTCGTCGCGCTCATCGCGGCTCCTTTCCGCCGTCGGCTCCTGCCGGCTCCTGCTCCTGCCGGGCTCCTGCCGGGCTCCTGTCGGGCTCCTGCCGGCCGGTGCCGGCGTCCTCCTGGTCGCCGCAGGCCGCCGCGGCCGGGAGCTTCCGCGCGCCCGCGCCTCGCCTCGCGTACGGCCGCGCCCGCCTCACACCAGGCGGACGGTGATGGTCGTCCACGCGCCGACGTGCACCCGGTCGCCGTCGGCGAGCGGCACCGGGGTGTAGGCGCGGATCGGGTCCTCGCCGAGGTTGACGGTGGTGCCGTTGGTCGAGTCCTGGTCGACCACCGCCCAGCCTCCCGTGTCCTCCCTGACCAGCATGGCGTGCTGGTGCGAGACGCCGGGGTCCTCGGGGGCGCGGGACAGGTCGATGTCGGGCGCCTCGCCGGTGCGGTGGCGGCGCCGGCCGATGGTGACCTTCTCGCCGGTCAGCGGGACCCGCACCTCCGGCGAGAACGCCGGGAAGTACAGGCCCTCCGCGTCCGGGCCGCTGCGGGCCATCATCGCGGTGAAGTACTCGCGGTCCGCGGCGACCACCGCGACCCAGGCGGTCCGCGCCACCGGGCCGGACGGCACCGCGGCCTCGGGCCCGGCCGCCCGGACGCCGGGAGCAGCAGGAGCCGCGGGGGACCCGGTGACCCCCGAGGCCCCGGTGACCCCGGGGAACGCCGTGCCGTCCGGACCCGCGCCGGTCGCCGCGCCCGCGCCGCCCGCCGTGACCGGTGGGGCGACGCCGCCCGCCGCGGTCCCGGCGGACGGCGGGGCCGCGGGGCGCGACGGCGGATCGAGCAGGAAGTCGCCGGAGCCCGACGTGAAGCCCTCGGACGGCACGGGCTCCGCCGGCCGGTTGATCTGCGAGGGGCGCGAGAGCTGCGACTCGTGGCGCTGGTACGGCGGGAAGCCGGGCGCGGTCGGCACCGGCCCCGCGCCGAGGCCCGCGCCCGCGCCCTGCCCCGCGCCCGGACCGGCGCCCTGGCCTGCCGCCCCCGCTCCCGCACCGGCACCAGGCCCGAGCCCCTGGGCCGAGGCCGCGCCCTGACCCGCTCCATGCTCCGGGCGCGCCCCCGGCACGGTCGTCGCCGAGTGCGTCCTGAAGTTGTACCGGCACTCCTCGCAGAACAGCGCCCCGCCCTCGCGCGGCGTCCCGCACTGCGGGCACAGCTCCGCGACGCCCGGGGGCGCCTCGGGAGCGGGCCCGCCCCAGCTCGGCGGCGACGGCGAGACCGGCGGCGCGGAGGACCCCGACGACGCGGACGACGCCGAGGTCGAGGAGGAGGGCGGGCGCGACCCGCGGGCCGACGCGGGCGCGGCCATCCGCATCCCGCAGATCTCGCACCAGTCGTCGGTCTCCGACTCGTGGCCGTTCGGACACATCGGCATGCTGCCGGCTCCCCCTCCGCCTGACCCGGCGGGTCCTTGCCCTGGCGTTCGGGACGCACCCCCGGGGCGCGTCGTGATCGGCGCCGTCGTCGGCGCCGCCCGCGGTGCCGGCCTCGGCACCGCGGGCACCGTCGGGTACGTACGTACCCCTCGGCTCCGTTTCGTACCCGAACGCTACTTCTTCACGCGTACGGTCTTCGTCGACCGCGTCTCCAGCGTCATCTCGTCGGCGTCGGCGACCTTCGCCTTGATGCGCACGGTACCGCTCGCGGCGTCCACCACGTCCACCACCTTGGCCAGCAGTTTCGCGGTGTCGGCGTTGCCCGAGGCGTTCGCCAGCTGCACCGCGCGGCCCAGTTTGGCGGTCGCCGCGTCCATGTCGCCCGCCTTGCGGGCCTCCAGGCCCTGCTGGATCGCCTGGGCCAGCTCGGCCTGCCCGGTGTAGTGCGCGACCTGCGGGCTGATCCGGGTGGACATGGCCAGTGCGTCGGTCCACACCGCGCGGACCAGTCCCTGGCCGAGCACCTGCGAGGTGCCGTCGGGCCGCGGCAGCACCAGCGACAGCCGGGCGGCGAGCATCTCCTGGCCGATGGCGTGGGCCGGCACCCGCACCTGCACGTGGTAGTCGCGGGACTCGTCGCCCCACGAACCCGTCGGGTAGTCGCCGGCCCGCGGACCGGCCTCGGCGCGGCGGGCGGTGAGGTCCTCCACGGTCGGCGCGACCTGCTTGACGAAGACGAGCTCGGAGCCCTGCGGCGTCCACAGCCGCAGCGCCACGTCCGCGACCTCCTTGCCCATCGCGTTCTCCATCATGGCCCGGAAGTCCGCGGCCAGGCCGGCCGGATCGGCCACGATGTCGACCGAGCCGAGCAGCGCGGAGGCGATCCCGGTCAGCTCCTTGACCTCCCAGTCGGTGCCGACGCCGCGCGCGTCGCAGGTGAAGCGGCCGGCGCAGGCGTCCAGCGCGGCCCGCAGATCCTCCGGCTTCTCGTGCTCGTTGCGCCCGTCGGTGAGCAGGATGCCGTGGCGTATCGACACGTCCGCGCCGGACAGCAGCCGGTCGGCGAGCTTCAGCCAGGTGCCGATCGCGGTGCCGCCGCCCGCGGTCAGCTTGCGGAGCGCCTGCTTGGCCTGCGCGCGGGTGGCGGCGTCGGCGACCGCGAGGCCCCCGTTGCCCGGGTAGATCTCGCGGGCCGTGTGGGTGCCCGCGACGACGGCAAAGGACACGCCGTCGCGCAGCGCGTCCACGGCGACCGCGGTGGCCTCCCTCGCGCCGCGCATCTTCGTCGGCGGGTACTCCATCGAGCCCGAACAGTCGACCATGATCACCACGCCGGCACTCGGTCCCGTGCCGGCGCCCGGCGCCGCCCCCGCGCCGGCCGGCGGCCGCCCGCCGGAGGTGCCGCCGCCGGTCGAGGTGACCGTCACGACGGCGTTGACCTCGCGCCCGCCCTCCGGGAGGTACTCGTTCTGGTAGACGTCGACGGAGAACTGCGGCACGTCCGGCTTGGAGAATGTGGCCATCGATGAACCCCCTGCGTTCTGTATGAGCCCTGCGTGGGCACCCGGTCGTCCCCGGCCCGCCCGCGGCTTCCCCGGAAGCGCTGGGCGCGCCGTCCTAGACGGCGGGTGGGAATCCTGCCCGTGACACGGCGGCCGGGAACGGCAGCACCGCGACCGTTACGTTGTCGTGGCCGCCGCCGTCCAGCGCCAGGCCCACCAGGGCGCGGGCGCTGCTCAGCGGGCGGGCGCGGGCGTCGGCGGGGACGGCCCCGGCCATCTCCGCCGCGGACTCCGCGTAGTTCCACAGCCCGTCGGTGCACACCACGATCACCCCGGGGCCCTCCGGCCGGAAGGCGGCCACGTGCGGGTCCACCTCGACCGCGTCCGCGCCCAGCCAGCCGGTGATCGCGTGCGCGCGCTCGTCCGCGTACGCCTCGGCCTCCGACATCAGGCCCGCGGTGACCATCGCCGCCGCCCACGAGTCGTCCTCGGTGAGCCGCGCGGCCGGCAGCGCCCGGTCGTCGGGGACCCAGTACGCGCGGCTGTCGCCGATCCAGCCCACCGTGAACACCTCGCCGGCCACGACGGCGCTCACGCAGGTGCAGGCGGGGGAGTTGCGGTGCGCGGCGCCGTCCGGCGCCTCCTCCTCGGCGAGCGCGGAGACCGCGTCGAAGGCCGTGAGCAGCGCGCCGCGCATCGCCTCCTCGACCGCGGCGCCGCGCTCCAGCGCGGCCAGCAGCGCGTCGCCGCCCGCGGCGGCGGCCGCGGCCGACGCGTCGTCGGGGCGGTAGGCGGTGGACACGCCGTCGCACACCACCGCGGCGACCGCGGGCGTGCCGTCGGGCAGCGACGTGGTGGCGAGCGCGAAGGCGTCCTCGTTGCGGTGGTGGCGCAGCCCGCGGTCGCTGACCGCCGCCACGCCCTCCAGCTCCTTCTCCTGGTGGTCGCGCCGGCGCGGCTGGGCGTGGCCGCAGCGCTCGCAGTAGCCGTCGTCGTCCACGCCGCCGACGCCGCACGCGACGCAGACCGGGCCGGCGGCGGGCCGCGCCGCGGCGGGGTCCTCCTCGCGCGGGTCGCCCTCGTAGGCGTCGCCCTCACGCGGGTCGGCGGGCGGCCGCCCCGCGCCGGTCAGCACGAGGGTGTCGGAGTCGCCGGACGCGTGCGGGGGCGCGAGCAGGAAGGAGTCGGTGGTCTGCGCGCCGTCGTCGCGTGTGCTGTCGTCGGTGGTGGCGGTGCCGGTGCCGGCTGCGGCGCCGGTCGGGCCGCTGGCGCCGGGGGTGCCGGTCGGGCCGGACGCGCTTCCCGCACCGGGCGCGTCGCCGGTCGCCGCGGCCTCCGCGTCCGGGGCAACATCGCCGCCCGCGCGGGCCGTACGCCTCCCGGCCGCCCCGGCTCCGCGCGCCTCGTCCCCGCCGCCCGTCCCGCCCGCCGTACGCGC
>JAJSZB010000300.1:0-8867 GCA_050613715.1 Streptomyces sp. IBSBF 3018
GCCCCTCCCTAGGACCACGAGTGAGTCAGCCCCCCGGCCCCGGCACGCCGTACGGCACCCCGCCGCAACAACCGCAGCAACCGCAGCAGGGCGCGCCCGCGCAGCCGTACGGGAACCCGTCGCCGTACGGGAGCCCCTCGCCGTACGCACAGCCGCAGCCGCAGCCGCAGTCCCAGCCTCCGTCGCCGTACGGCGGGCAGCAGTCCCCGTACGGCGGGCAGCCGGCCCACGGGAGCGGCTACGGCTACCCGGCGCCGGGCGCGTACCCCTACGCCGCCGGCTACGGCTACCCCGCGCCCGGGATGCCGGTGCCGGGCATGCCGCCCGGGATGCCGCCGCTCGCGAGCTGGGGGGCCCGGCTCGGCGCGCTGCTGCTGGACTGGCTGACGGTCATGCTCGTGCCGTCCGGCCTGATCACGGCCGGGTACGTGCAGCTTGCGGTGAAACTCGCGGACCGCTGGCAGGACTGCGACGACGCGGGGATCAGCCGTGACGCGTGCCCGACGCCGAAGACGCCCGCCGCGTCCCTGACCCTGATGGCGATCGGCGGGGTGCTGGCGCTGGCCGCGGTGGTCTTCCTGATCGTGCGGGAAGGGAAGACCGGGCAGACGCCGGGCAAGCGGATCGTCGGCATCCGGCTGCTGCGCGAGCAGGACGGCTCGGCGCTCGGCTTCGGCCTCGCGTTCGGCCGCCGGCTGCTGCACGTCCTCGACGCCCTGCCCTGCTACCTCGGCTTCCTGTGGCCGCTGTGGGACGGGAAGAAGCAGACGTTCGCCGACAAGATGGCGCACACGGTCGTCATCCGCGACCCGCGGTAGGTGCGCGGCCCGCGACAAATCCGCGGCTCGCCGTAGATCCGCGACCCGCCGGTAGATCCGCGGCCGGCGGCCGCCCCCGGCTCAGCCGCCCGCGGGCGAGCGTCAGGCCCGCACCTCGCCCAGCCCGGCCGCCGCGGTCAGCGGCTCGCCCAGCCCCGCCGCCGCGGCCCGCAACTGCTCCAGTTCCTCGCGGGCCAGCTCCGTGAACGTGCGCTCGTGCGGCGGCTCGGTCCAGCGCGCGAACGCGTCGTGGAACGCGGCCATCCCGAGTTCGGCGGCGACCGTCGCGGTCCGCTCCTCGACGCCGCGCAGCCGCAGCGCCTGTGCCACCGCCTCCGCGAGGCCGTAGCGCTTGAAGGCCGAGCGCTCCCGCAGCTCGCGGTTGGCGGCGATGACCTTCAGCAGCCGCGGCCCGAACGCGCGCTGCTCCGGCGTGAACGACGCGGTGACCGCGTCCAGCGCCGCGGCGACCGCCGCCACCGGCGTGGTGTCCGCGGGCGCGTCGGCGATCGCGTCGACGAGCAGCTTGCTGTGCACCGGCTGGCCGACGAAGAGCACCTCGCGCTTGTCCGGGAAGTGCCGGAAGAAGGTGGTCTTGGTCAGCCCGGCGCGCTCGGCGATCTGCGCGACCGTGGTGCTGTCGTAGCCCTGCTCGGTGAACAGGTCGAGCGCGGCCAGCACCAGCCTCTCCCGCGCGTTCGGCTCCCATCGGCCCATACGCACAGCATAAGTGATGTGACTCGGTACCGTCGCATGCCCGTTCTGGGGTACGGTGACGGTACCGAGTCACATCACTTGCGTCCCGCACCGGCGGGACGGCTCGGCACGGGAGTCACCATGCGTGTTTTCGTCACCGGCGCCAGCGGCCACATCGGGTCGGCCGTGGTGCCCGAACTGCTCGGCGCGGGCCACGAGGTGGTGGGCCTGGCCAGGTCCGCGCAGTCGGCCGCCGCGGTCGAGGCGCTCGGCGCGCAGGCGTACCGCGCCGACATGGCCGACCTGGACGCGCTCCGCGAACCCGCGGCCGGCGCGGACGCGGTGGTCCACCTCGCCTTCGACCACGCGACGCTGGCCGCGGGCGACTTCCCGGCCGCGGTGCGCACCGACCTGGCCGTGGTGCGGGCGCTGGGCGACGCCCTGGCCGGGGGCCCGGGCTCCGGCTCCGGCGCGCAGAAGACGTTCGTCGGCATCGGCCTGACGCCCACCGGCGACCCGGCGAGCGACGCGGCCTTCCAGGCCAACCCGCGCAGCGCCGTCGCGCGCGAGATCGCCGGCTTCGCCGAGCGCGGCGTGCGGCCGCTGCTGATGGCCGTCCCGCCGGTCACGCACAGCGCGCGGGACCGGCACGGCTTCGTCCCGATGATGATCCGGGTGGCCCGCGAGCGGGGCGTCTCCGGCTACGTCGGGGAGGGCGCCAACCACTGGCCGGCCGTGCACACCGAGGACCTGGCCCGGCTGTTCCGGCTGGCGCTGGAGAAGGCTCCGGCCGGCGTGCCGATCATCGGCGCGGCGGAGGAGGGCATCGAGGTGCGGACGATCGCCGAGTCCATCGGCCGCCACCTGGGCCTGCCCACCGCGAGCATCCCGGCCGAGCGGGCCGCGGAGCACTTCACGGGCTTCCAGTTCGCGGCGCTCGACGTCACCATGCCGAACGCCTCCACCCGCGAGCTGCTCGGCTGGGACCCGGTCGGCCCCGGGCTGCTCGCGGAGCTGGAGGACGGGCACTACTTCGACGAGGCGTGAGAGCGTAGGGCGCGCTGTCGCGGCGGGCGGGGGCGCGGGCGTCGGATGCGGCGGGGGGGGGGGGGGGGGGGGGGGGGGGGGGCGCCCCCCCGCCGGCCCCCCCCCCCCCCCCCGCCGCCGTAACACTCGGGAACGCTCGGGAGCGCTCGGCGCACCTCAGTGGAAGAAGTGCCGCGTCCCCGTGAAGTACATCGTGACGCCCGCCTTGCGCGCCGCCTCGACCACCAGCTCGTCGCGGACCGAACCGCCGGGCTGGGCCACCGCCTTGACGCCCGCCTCGGCCAGCACCTCGAAGCCGTCCGGGAACGGGAAGAACGCGTCGGAGGCCGCGTAGGAGCCGGCCGCCCGCTCCGCGCCCGCCCGCGCCACCGCGAGCTTCGCCGAGTCGACCCGGTTGACCTGGCCCATGCCCACGCCGACCGTCGCGCCGTCCTTGGCGAGCAGGATCGCGTTGGACTTCACCGCGCGGCAGGCCCGCCAGGCGAAGCCCAGGTCCGCCAGGCCGGCCGCGTCCAGCGCCTCGCCGGTGGCCAGCGTCCAGGTCGCCGGGTCGTCGCCCGCGGCCTGGAGCCGGTCCTTGTGCTGGACCAGCAGGCCGCCCTCGATCGGGCGCTGCTCCAGGACTGCGGCGGGCGCGCCCGCGCAGCGCAGCACGCGGATGTTCTTCTTGCGCGACAGCACCTCGACCGCGCCGTCCTCGTACGCCGGCGCGACGATCACCTCGGTGAAGATCTCCGCGACCTGCTCGGCCATCGCCACCGACACCGGCCGGTTCACCGCGATCACCCCGCCGAAGGCGGACAGCGGGTCGCACGCGTGGGCCTTGCGGTGCGCCTCGGCGACGTCCGCGCCGACCGCGATGCCGCACGGGTTGGCGTGCTTGATGATCGCCACGCACACGCCGTCGTGGTCGTACGCCGCCCGGCGCGCGGCCTCGGTGTCGACGTAGTTGTTGTACGACATCTCCTTGCCGTGCAGCTGCTCCGCGCCGGCCAGGCCCGCGCCGCTGCCGTCGGAGTACAGCGCCGCGCCCTGGTGCGGGTTCTCGCCGTAGCGCAGGGTGGACTGCCGGGTGTACGTCGCGCCGGCGAAGGACGGGAAGTCGTCCTGCTCGGCGTAGCCGCTGCCGACGAACCAGGAGGCCACGGCCACGTCGTACGCGGCGGTGTGCTGGAACGCCTCGGCGGCCAGCCGCTTGCGCGTGGCCAGGTCGAAGCCGCCAGCCTCGGCGGCGGCCAGCACGTCGGCGTACCGCGCCGGGCTGGTCACGATCGCCACCGAGGGGTGGTTCTTGGCGGCGGCGCGGACCATCGAGGGGCCGCCGATGTCGATCTGCTCCACGCACTCGTCCGGGCTCGCGCCCGAGGCGACGGTCTCGCTGAACGGGTAGAGGTTGCTGACCACCAGCTCGAACGGCCGGATGTCCAGCTCCTCCAGCTGCCGCCGGTGGTCCTCCAGCCGCAGGTCGGCGAGGATGCCGGCGTGCACCCGCGGGTGCAGCGTCTTGACCCGGCCGTCCAGGCACTCGGGGAAGCCGGTCAGCTCCTCGACCCGGGTCACCGGCACGCCCGCGCCGGCGATCCGGGCGGCGGTCGAGCCGGTCGAGACGAGTTCGACGCCGGCCGCGTGCAGGCCGCGGGCCAGCTCCTCCAGGCCACTCTTGTCGTAGACGCTGATCAGGGCCCGGCGGAAGGCCCGCTTGGTGGCGGGGTCGCGGTCGGGGGCGCCCGTGCCGGAGGTGCCCGTGCCGGGGGCGCCGGGGGTCTCGGTGGAGCCGGGGGTGTCCGTGCCGGGGGTGCCAGGAGTGACGTCGGCGCTCATGCCGGAATCCGTACCTTTCGTCCTTCGATGCGGTAGCCGTCGCGCGACAGCCGTCCTACGACGTCGACGAGCAGGCGCCGCTCGACGTCCTTGATGCGCTCGTGGAGCGCCTCCTCCGTGTCGTCCGGCCGGACCTCGACGGCGCGCTGCGCGATGACGGGGCCGGTGTCGACGCCGTCGTCGACGAAGTGGACGGTGCAGCCGGTGACCTTGGCGCCGTACGCGAGCGCGTCGCGGACGCCGTGGGCGCCGGGGAAGCTGGGCAGCAGCGCCGGGTGGGTGTTCACGAACCGGCCGCCGAAGCGGGCCAGGAACTCCTTGCCGACGATCTTCATGAAGCCGGCCGACACCACCAGGTCGGGGTCGTGCGCCGCGGTGGCCTCGGCCAGCGCGAGGTCCCAGGCGGCGCGGTCGGCGTGGTCGCCCACCTTCACGGTGAAGGTGGGCAGCCCGGCGCGCTCGGCGCGGGCGAGTCCGGCGATCCCGTCGCGGTCGGCTCCGACGGCGACGACGCGGGCGCCGTACCCGGGGTCGGCGTCGATGGCGTCGAGCAGCGCCTGCAGGTTCGTACCGGAACCGGAGACGAGGACGACGAGGCGGGCAGGGGTGCGGGCCACGGTTCGGGCCTCTCTCGGTGCGGTGCGCGCGGCGCGCGCGGAACGGCTGATCGGGAATGCGGCTCGGGGCGTGGACGTTGACCGGGGTCGTCGCGCGGCATCGGACACTGCGGACGTCCCGGGGCATTGCCGGACACGTCCCCTTGGATGTTCCTACGAGTCGGGACCCGCCCGGATTCCGGGGAACCCTACGAAGCCGCCGACCGTCAGCAACGATACCGGCACCGGGCACGGCCCCCGCGGGACGGGGGAGCGCGCGGACGGTAGCGTTTCGTTGGAGGCAACACGTACGAGCGGCGTACGACAGACGTACGCGACAGGAGTCGAGCCCAGAGGGATGGCGCATCACACCATGAGCAGCGGCCGCATTGAACTCGCGCTGCGCGCGCCCGAGGGCGATCAGCGGGACAACCCGTTCGCGCCGCCGGCCGAGGGGACCCCGGACCGGCCGTGGCAGCCGCGGGGGCCGCAGGGGCCGCAGGGCGGTTCCGGCCAGGGCGAGGGGTCCGGCGGGGACGGTTCCGGCAGTGGCGCTTCCGGCAGTGGCGCTTCCGGCGGTGACAGTTCGGGCGGTGACGGACGCGGTACGCCTCCCCCGCCGCCGCCCGCGTGGGGCAGCCAGTGGAGCAGCCGGCAGCCGCAGTCGGGCCGGCCCGACCCGTTCCAGCGCCCCCCGCAGCAGCAACAGCCCAGCGGTCCGCAGGGCACCGGCCCGCGGTTCGACCCGACCGACCCGGCCCAGCGGCGCTCCCGCTACGCGCTGGTGTGCGGCGGCTGGGGCCTGATCTTCGCGCTCTTCGGCTGGACCGCGATCGGGCTGCTGCTCGGCGCGCTCGCCCTGTACTGGGGGATCAGCGCGCTGCGCATGTCGCCCGAGGACCGCGAGTCCGCGCGCGCCTCGGCGGCCTCCGCGCTCGCCGACGCGACGCAGACACCGCGTCCCGCGCCGCCGGCGCCCAGCCCCGACGCGCAGCGGTCGTTCCTGACCGCGGCGTGGACGGGCATCGTGACCAGCGCGGTCACGCTGGCGATCGTCGCGGCGACGTACGGCTTCCAGCTCGCCTACCGCGACTACTACACCTGCAAGTCCGACGCGCTGACCTCGCCGGCGTCGCACGCGTGCACGAAGCTGCTGCCGGGTCCGTTCCGGGACCTGCCGGCGTTCAAGAACTGAGCGGGCGGCCGCGGCGCGGGCGCCCGGCGTCCAGGGACTGAGCGGGCGGCCGCGGCGCGGGCGCGACCGGGTCAGGCCGACAACGCCGGGGGCTGCGCGACGCCTCCGGGGAGGTCGGCGGGCAGGCAGGTCGCGGCCAGTTCGTCCAGCGATATGCCGAGCGCCGCGGCCAGCGCCGCCACCGTGAAGAACGCCGGGGTCGGCGCCCGCCCGGTCTCGATCTTGCGCAGCGTCTCCGCCGACACCCCGGCCGCCGCGGCGACCTCCACCATGCTGCGGTCGCCACGGGCCCGGCGCAGCAGCGTTCCGAACCGCTCCCCGCGTTCTCGTTCCCACGGGGTCAAGGGGGTCCTCACCATGCCTGTGATACTAATACCGGTATAAGTATTGGGACAGCCCGGGTGGTGCCGTGCGGTTGCCGGGCCCGACGGCGGGAGCGGCGAGAGCCGCCGGAGCGGCCGGGGAGCGGCGTGACCGGCCGTGAGCGGTGTCGGAAGGCCGTGAGCGGTGTCGGCACCGGCCCGGGCGCCGGAGAGGTGGACGGACATGGTGGAGATCAAGAGCCCCGCGGCGCTGGAGGCGATGCGCGAGGCCGGGCGTGTGGTGGGGAACGCGCTGGTCGCCGCGCGCGACGCCGCGGCGGTCGGGGTGCGGCTGCGGGAGCTGGACGAGGTGGCGCGGGAGGTGCTGGCCAAGGCGGGCGCGACGTCGCCCTTCCTGGGCTACCGGCCGCACTTCGCGCCGACGCCGTTCCCCGCGGTGATCTGCGTCTCGGTGAACGACGCGGTGGTCCACGGCATCCCCACCGAGGAGCGGCTGCGCGACGGCGACCTGGTGAGCGTCGACTGCGGCGCGACGCTGGAGGGCTGGACCGGCGACGCAGCGATCAGCTTCGTGGTCGGCGAAGCCCGCCCCGAGGACCTGGCGCTGATCGAGACGACCCGGCGGGCGCTGGAGGCGGGCATCGCGGCGGCCGTCCCCGGCAACCGGATCGGCGACATCTCGGCCGCGATCGGGGCGGTCGCCGACGAGGCGGGCTTCGGCATGCCGCCGGACTTCGGCGGCCACGGCATCGGCCGGCGCATGCACGAGGACCCCTCGGTGCCGGGCCGCGGCCGCCCGGGCCGCGGCTTCCCGCTGCGCCCCGGCCTGACCCTGGCGATCGAGCCGATGATGATGGCCGGCGGCCGGAACGCGTACCGCACCGACCCCGACGGCTGGACCCTGCGCACCACGGACGGCTCCCGCGCGGCCCACATCGAGCACACGATCGCGGTCACGGAGGAGGGGCCGCGGGTGCTGACCCTGCCGTGAGCCCTGCGGGCGGCACCGGTCCGGGGCGCGTACCGTTCGGCGCATGGGGATGACGCGCGCGACGGTACGCGAATGGCATGACGACGAGGGCTGGGGCGTCCTGGACTCCCCCGAGACACCGGGCGGCTGCTGGGCGCACTTCTCGGCGATCGAGGCGACGGGTTTCCGCTCGCTGAACGCGGGCGAGACCGTGCGGATCGAGTGGTCACAGGCCGAGCAGGACGGCTACGCGTTCCTGGCGGAACGGGTGATCCGCGAGTCCGCGTCCGCGGAGGGCGGCGCCTGAGGGATGCGCTGCGTGCCGGCGCCAGGCACGCGCCTCCCCGGCTACGCGGCCGGGGATGCGCCGGCTACGCGGAAGGCCCCCGGCTACGCGTTCCCCGCCGAACGGGTGGCCCGCGAGTAATCCGCGAGTCCGCGCTCGCGGGGGCCGCGCTTGAGGGGGCGCTGCGTGGCGGCGCCGAGCGCGTGTTTCCCCGGCCGGGCGACTGCGAGGTCCCCCGGCCACGCGTTCCCCGCCGAACGGGTGCGGCGCGAGCAGCCCGCGAGTCCGCGCCCGCGGGGGCCGCGCTTGAGGATGCGCTACGTGGCGGCACCGAGCGCACCTCCTCCCCGGCTACCGCGCGCCCCCGGGCCGGCGAACCCTAGGCGCGGGGCGGCTCCGGGACGGTCGTCCGCCGCGTTGGCGAGCGCCCGAGCGGCAGGTCACTCGTCCGGCGTAGACGGCGGCAGCGGCGGCGGGTCCGGCAGGACTGGCGGAAACCCGGGGAGCGGCGCAGGGGCCGGCGCGGGAGCGGGCCACGGCAACGGGTCCGGCGGAGGCGGCACGAGATCCGGCGTACTGTCCGCCGCGCCGCCGTCGCGACGAAGGCCGCGGCCTCCCGCGTCGAACGCGTCACCCGCACCGGACCCACCGGCGCCCGGCGAGTCCATGCGGCCAGGCACACCGGCCTGCGGGCCCGCATCGGCTCTGCGGGCAGACGCCCCGGCCCGCCGCCCCGCGCCGCCCTGCGCATCGGGGTGCCTGCGCGCGTCGGCCGTACGCACGGGCACGTCGGCGTACGGGGTCTGGTCGGCTGGACGGGCCGACGCACCGGCACGCGGGCCTGCATCGTCCGTGCGAACGCGCGCATCGGCGTCCGGGCTCACCTCGGCGGAGGGTCCCGTAGCGGCCGGGCGGGCCTGCGGGTCCACGTCGGCCGTCCGAGCCCGCGCACCAGTCTGCCGCCCCGCGTCGGCAGCGCCGCCTTGCGCATCCGGGTGCCGGCGGGCGTCGGCCGGGCGGGCCTGCGTCGCGGCGGATGGGCCGGTGTCGGGCGTGCGAGCCCGCGCGTCGGCGGGTGGCGCCGTGGCGGACGTTCGGGCGGGCTCGGCGGGGGG
>JAJSZB010000301.1:0-8850 GCA_050613715.1 Streptomyces sp. IBSBF 3018
GTGTGCGGCGGGGGCGTGTGCGATGCGGGCGTGTGCGGGGCCGCCTGACCGTACGCGGGGTGCTGCGGCTGCGCGGGCGGCGGCGGGGTGGCGTCCCTCGCGTCCCTCGCGCCCTGCGCGGGTATGTGCGGCGGGAACTGCCCGGGGGCCTGGTGCAGCGGCCCGCCGGGCGCGCCGGCCGGCTGCTGCGGGATCGCGCCCGGCAGGACCGGCAGCTGGCCGCCGAGGCCGTACGTGGCGCGGGGGTCGGCGCGGTGCGCCGGGGTGTCCGCGGCGGTAGGCGCGGCGGCCGGGGCCGCATCCTTGGCCAGGGGTGTCGGCGGGGCCGCGGTCGCGGCGGCGGGCGAAACGGGAGCCGCGGGTGAGCCGGAGGCCGCGGCGGTGGACAGCCAGCCGCGCAGCCGGTTGCGGAAGACCGCGGCGTCGGCCGGCCGGGAGGCCGGGTCCTTGGCGAGCGCCTGGAGCACCAGCGCGTCCAGTTCCTTGGGCACCCGAGGGTTGCGCGCGGAGGGCTCGGGCGGCGGGGTGTGGACGTGCCAGTACATCAGGTTGATCGGGTTGCCGTCGGTGAACGGCGGCCGTCCGGTGAGCAGTTCGACGAGCACGCAGCCGGCCGCGTAGACGTCGCTGCGGGCGTCGACGTCGCCGCCGTTGATCTGCTCGGGCGACATGTAGCTGGGCGTGCCGATCGCCGAGCCGGTCGCGGTCAACCGCTGGTCGGAGTCCAGCACCCGCGCGATGCCGAAGTCGGCGACCTTGACGGTGCCTTCGTCGGTGATCATCACGTTGGCGGGCTTCACGTCGCGGTGGACGGTGCCGCGGCTGTGCGCGTGGGCGAGCGCGTCGAGGATGTCGCAGACGATGCGTACGGCTTCCTCGGGCGCGAACGGCGCGCGTTCGCGGACGAGTTGGGCCAGCGTGCGGCCGGAGACGTACTCCATCACCAGGTACGGGACGACCTCGTCGCCGTCGTCGACCTCGTCCTGGTCGTGGACGGTGACGATGCCGGGGTGGTTGAGCGCGCCGGCGGCCTGCGCCTCGCGCGCGAACCGGCGTCTGGCGTCGGGGTTGTCGGCCAGCTCCGGCAGCAGCGTCTTGACCGCGACGATCCGGCCCATGCGGGTGTCACGGGCCCGCTGGACCCGTGCCATCCCGCCGTGGCCGAGCATTCCCAGCAGTTCGTACCGCCCCGCGAACAGACCCTCGCCCATGCCCTGCCCGTCCCGCGCCCCGGCGCGTCGTCTCGCGGCGCCGTCCCCGCGGCACCGGCTCCAGATTAAGGGGGCGACGCCGCTGCGGGCGCCGCCCCCCGGGGCTGTTACCGGCTTGTGTCGATCAGTTACGCGGGTGCCGCCGACGGGCGTACGGCCGCACGGCCGTCAGCTGTCGCCGTGGGCCGCGGCGCGCCTGCGGCGGTTGGTGACCAGGTAGACGCCGGCGCCGGCCGCGACGAGGGCCGCGGCGCCGCCCGCCAGATACGGCGTGGCCGAACTCGCGCCGGTCTCCGCGAGGTTGCCGGTGTCGGCGACGGTCTGGGTGTGCGTGCTGCCGCTGCCGCCGGTGGAGGAGCCGCCGGACGAGGAGCCGCCCGAGGCGGAGGCGCCGGAGGTGGAACCGCCGCTGTGGGAGCCGCCGGTGGAGCCGCCGCCGGACGAACCGCCGTTCGTGGAGCCGCCGTTGCCGGAGCCTCCGCTGCCGGAGCTGCCCGAGGTCGAACCGCCGGTGGAGGCACCGCCGGTGGTCGATCCTCCGGTGCCGGAACCGCCGGTGGCGCCGCCGGACGTCGAACCTCCGGACGAACCGCCGTTCGTGGACCCGCCGTTGCCGGAGCCGCCGGTGGTCGAGCCGCCTCCGGTCGAGCCTCCGGTGGAGCCGCCCGTGGAGCCCTCCGGGGTGCGGCAGGTGGCCTGCGCGAGCGTGATGTCGCCGCTCACGTCGGCCACGCCGAGGCTCAGCGGGTTCACGTGGACCTGGAGGCGCAGGGCGGTGGCCGCCGCGGTGCGCGAGGTCAGCACGGTGTTCGTCAGCTCCAGGCTGACCTTGCCGACGCCGGGCACGACCACCTGCGTGGCGCCGACCGCGTCGAGCGCGACGCGCTGCCCCAGCACGGTCACGCCGGCCAGGTGCGAGGAGGCGGTCGGCCTGTGCCCCACCGTGCAGGTCGCCCGCGAGGAGATCGCGTCCAGCTTGACCAGGGACAGCAACGGCAGGCCCGGCAGGTGCAGTTGGGCGTTGGCGAGGTTGGCGTAGCCCTCCGCGGTGTGCTTGTCCACGGTGGCGTCCGCGGTGGCGACGGCCGCGCGCAGGATGTTCACCGGGCGGCCCTGCTCCACGCCGTGGCCGACGGTGAGGGTCAGCGCGGTCTCGTTCGCGGAGGCGGGGGCGTGCACGTCGTTCAGGGAGACGTTCACCGGCACGTCGACGGTCTTGTTCAGCAGCGAGACGTCAAGACCGGCGCGCAGCACGGTCGCGGTGGACGCCCCCGCGCCGGTGGTGTGCGCCGGCGCGGGCTCGCCGGCCAGCGCGGCCGGCGCGACCGCGAGGGCGCCTGCCGCGAGGGCGGTGGCGGCGCCGAGCGCGGCGGCCGAACGGCGAGCTGGGACAAGGGACTTGGGAATGCGGTACACGGTTGGGAACCCCTGTGGAACGACATGGCGTCCCCGGCGCGCGCTGATGGGGACAGCAGCCGGAGACTCGGACCCGGCCATGATTTACGCACTGTGGGTGAATGAGCGGCTACACGGAGCCAGTTCACCCGTAAGCGTGGTTTCCGCGCGGGTTTTCGAATGACGGCGCACGGTTGTTCCCCCGGGGCCGTCGCCGCAGCCCCGCTGTCGTACCCCGCGCCTACGCTCGGACGGCATGACAGAACCCGTCTTCCTCACCGACGCCCGCGCCTTCTACGACACCATCGCCGACGAGTACGCCGAGCGGTTCAAGGCCGAGCTGGAGGGCGCCGTGCTGGCGCGCGCGATGCTCGACGCCTTCGCCGAACTCGTCGGTCCCGGCGGCCGGGTGCTGGAGGCCGGGTCGGGACCGGGCCGCGTCACCGCGTACCTGCACGCGCGCGGGCTGGACATCGGCGGCGTCGACCTGTCGCCGCGCATGGTGGAGCTGGCCCGCGCGGCGCACCCGCACGTGCGCTACGAGGTCGGGTCGATGACCGCGCTGGAGGCCGCGGACGGCTCGCTGGCCGGGCTCGTCGCGTTCTACTCGCTCATCCACATCCCCGGGGAGCGACTCCCGGACGTGCTGGCCGGGTTCCGCCGGGCGCTGGCCCCCGGCGGTGTGCTGCTGCTCGGCTTCCAGGTCGGGGACGAGCCGCGCCGGCACGAGCGGACGGCGCCCGACGGCAGCCCGGTCTCCCTGGCCTTCCGCCGGCTGCGCCCCGCGCGGATGGCCGAACTGCTGGCCGCGGCGGGCTTCGACGTCGAGGCCACCATGGAGCGGGCCGCACAGGGCGACGAGCCGTCGCCGCACGCCTACGTCATCGCCCGCGCCCGACGGTAGTGCGCTCAGCCGGTCCCGGCCACGGCGACGGTGCGACTCGGCCGGCCACGGCGGGCGACAGCGCGGTTCAGCCGACCACCCGGCCGCGCAGCACGATCCGCCGGGGCGCGGCCAGCACCCGCACGTCCTCGCGCGGATCGGCGTCGTAGACGACCAGGTCGGCGGGGGCGCCCTCGGTGAGCCCTTCCCTGCCGAGCCAGTCCCTGGCTCCCCAGGTGGCGGCCGACAGGGCGGCCGTGGCCGGCAGTCCGGCCCGCACCAACTCCTCGACCTCGGCGGCGATCAGGCCGTGCGCGAGGCCGCCGCCCGCGTCGGTGCCCGCGTAGACCGCGATGCCGGCGTCGTAGGCGTCGCGGACGGTGTCGTGACGGCGGGCGTGCAGCCGGCGCAGGTGGTCGGCCCAGCGCGGGTACTTGGCATCGCCGCCGGCCGCGAGCGAGGGGAAGGTGGCGATGTTGACGAGCGTCGGCACGATGGCGACGCCGCGCTCGGCGAAGAGCGGGACGGTGTCCGCGGTCAGCCCGGTGGCGTGCTCGACGCAGTCGATGCCGGCGTTCACCAGGTCGGCGAGCGAGTCCTCGGCGAAGCAGTGCGCGGTGACCCGGGCGCCCTCCTCGTGCGCGGCGGCGATCGCCTCGGCGAGCGCGTCCGCGGGCCAGCACGCGGTGAGGTCGCCGACCTCGCGGTCGATCCAGTCGCCGACCAGCTTGACCCAGCCGTCGCCGCGGCGCGCCTCGCGGCGCACGTACGCGGCCAGGTCTCCGGGCTCGATCTCGTGCGCGTAGTTGCGGATGTAGCGGCGGGTGCGGGCGATGTGCCGGCCGGCTCTGATGATCTTCGGCAGGTCGGCGCGGTCGTCGATCCAGCGGGTGTCGCTGGGCGAGCCGGCGTCGCGGGCCAGCAGGGTGCCGGCGTCGCGGTCGGCGAGCGCCTGCTTCTCCGCGGTGCCGGCGTCCACCGCGCCGTGCGCGTCCAGGCCGACGTGGCAGTGCGCGTCCACCAGGCCCGGCAGCGTCCACCCGGTCAGCGTCGCGTCGGGCGCGGCGGCCGGCCGCGTGTACGTGACCCGGCCACCGACCACCCACAACTCGTCGCGCACGTCCGCCTCGCCGGGCCCGGCCAGCACCCGTCCCCTGACGTGCAGCACCTCTGCTTCAGCCATGCACCGCACTCTACGAGCCCCGGTCCCGCGCCCACACCCGGGCGGTCCGCCCAGGCCGCGCCGCACCCGGAGGCGGTACGCGCCCGGGGTCCGTACGCGTGGCGCGTACGGCCTGCCGCCGGGCGTCCGCGCGCCGGGCGCGGGAAGCTGGAGGGGAGGGCACGGGCCGGCGCGGGCCCGTATCGGCACGGCAGGAGGTCGTCATGGCAGCGTCCCCATCGTTCCGGGTGCGGCGGGTGTACGAGGAGCCGGAGCCGGCGGACGGCGTGCGGGTGCTCGTGGACCGGCTGTGGCCGCGCGGCCTGGCCAAGGACCGCGCGGCCGTCGACGAGTGGGCGAAGGACCTGACGCCCAGCGGTGAGCTGCGCTCCTGGTACCACGCGCACCTGGACGAGTACGCGGAGTTCGCCCGCCGTTACCGCGCGGAGCTGGCCGAACCCGAGCTGGACGAGCCGCTGCGGCACCTGCGCGACCTCGCGGCGAAGGGCCCGGTCACCCTGCTGACCGCGGTGAAGGACCCGGAGCGCGGCCACGTGCCGGTGCTGCGGGCCTGCCTGGAGGACGAGGACGCGTAGCCGCCCCGCATCGCTCCCGCATCGTTCCCGCATCGGCCGGGAGCGCCCGGTCGGTACGCCTAGGGCGTCGCCGGCACCGGCCGGCCGTCGACGCGGCGCGGGATGCCCAGCGGGTTGCCGTCGCGCAGCTCGGGCGGGAGCAGCGCGGCCGGGGTGTCCTGGTACGCCACCGGGCGCAGCCACCGCTCGATCGCCGTCGCGCCGACCGAGGTGGAGGTGGAGGTGGTCGCCGGGTAGGGGCCGCCGTGGTGCTGGGCGGCGGTCACCGCGACGCCGGTCGGCCAGCCGTTCACCAGCACCCGGCCGGCCAGCGCGGTCAGCCGGGCGAGCAGCGCGGCGGCCGGGCCGCCGTCCTGCTCGGCCTCGCGCGCGCCGAGGTGGGCGGTCGCGGTGAGGTTACCGGGCAGCCGGTCGAGGACCGCGGCCAGCTCCGCGTCGCCGTCGTAGCGGACCACGACGGTCAGCGGGCCGAAGCACTCTTCGAGCAGCAGGTCGTACGCGCCGGGTGCGGACAGGTCGCGGGCCTGGGCGACGACGTAGCCGGGCCGCACCGCGGGGGCGCCGCCGGCCGTACCAGCGCCGTCGCCGGCACCGGCACCGCCCGTACCCGTCGGGCCGGCGCCGTCGCCCGTGCCCGTACCGCCGGAACCGGCCGCCGCGGAACCGGCCGTCCCGGAACCGGCCGCCGCGGAAACACCCGTCCCGCTCGCCTCCCCCGCCCCGACCGGGCTCGTCACGCCCGGCAGCGCGGCCCGCGCCGCCGCGCCCTTGAGGAAGTTGTCGCGCATCCGCCCGTCGAGCAGCACGCCCGCGGGGGCGGCCGAGGCGGCCTCGGTCAGCGCGGTGAGCAGCCGGTCGCCGTCCGGGCCCGCGGGGGCGAGGACCAGGCCGGGCTTGGTGCAGAACTGCCCGACGCCCAGCGTGAACGACCCGGCCAGGCCCGCGCCGATGGCCTCCGGGCGCTCGGCCGCGGCGGCCGGGGTGACCACGACGGGGTTGAGGCTGCCCAGCTCGCCGTGGAACGGGATGGGCCGGGGGCGGGCCGCGGCGGCGTCGAACAGCGCCCGGCCGCCGGGCACGGAGCCGGTGAACCCGGCCGCGGCCACCAGCGGGTGCCTGACCAGCTCGACGCCCGCCTCGAAGCCGTGCACCAGCACGACCGTGTCGGCGGGCAGCCCGGCCTCGACGGCGGCGCGGCGCAGCAGGGCGGCGCACAGCTCGGAGGTCGCCGGGTGGTCCGGATGGGCCTTGACCACCACCGGGCAGCCCGCGGCGAGCGCGCTCGCGGTGTCGCCGCCGGGCACGGAGAAGGCGAGCGGGAAGTTGCTGGCCGCGTAGACGGCGACGACGCCCAGCGGGACCTTCCAGCGGCGCAGGTCGGGGCGCGGGATCGGGGTCGCGTCGGGGTCGGCGTGGTCGATGATCACGTCGAGGAAGGCGCCCTCGTCGACCACGTCGGCGAAGGTCCGCAACTGGTAGGCGGTACGGGCCAGTTCGCCGGTCAGCCGGGGCACGCCGAGCGCGGTCTCGGCGTCGGCCGCGGCGACCACCTCGGCCGCGGAGCCCTCCAGCAGCCCGGCCGCGCCGCGCAGCAGCCGGGAGCGTACGCTGCGGTCGGCGAGCGCGGGCAGCGCGGCGGCGGCGGCGCGCACCGCGGCGTCGACGTCCGCGGCGGTCGCCTCGGTGGCGACCGGGCCGCCGTCCTCCCGGCGCTTCCCGGTGCGGGGGTCGGCGCTCCAGACTGGTGTTGCCACCGGATGAACCTCCATGAATCCGTACCGTCTATCCGTGCCGTGCGTCCTGCCGTCGATCCGTACCGTGAGCCGCGGGAACCGCCGTCGTTCCAGGTTGTTTCAGACGGTGGTTCGATATACTGAACGGCGTCTTCGGATGTGAATCTATGCCGGGAGCCTACGTCCACGCCTCCCGGCCGAACAAGAGGGGTCTTGCGCGATGGCTGCTGCCGAGGGAGCCGGTTCCCAGGTCAAGTCCGCGGTCCGCACGGTGGAGCTGCTGGAGTTCTTCGCGAACAGCCCCGGCATGCACAGCCTGGCCGCGGTCCAGGAGTCCGTCGGCTACCCCAAGTCGAGCCTGTACATGCTGCTGCGCACGCTCGTGGAGCTGGGCTGGATCGAGACCGACGCGACCGGCACGCGGTACGGGATCGGTGTGCGCGCGCTGCTGGTCGGCACGTCGTACATCGACGGGGACGAGGTGGTGGCCGCCGCGCGGCCCACACTGGACCGGCTCTCCGACGACACCAGCGAGACCATCCACCTGGCCCGGCTGGACGGCACCAACGTCGTCTACCTCGCCACCCGCCAGTCGCAGCACTACCTGCGCCCGTTCACCCGGGTCGGCCGCCGGCTGCCGGCGCACTCCACCTCGCTCGGCAAGGCGCTGCTGGCCACGTACAGCGACGAGCAGGTGCGCAAGATGCTCCCGGAGACGCTGGAGCCGCTGACCGAGCACACGCACACCGACCGCGAGAAGCTCATCGAGGAGCTGGCGCAGATCCGCGAGCAGGGCTATGCGGTGGACCGCGAGGAGAACACGCTGGGGTTGCGCTGCTTCGGCGTCGCGATCCCGTACCGCACGCCGGCGCGGGACGCGGTGAGCTGCTCGGTGCCGGTGGCGCGGCTCACTCCCGGGCACGAGCAGATGATCAAGGACACGCTGTTCGACGCGAGGGACCGGCTGCTGCTGGCCACGCGGCGGCTGTAGGGGGTCGGCGCGGCGATCGGCCAGCGTCGGCGGGGCGCGGGCGCGGCGTGGACGCCGCGCCCGACGTGCTGGACCTGGGCGCCGGCACCGGCAAGCTCACCGGCGGGCTGGTGGCACTCGGCCACCGCGTCACCGCGGTCGAGCCGGACCCGGCGATGCTCGCGCAGCTGCGTGCGCTGCTGCCCGGTGTGACCGCGCCGGCCGGCGGGGCCGAGGAGATCCCGCTGCCGGACGCGTCGGTGGACGCGGTGGTGGTGGGGCAGGCGTTCCACTGGTTCGACCAGGAGCGGGCGCTGCCGGAGATCGCGCGGGTGCTGCGGCCGGGCGGGGTGCTCGGCGCGCTGTGGAACCTCGACGACGATCGCGTGGAGTGGGTCGCGGAGTTGGGGCGCCTGATGCGCGAGGACGGGCGGGCCTACGTCCAGTGGTCCCCTGCGGACGGGATCGCCGCGCACCCCTCGTTCGACGCGGTGCGCACGGCCCGGTTCGCGCACCGGCAGCGCAGCGACGTCGATTCGCTCCTGGCGACGATGGCCACCCACTCCGGCATGCTCGTCCTCGACGCCCCCGACCGCCACGTCGTCCCGCGTCCGCGAATTCCTCCTGTCCCGCCCCGAGACGGCGAAGCCCGTCTTCGACCTCCCCCTCCTCACCCACGCCCAACGCACGACGCGCCTGTAGCACTTGGGGACCGCGTCCGGGAAGGTGCCGCCGGACGCGGGGGGTTCACCGGGGGTCGGTGGCGGTGACGGCCGCCTCGACGCTGAAGTCGGCTTCGCACGCGGCGCATCGGGCGTGGCCGAAGGTGTAGGTCAGGGCCGTGGCGATCTCGGGGTGGCCGTCGGTGAGGGCGCGGGTGTGGAGGGAGCGGGGCAGGCC
>JAJSZB010000302.1:0-10069 GCA_050613715.1 Streptomyces sp. IBSBF 3018
ACCATCCGCCGGTGGTGGGTCGCGCCCCTGACCGGCTCGGCGCCCGGCGTCGGGTCAGGGCTTCAGAGGGCGGGGGCAGCCGGCGGTGACGAGGAGGACGTGCTCGGACTCCGCGGCCATCGCCGCGTTGAGGCGGCCCAGCTCGTCGCGGAAGCGGCGACCCGACGCCGTCGGGGGGACGACCCCGGAGCCGACCTCGTTGGAGACGGCGACCGCCGTGCGCCGGGTGCCGCGCCACGCCGCCACCAGCTCGTCCACCCGTTCCCGTACCGCACGCGGCGCCCCGCCCTCGTGCCACGCCGCGTCGTCCCACGCGCCCGCCTCGTCCATGACGTGCGTCAGCCACAGCGCGAGGCAGTCCACGAGGAGCGGCGGCCCCTGCGCGTCCGCAAGCAGCGGCACGAGGTCGCAGGTCTCCTCCGTGCGCCACCCCGCCGGCCGGCGCTCCCGGTGCGCGGCCACCCGCCGCGCCCACTCGCGGTCGCCCTCGCGCAGGCCGCCCGTCGCGACGTAGACGACCTCCGGGTACGCGGCCATGCGCCGTTCCGCCTCCGCGGACTTGCCCGAGCGCGCGCCGCCGAGCACGAGGGTGCGCCGCGGCACGTCCGGCACCTGCTGGTAGTCGCCCGCGGTCAGCGTCGTGCCGTCGGGCACCGCGCGGGCGCCGAGCGCGGCCAGCCGCCGGCCCAGCTCCGGCTCGGGCGGCGCCGCGTGCCCCACGTGGACGGCGACCACGTCCGTGGTGGACGTGACCGCGCCGGCCGCGCGCAGCCGCCCGAGCGCGTCCGGCCGGCCCAGCACGTCGAGCAGCGCCAGGTCGTACGGCGCGTCGTCCGGCGTCCCGCCGTTCTCCGCCAGTCCCGCGGGCGCGCAGCCCGGCGGCAGGTAGAGCGCCCGCAGGCCGTCCGGCGACTCGACCGCGTACCCGGTGCCCGGCGCGTCCACCGGCACCGCGCGCACCCGGTGGCCGGTGGTCAGCGGCAGCCTGCGCCCGTCGGGCACCCGCGCGGGGGCCGGCAGCCCGGCCGGGATCTCCACCGCGGGCCCGTCGTGCGGGTGCGACAGCAGCACCAGGCGCAGCCCGGCGAGCGTCTGCCCGGCGCGCGCGGCGGCCAGCGCGGCGCCCGGCGTCAGGTCGAGCAGCACCACGCCGTCGACCAGGACGGAGGTCGCGGCCCGCGCGCCCGCGCCGGTGGCCGCGGCGCACGCCGCGCAGGGGCAGTCGGGCAGCGGCAGGCCCTCGGGGGCGCCGGTGCCGAGCAAGGTCAGTTCCACGGGACGATCGTCTCGCGTCACCGCCGGCGGGGGGGGGGGGGGGGGGGGGGGGGGGGGGGGCGGGGGGGGGGGGGGGGGGGGGGGNCCCCCCCCCCCCCCCCCCCCCCCCCCGGCGCCCGGCGGCCCCGCGCGCGCCGGTGGGTCGCCGCGCGGGCGCCCGGCCGGTGCGCCGCGGGGTACGCGGGCACGTCCGCGGCGGGGCGACGCCCGGGCGCCGGTCACAGCCGCGGACCGGGCCGATACGCTGCGGAGCAGCACCTGCCGACCATCCGGCGAACGAGCGAGGAGACGTTACATGGCGTGGACGTGGCGGTTCGAGAAGGCGGACGGCACGGAGGTGGCCCCGGCGGTGGAGCCGGAGGAGTTCACCACGCAGGGGGACGCGGAGTCGTGGGTCGGCGAGGTGTGGAAGGACCTCGCGGAGGGCGGCGCGGACCAGGTCGTCCTCTTCGAGGGGGAGAAGCGGGTGTACGGCCCGATGAGTCTCGCCTCCGGCGCGGACACGGGTTCCGAGGCGGAGGCCGCTTCGGGTGCGGAGTCGGGTTCCGCTGACGCCGAGGTCTCGTCGTCGCCCGAGGAGGCGTAACCCCCTCCGGGGCGGGGGACGCCACCGGACCGGTGGGGTGGTGCGGTCGTCCCCGGACCCCCGGCCGGTGGGTGGTCGCTCGCGCGCACGCGGCGTCAGCCGCACATGAGACGCAGCCCCGCGCCCCTTTCTGCTGGCGTTCGGCGCTTCCTCGGCCCGGGCGGGTGGCTGGTCGTGCGGACGCGGCGTCAGCCGCACATGAGGCGCAGCCCCGCGCCCCTATTTGCTCGCGCTCGGCGCTTTCATGCGCGGAGTGTGCGGAAGGTGGTGCGGATTTCGGTGGTCAGGAATGCGGGTTGTTCCATGGCCGCGAAGTGGCCGCCCTTCTCGGCCTCGCCGTAGTGGATCAGATTGCTGTACGTGTCCTCGATCCAGCTCCGCGGCGGCAGCGGGATGTCCTTCGGGAAGACGGTCACCCCGACCGGGAGCGTCAGCCTGGGGCCGGCGAGGGTGGCCGACGCGTTCTCCCAGTAGATGCGGCCGGACGACGCCGCGCTGTTGGTGAACCAGTAGAGGGAGATCACGTCGAGCATGTCGTCCATGCGCAGCGCGTCCTCGGCGAGCCCGCTGTTGTCGCTCTTGGACTGGAACTTCTCGTAGATCCAGGCCGCCTGACCTGCGGGCGAGTCGGCCAGGGCGAATCCGACGGTCTGCGGCTTCGTGCGCTGGAGGTGGTTCGACCCGCCGAGCTCGCCGGCGTAGAGGGCGGCGGTCGCCACCGCGTGGCGCTCCTCGGGCGACAGGGCCTCGGGGATGTGCGCGGGAAAGGCGTACTGGGTGTTGAGGTGGATTCCGGCGAGCCCCTCCGGCCGCATCGCCCCGAGCGCGGTGGTGACGACAGCGCCCCAGTCGCCGCCCTGCGCGACCCATTTCGTGTAGCCGAGGCGCCTCATCAGCTCCGCCCACGCGCTCGCGACGCGTGACACGTTCCACCCGGTCTCCCTCGGCTTCTGCGAGAACCCGAACCCGGGGAGCGACGGGACGACGACGTCGAACGAGTCGGCGGCGTCCCCTCCGTACGCGACCGGATCGGTCAGCGGGCCGATCAGCCCGAGGAATTCGAGCACCGAGCCCGGCCAGCCGTGCGTGAGGATCAGCGGCATCGCGCCGGGATTCTTCGACCTGACGTGGAGGAAATGGATGTCCAGCCCGTCGATCTCGGTCAGGAACTGCGGGTGGCGGTTGAGTTCGGACTCCGGACGCCGCCAGTCGTAGCCGTGCTCCCAGCGGTCGACCAGAGCCCTGGCGTTCTCCACCCGGACCCCCTGCGACCAGTCGCCCACCGTTTCCGGGTCCGGCCAGCGCGTCCTGGACAGCCGCTGCTTCAGATCGTCGATCTCGGCGTCCGGGATCGAGACGGTGAACGGGCGGACGAGGTCCGAGACCGGTGGCGTCGATGCGGTCATTGCCTTTTCTCCTGTACGTCGAAGCAGCGCGGGAGCAGTGCCGAAGCGCGGTGCGACCCTTCGTTGCACACCTGTGTGCAACCTACGCCACTGCACACCGGTGTGCAACAATGGTGCCGTGCCCACCGAGTCCTCCCGCGCGCGCTCGACGAACGAGACACGCGACCGCATCCTCGACGTCGCCCTCGACGTGCTCGGGGAGAACCCCGACGCCGGCATGGGCGACATCGCCTCCGCCGCCGGCGTCGTCCGCCGTACCGTCTACGGCCATTTCCCCTCGCGCCTGGACCTGATCACGACGCTCACGGACCGGGCCGTCACCGAGATGACGGCCGTGCTCACCGACGTCACCGCCGCGGGCGCGGGCGCGGACGCGGCGTGGGCCGGGTTCGTCGCCCGCCTCTGGCCGGTGGCGCACCGGTACCGCGTGCTGCTGGCGCTGCGCCGCGGCGAGTACGGCGAGACGATCCACGGCCTGCTCGGGCCGGTCGACGAACTCCTCGCCGAGCTGGTCCGGCGGGGCCAGGACGCCGAGGTGTTCGCCCGGCACCTGCCGGCCGGCCTGCTGAGCCAGGTCGCCTACGGCGCCGTGTTCGCCATCGCGGACAGCGACCTGGCGAACGACACCCGCGGCGCCCGGGCGGCGGCGATCACGAGCCTGCTGATGCTGGGAGTCCCCGAGACGCGCGCGATCGTCCTTGCGGACGGTCCGGCGGACGCTCCCGCTGACGGCCCTGCGGACGGCGTCCCGGCCGACCGGCCCTGAGCGGGCAGCGCCCGGAGGCCGCCGCCGCCCGGACACCGCCCTACAGGGAGCCCAGGGTGACCTGGGCGGTCCTGGTGGCGCCGTCGCGCAGATAGGTGACCGGGACCTTCTGGCCCGGCTTGTCCGCGGCGAGCGCCTCGGTCAGGGACTGGACGGTCGTCACGGGCGTGCCGCCCAGCTTCGTGATCACGTCGCCCGCCTGCAGGCCGGCCTTCTGCGCGGCGCCGCCCTTGGCGACGGAGACGATCGCCGCGCCGGCCGGCTGGAAGTCCTGGCCGACGACGCCGCGGACCGTGACGTCCAGCGCGGCCCGCCCGGAGTCGGTGACCTTGCCGTGGTCGATGATCTGGTCGGCGATCCGCTTCACCGCGGACGACGGGATCGCGAAGCCGATGCCGGGGGCCGCGCCGCTGCCCAGCTGCGGATCGGTGGCGGCGAGCGTGGGGATGCCGATCACCTGGTTGTCCAGGTCGACCAGCGCGCCGCCGCTGTTGCCCGGGTTGATCGCCGCGGACGTCTGCACCATGTCCGGGATGGTCGCGCCGGTGCCGCCGCCGGACGCGCCCTCGCTGACCGTCCGGCCGGTGGCCGACACGATGCCCTGGGTGACGCTGCTCGACAGCCCCAGCGGGCTGCCCATCGCCAGCACGATCTGGCCGACCGCCACCTTCGAGGAGTCGGCGAACGACGCCGGCTTGAGCTTGCTCGGCGGCGAGTCCAGCCGGATCACCGCGAGGTCGTTCGCCGGGAACGACGAGACCAGCCTGGCGGTGAGCGGCTTGCCGCCGGTGGCCAGGGAGACCTGGAACGACTTGGCGTCGCCGACCACGTGCGCGTTGGTCACCACGTCGCCCTTGTCGTCGTAGACCACGCCGGAGCCCAGGTCCTGGCCGGTGGTGATCTGCACGACGGAGGGCAGGACGTGCTTCACGGCGTCCTGGTAGGCGCTCTGCAGGCCCTGCGCGCCGCTGTCGGAGACCGCGGAGCCGGCCGCGGCCTGCTGCGCGGCGCTGCGGCTCGCGCCGCCGGTCGCCCGGGCCCCGGTGGAGCCGGAGTCCGACGAGCTGCAGCCGGCGGCCAGCAGCGCGGTCGCGGTGACGGCGGCGGTGGCCGCGGCGACGGGGAGCAGGAGGCGGATACGGGCGTGCGGCGATCGGCTCATGTCCGCATCATCACGTCTGCCCGCGCCCGCGGCCCGGCCCGCGCAGCCACCCGGGTTACGTGCTCCGGCACCCACCCGGGTCACGTGCTCCGGTACATCCAGTACGCGGCCCGGTCACGTGCTCCGGTACGCGCCCGGCGCTACACCCGTACGCCGCACAGGTGGGTCAGCGCCGCCACCCCGCGGTAGGGGTCGGTGCGCCCCGCCCGCTCCTCCGCGTCGAGCAGCAGCGCCAGCTCGTGCGGGTCCTGCGGGACGCGTGCCAGGTCGGAGGCGGCGTCGGTGAAGACCCGCACCCCGTACCACGCGCGCAGCGGCACGCCGATGCCGGTCAGCACCGCGGTCAGCGGCCCGCGCCGGTCCGCGCGGGTGGCCAGGCCCAGCCGGTTGGTGTAGCCGTCGGCGTCGAACGCGCCGGCCGCGCCCGCCCAGTCGCCCAGCAGCCCGGGCCGCATGGCCAGCGCGTCGCCGTTGCGCACCAGCAGCGACAGCAGGCCGCCGGGGGCCAGCACGCGGGCCAGCGCGGCCAGCATCGGCTCGGGGTCGGGCACGTACATCAGGACGCCGTGGCAGAGCACCACGTCGAAGCAGGCCGGGCCGAAGTGCCGGCCGGTCTCGCGGCCGTCGCCGCGCAGCACCACGAAGCGGTTGCGCACCTCCGGCGGCTCCGCCGCGACCTGCGCGCGCAGTGCCCGCAGCATCTGCACGTCCTGCTCAAGGCCGGTCACCAGGTGGCCGGCCCGGGCCAGCCGCAGCGCCTGGGTGCCCTGGCCGGGGCCGATGTCCAGCACCCGCAGCGGTCCCGCGTCCCGTGCGTCGAGCCCGGCGAGCTGCTCGTCGAGCTGCCGGGCGACCAGCTCCTGCCGGACGGTGTTGCGCAGGCCGCCGAGGCCGGCGAGCCAGTTCTCCGCACCCCCGGTGAAGCCGTCGGCCCCGGGAACGGCTCCCGTTCCGCCGTTCAGAGCTTGGTGCCGCGGCCGACCTGCGGCTTGGGCAGGCGCAGCCGGCGCATCTGGAGGGTGCGCATCAGCCCGTAGGCGACCGCGCCCTTGGTGTTGCGGTCGGGGAAGCGCTGCCGCAGCTGGCCGCGCAGCCGGAACCCGGTGACCAGCGAGTCGCCGACGATCATCACGATCACGATCAGCCACAGCAGCAGCGAGACCGTCTGCAGCGAGCCCACCCGCACGATGCTGAGCACCAGGATGAGCACCGCGATCGGCAGGAAGAACTCCGCGACGCGGAACCGCGAGTCCACGTAGTCGCGGACGAAGGTGCGCACCGGGCCCTTGTCGCGGGCCGGCAGATAGCGGTCGTCGCCGCTCTGCAGCGCCTCGCGCTGCTTGGCCATCTGGGCCCTGCGCGAGTCGCGGGCCTGCCGGGCCGCGGCCTTGCGGTCCGTGGGCACGGTCATCGCCTTGCGGCGGGCGCCCTGCGCCTCGCTGCGCTTGGGGGTGGGGCGACCCTTGGGAGCCTGCGGGTCACGGACCTGGTCCTCGTCGAGCACCGCGGTGGTGGCCGAGGACCGGTCGTCGGAATCGTGGGAGCGACGTCGGAACACAACCCCAAGGTTACGTGCTCCCGGCCGCAGCCCCTAGACCACGGTCCGTCCGCGGCGCACCCGGTCCCGTGCGAGACCCGCACCCGGACCCGAGCGGGACCCTTGCGGAACACCCGCCCCGGGACCCTCACCTACTCCCTGGGCCCTATGCCGACGCTGCGTGATCGTCCTTGCGGATGACCGCATCGACGCCCGAACAGTGCGGTAATGGAACCAGGGCCCGTAGGCTGGGGTCTGTAGAGGTGCTGGAGCTTTTGCCGAGAAGGGGGCGCGCGAGGCCCATGAGCGGTGTCATGAAGCGGATGGGACTGATTTTCCGCGCGAAGGCCAACAAGGCCCTGGACAGGGCGGAGGACCCGCGCGAGACCCTCGACTACTCGTACCAGAAGCAGCTGGAGCTGCTGCAGAAGGTGCGCAGGGGCGTGGCGGACGTCGCGACGTCCCGCAAGCGCCTGGAGCTGCAGCTGACCGAGCTGCAGAAGAAGTCGTCGACGTACGAGGACCAGGGCCGCAAGGCGCTCGCGCTGGGCCGCGAGGACCTGGCCCGCGAGGCGCTGTCGCGCCGGGCGGCGCTGCAGCAGCAGGTCGCCGACCTGGAGACGCAGCACACCCAGCTCCAGGGCGAGGAGGAGAAGCTGACCCTCGCCTCCCAGCGCCTCCAGGCCAAGGTGGACGCCTTCCGCACCAAGAAGGAGACCATCAAGGCCACCTACACCGCCGCCCAGGCGCAGACCCAGATCGGCGAGGCCTTCTCCGGCATCTCCGAGGAGATGGGCGACGTCGGCATGGCGATCCAGCGGGCCGAGGACAAGACCGAGCAGCTGCGGGCCAGGGCCGGCGCGCTGGACGAGCTGCTGGCCTCCGGCGCCCTGGACGACCCGAGCGGCCTGGCCAAGGACGACATCCAGGCGGAGCTGGACCGGCTGTCGGGCGGCAGCGACGTCGAGCTGGAGCTGCAGCGGATGAAGGCGGAGCTGGCCGGCGGCGGCACGCAGCAGGCGATCGAGAGCGGCCAGGGGCAGGGCGGCCAGTCCGCCCAGGCACAGCCCCAGGACACCCCGCGGTTCGACAAGCAGTAGGGACCCGCGGAACCGGCAGGACGCGCCGCCGCGGGCACGGGCACGGCCGCGGCGCGCACGGTACGGAGGAGGCCGCTGTGATCGTACGGATCATGGGCGAGGGCCAGCTGGTGCTGGACGACGCCCATCTCCCTGAGCTGAACACGCTGGACGACGCCCTGCTCGCGGCGATCGAGGCCGACGACGAGGAGGGCTTCCGGCGCACGCTGGTTGCGCTCCTCGACGGGGTGCGCGGCCGCGGCGAGCCGCTGCCCGACGACTCGCTGGAGCCGTCCGGGCTGATCCTGCCGTCGCCGGACGCGACGCTGGAGGAGGTCAGGGCGATGCTCCGGGACGACGGGCTGATCCCGGGCTGAGCTCCGGCTAATCCCGTCGCGGGCCGGACCCGTCCCCGGCTGATCCCGGGCTGCGTTCCGGCTGGTCCGCGGGCTCGTGCACGGGCTGATCCGGGGCCGGTTCGGGTGCGGGCGGCGCGGGGCGTTCCCGCGTCCCTTACCGTTGCATACCGTGCAGTACGCATCCGGTCTCCTCGCAGCGCCCCGGCGGTGGCTGCGCGCCCATCAGAGCACGGCGGACGCCGCGCTCGCGGCGGCCGCGTTCGCACTCATGCTGATCGGCGCGGTGGTCGGCATCGACTCCTACCGGCCGGGCGTACTGGACACCGTGCCGGCCGCGCTTGCCTGCGGCTCGCTGATGCTGCGGCGCCGGCTGCCGTGGGCGGTGCTCGGCTTCACCGTGCTGCTGGCCGCGCTGTTCCTGACGCTGCGGCCGGTCGACGGCCGGGTCCCGCTGGTGCTCGCGGTCGCGGTGGCGCTGTGCACGGTGGCCGCCCGCTCGGACCGGCCGACCACGAGGACCACCGGGCTCGCGGTGTGCGTCGGCCTGACCGTGCTGGCCATGTCGTTCGGCCCGGGGCCGTGGTACCGCCAGTCCAACTTCGCGGTCTTCGCCTGGACCGGCCTCGCCGCCGCGGTGGGCGACGCGGCCCGCAGCCGGCGCGCCTACGTCGCCGCGATCGAGGAGCGCGCGGTGCGCGCCGAGCGCAGCCGCGAGGAGGAGGCCAGGCGGCGGGTGGCCGAGGAGCGGATGCGGATCGCCCGCGAGCTGCACGACGTGGTCGCGCACCACATCGCGCTGGTCAACGTGCAGGCCGGGGTGGCCGCGCACGTCATGGACAGCCGGCCGGACCAGGCCAAGCAGGCGCTGGCCCACGTGCGCGAGGCGAGCCGGTCGGCGCTCGACGAACTGCGCGCCACCGTCGGGCTGTTGCGGCAGTCGGGCGAGCCGGAGGCGCCGATGGAGCCGGCGCCCGGGCTCGGCGTGCTCGACCAGCTCCTCGACGGGTTCCGGCGGGCCGGGCTGCACGTCGCGGTGGAGTGCGCGGGCGCGGCCACGCCGAAGCTGCCCGCGAGCATCGACCTGACCGCGTACCGGATCATCCAGGAGTCGCTGACGAACGTGCAGAAGCACGCGGGGCCCGACGCCGGCGCGGTGGTGCGGATCAGCCGCGAGTCCGGCGTGCTCGACCTGGTGGTGGACGACGACGGCGCGCCCGGCGGCCCCGGCGCGTCCGAGGATTCCGGTACGCCCGCGGACCCCGGCGCGCCCGCTCCCGGCGTCGCGGCGTCGCTGCTGCCGTCCGCGCGGCGCGGCCGCCCGGCGGCCGGACCCGGCCTGCGGTCCGCCGCGGGCGGCACGGGACAGGACGCGGCGCCCGCGGGAGCCGGCCGGGACACGGTCCCGGCGCCGGGCGGCGGGCACGGCCTGCTCGGCATGCACGAACGCGCCTCCGCGCTCGGCGGCGTCTGCCGCACGGGTGCGCGTCCCGGCGGCGGCTTCCGCGTCCACGTCCGCCTGCCGCTGTCCGCCCCGCCGCGCACCCGTCACTTCCCCGCCTCCGGCCAGGAGGCCGCCGGATGACCCCGCCCGACGGCGCGGCGCGCGAGCGGCACGCCGCGTCCGCGCGGGACCCCCGCCCACCGGCCGCCCACGACACCGGCGCGACCGAGGGCGCGACCGAGAGCGCGACCGCGCGCCGCGCCGGCTCCGGCGAGCCGCGGGCCGGCGCGCAGGGGCCGGGATCTCGGCCCGTTCCCGCTCCCGTTCCGGCCCCTTCGCGCCGGCCCGCGGGTCGCCGGAGCCGGCGCGGGGCGCGGGCGCGCAACCGCCCCCCGGCCCCAACAAACACACGCCCCCCCCCGGCCCCCCCCGCGCCCCCCCCCCCCCGGCCCGCCCCC
>JAJSZB010000303.1:0-8669 GCA_050613715.1 Streptomyces sp. IBSBF 3018
GACGTGAAAGGGACGGCCTTGCGGGGAAGGCCGGGGCGGGCGGCCGCGACGGGGACGGACCCGGGGACCGCGGCGGGCCGGTGCTCGCGGTCGAGGGGCTGCGCGTCAGCTTCCCCGGCGCGGGCGGGCCGGTCAGCCCGGTGCGCGGGGTGAGCTTCACCGTGGCCCGCGGCGAGGCGGTCGGCGTGGTCGGCGAGTCCGGCTCGGGCAAGAGCCTGACCGCGCTCGCGGTGAGCCGGCTGGTGGAACTCCCGGGGACCGTGCGGGCGGACCGGCTCGACTTCCTCGGCGTGCCGCTGACCGGCGACGGCCCGGCAGCCGGCGTGGCAGCCGGCCAGGACGGCGGCGGGCGCTGGGCCGGCCGCCGGGGCCGCCGCCGCGGGGGCGGGACGGTGCGTACCGACCGTGCGGCGCGCGCCGCGCACCGGCGGCTGCTCGGCACCTCGCTCGCCATGGTCTTCCAGGACCCGATGACCTCCTTCAACCCCACCATGCGGGTCGGGCCGCAACTGGCCGAGGTCGCCCGCGAGCACCTCGGGATGAGCCGGCGGCAGGCGCTGTCGCGCGCGGTACGGCGGCTGCGGGACGTCCGCGTGCCGGCCGCCGAGCGCCGCGCGGCGCAGTATCCGCACGAGTTCTCCGGCGGCATGCGGCAGCGCGCGATGATCGGCATGGGCGTGATGGGCAGCCCGTCGCTGATCATCGCCGACGAGCCGACCACCGCGCTGGACGTCACCGTGCAGCGGCAGGTGCTGCGCCTGCTCGGCTCGATCCGGCAGAGCGACGGCGTCGCGCTGCTGCTGATCAGCCACGACATCACCGTGGTCACGCAGTCCTGCGACCGGGTCCTGGTGATGTACGCCGGCCGTGTCGTCGAGGAACTGCCCACCGACCGGCTGCGGTCCCGGGCCCGGCACCCGTACACCCGCGCGCTGCTGGCGACCGTCCCCGGCATGGACACCGACCTGGACCGCCCGCTCGCCGTCATCCCGGGCCGGCCCGCGACCCCCGACCGGCTGCCGCGGGGCTGCGCGTTCGCGCCGCGCTGCGCCTTCGCGCGGGACCGCTGCCGCACCGAGGACCCGGAGCTGGAGCAACTGCGGGAGCCGGTGGAGCTGCGGGAGCCGGGGGAGGCCGAGGTGCTCGGCGCGGGAGGCGCGGGGCGGCGGCACCGGGTGGCGTGCTGGTACCCGCAGACCGGGGACGGGACGGACGCCGGGGGAGCGCAGGCGGAAGGGACGCGGGCGACCGGGGCGGCCGGGCGGACCCGGTCCGCCGAGCAGGCCGAGCCGTCCGAGCGGGCCGAGAACGTCGAGCGGGTCGAGAACGTCGATCAGGCCGAGCAGGTCAAGCCGTCCGAGGACGTCGAGCAGGTCGAGCCGTCCGGGAACGTCGAGCACGTCGAAGGGGAGGCGGGCGGCGATGAGTGAGCTGCGCTTCGAGGGCGTCAGCGTGCGCTACGGCACGGGACGCCGGGCGATGAGCGCCGTGGACGGGGTGGACCTGACCGTGCCCTCGGGCCAGGTGGTCGGCCTGGTGGGGGAGTCGGGCTCCGGCAAGTCCACGCTGGCCCGCGCGGCGGTCGGCCTGGCGCCGCTCGCGGCCGGGCGGGTGCTGCTGGACGGGAAGGAGCTGAACCGCCGCGCCGGCGGGCGCGGACGCCGGCCGTTGCAGATGGTGTTCCAGGACCCGTACGCCTCGCTGGACCCGCGGATGAGCGTGGGCGGCGCGGTCGCCGAGGCCGTGCCGAAGGGCGCGTTCCCGGACGCGGAGGCACGCCGCGCCGAAGTGGTCCGGCTGCTGGACCTGGTCGGCCTCGACGCCGGCCACGCCGCCGCCCGGCCGGGCCGGCTCTCCGGCGGCCAGCGTCAACGCGTCGCGCTGGCCAGGGCGTTGGCCGCGCGGCCGGAGGTGGTGATCGCCGACGAGATCACCTCGGCACTCGACGTGTCCATCCAGGGCACGGTGCTCAACCTGGTGCGCGAGCTCCAGCGCGGCATGCGGCTCGGCATGCTGTTCATCTCGCACAACCTCGCCGTGGTCCGCTACGTCAGCGACGTGCTCGCGGTGATGTACCTGGGCCGGATCGTCGAGTACGGACCGGCGGCGCAGGTGCTGTCCGATCCGCAACACCCGTACACCCGCGAGCTGTTGGCCGCGGCGCCCCGCGCGGACGCCCGCCCTGCCACGAGCCGGTCCGCATCCCGTGCCCGCCCGGACGCGGATGCCGGAGCCGAAACCGGAACGGAAACCGGAGCCGGCGCCGACGTGGACGTGGAAGCCGGCGGCTACGCCGACGCGGACGCCCGTGCCGCACAGGACCCGCCCCCGGACGCCCCTCCCGCGGACCACGCGCCCGCGGCGGGCACACGGCCGCGGCCCCCGGGAGGCGCCCGGGGCGGCGACGCACTCGACGCCGGCTCGGCGGAGCCCGCCGCGGGGGACGGCGCGCGGGACAGCGTTCCGGCGGGCGTCACCGCCGGCTCCGGGGGCGCGGCGGACCGGCGCGCCGCGCCGACCGCGGCGCCGTCCCGTACGGCGGTCCCGGTCGCCGTGCTGGACGCGGAGCCGCCCGATCCGCACCATCCGCCGGCCGGGTGCCGCTTCCACCCGCGCTGCCCGGTGGGGCCGTTGGCCGACCCCGGCCGGACGCAGTGCCTCACCGCCGACCCCTCGCAGGACGCCCGCGGGCGGCGGCACTCGGCCGCCTGCCACTTCGCCGCGGCGGAACCACGATGACCGCCGCACCCACGACCACCCCGCCGACCCCGTTCGCCCAACCGACCACGCACGTCCCGCGGTCCCTGTTCACCCCGCCGACTCTGTACACCCCGCCGGCCGAGCCCGGCACGCCGGCCGTCACGGGCAGGGCTGCCGGGGCCGCCGGCCCGGACGGACCTGCGGGACCGTCCGTTCATGCCGGGACTCTCCCGGTGCCCCGCACCCTCGCGCGCCGCCCGCACGGGCCGGCAAGGAAGGACATCCGGTGACCCGACCCCTGCGCATGGAAGACCTCGCCGACATCGCGGTGCCGGAGCAGCCGGCGCTGTCCCCGGACGGCACGCGGATCGTGTACGTGCTGCGCGGCAGCGACGTCGACGCCGACCGCACGGTGCGCAACCTGTGGCACGTGCCCGCCGCCGGCGGCGGCGCCGCGCGGCAGCTGACCCGCGGCGGCGCCGACCAGGCGCCGAGCTGGTCGCCCGACGGGACCCGTATCGCCTTCCTGCGCGCGGGCACGGGAGGCGGCGCGGGCCCCGCCCAGGTGTGGCAACTGCCCGCGGACGGCGGCGAGGCCGAGCAGCTGACCCGGCTGCCGCTCGGCGCGGGCGCGCCCGTGTGGAGTCCGGACGGGACCCGGATCGCGTTCACCGCGCCGGTCGACATCGCACCGCCCGGTCCCGCGCCCGCACCTGACCCGCCCGGCGCGCCCGGCACGTTCGGCGCGCAGCACCCGGCGCCCGCCCCGGCTCCCGCCGCCGACCGCAGGCCGCTGGTCAGCGACCGGCTGGACTACCAGGTCGACGGCGCGGGCCTGCTCGGCTCCATACGCCGGCACCTGCACGTCCTCGACCTCGCCACCGGCACGTGCCGCCGGCTGACCGGGGGCGACTGGCACGCCGGCGCCCCCGCGTGGTCGCCGGACGGCCGGACCCTCGCGTTCACCGCCGCGACCGACCCGCGCGCCGACCTGACCGTGCGCAGCGCCGCGTACACCGTGGACGCCGACGCCGCGGGCGCCCAGCCGGTCCTGGTCGGCGCCCGCGACGGCTTCGCCGGCACGGTCGGCTGGACGCCGGACGGCGCCGCGCTGCTGGTCGTCGGCCACCTCGCCGCGCCCGTGGGACACGCCCGGCTGCTGCGCGTACCGCTGGACGGCGGACCGGCCGAAGACCTGTCCGGGGCGCTGGACCGCAACGTCATGCCCGGCGGCCCCGGTTACCCCGGCGGCCTGCCGCAGACCGCGGGCGACGGCGCCACCGTGCTGTTCTGCGTCCGCGACCGAGGCTGCACCCACCTGTACGCCACCGGCCAGGACACGACCGGCGCGGGTGAGGCGGCCCCCGGCACCGTGGGCTCCGACGCCCCCGGTCCCCGCCCGGTGCTCGCCGGCGCCGGTCGCAACGTCTCCGGGCTCGCCGTGGCCGGCGACACGGCCGCCGTCGTGCTCGCCACCCCGACCTCCTACGGCGAGGTCGCCCTCGTCGACCTCGCCACCGGCGCGGAGCGCGTCCTCACCGAGCACGGCGCGGCGGTCGCCGACGTGACGCTCCACCCGCGCACCGAACGGGAGTTCACGATCTCCGACGGGACCACCGTGCACGGCTGGGTGGTCCGCGCCCCCGGCACGACCGGCCCGGGACCGCTGCTGCTGGACGTCCACGGCGGCCCGCACAACGCGTGGAACGGCGCGGCCGACGACGTGCACCTGTACCACCAGCGGCTCGCCGCACTCGGCTGGACCGTGCTGCTGCTCAACCCGCGCGGCAGCGACGGCTACGGCGAGGCGTTCTACACCGCGGCGCTCGGCGCGTGGGGCCTGGCCGACGCCGTCGACCTGCTGGAACCGGTCGACGCGCTGGTCACCGAGGGCCTGGCCGACCCCGAGCGGCTCGCGGTCGCCGGATACAGCTACGGCGGCTACATGGCCTGCTACCTCACCGGACGCGACGGCCGCTTCGCCGCCGCGGTCGCCGGCGGCACCGTCAGCGACCTGGTCAGCATGGCCGGCGCCTCCGACGACGGCCACCTGCTCGCCGACTTCGAACTCGACGGGCCGCCCTGGGCCGGCCCCGAGCACTACGCGGCGATGTCGCCGCTGTCCCGGGTCCGCGAGGTGCGCACCCCGACGCTGATCCTGCACGGCGCGGACGACCGGCGCTGCCCCGCCGACCAGGCCGCGCAGTGGCACACCGCGCTGCGCGAGCAGGGCGTGCCGTCCCGGCTGGTGCTGTACCCGGGGGCCTCCCACCTGTTCATCCTGGACGGAGCCCCCTCGCACCGGCTGGACTTCAACCGCCGCGTCGTGGACTGGGTGGAGCGGTACGCCGGCGGCCCGGACCGCAAGGGCCGGCCGCCGGTCGACGCCGCGCACTGGCAGCGCCGGCTGGAGGCGCTGGCCGCCCGGCACCGCGTCCCCGGCGCGACCCTCGGCATCCTGCGGATCGGCCCGGACACCGCGGGCGGTCCGGACGGCGCCGGCGGCGCGGACGCCGCGGGCGACGAGCTGGCCCAGGCCGCGTACGGCGTGCTCAACAAGAACACCGGCGTGCCCGTGACCACCGACTCGCTCTTCCAGATCGGCTCCATCAGCAAGGTGTGGACCGCGACGCTGGTGATGCAACTGGCCGACGAGGGCCTGCTCGACCTCGACGCGCCCCTGGTCACGGTGCTGCCCGAGCTGCGGCTCAGCGACCCGGACGTCACCAAGGAGGTGACGATGCGTCACCTGCTGACGCACACCAGCGGCATCGACGGCGACATCTTCGACGACACCGGCCGCGGCGACGACTGCCTGGAGAAGTACACGTCGCTGCTCGCCGACGCCGCGCAGATCCATCCGCTCGGCGCCACCTGGTCCTACTGCAACTCCGGCTTCTCGCTGATGGGCCGGGTGGTGGAGAAGCTCACCGGAGGCACCTGGGACCAGGCGGTGCGGGAGCGGCTGTTCACCCCGCTGGGCCTGAAGCACACGGTCACGCTGCCCGAGGAGGCGCTGCTGCACAGCGCCGCCACCGGGCACGTCGCCGAGGCCGGCGCCGAGCCGGCCGTCGCTCCCGTGTGGGGGCTGCCGCGCTCGCTCGGCCCGGCCGGCCTCATCTGCGCCTCGGCCGCCGACCTGCTCGCCTTCGCCCGGATGCACCTGCGCGGCGGCCTGGCCGCCGACGGCACCCGGGTGCTCGGCGGGGCCGGCGCAGCGGCCATGGCGGACCGGCAGGTCGAACTCCCCGACCCGTACACGCTCGGCGACTCCTGGGGCCTGGGCTGGAGCCGCTTCACCTGGGACGGGCGGGTGCTGATCGGCCACGACGGCAACACCGTCGGCCAGTCCGCGTTCCTGCGCCTGCTGCCCGACCAGGGCCTCGCCGTCGCCCTGCTCACCAACGGCGGCCAGGCGCGGGACCTGTACCAGGACCTCTACCGGGAGATCCTCGCCGACCTGGCCGGGCTCGACATGCCGCTGCCGCTCGCACCGCCGGAGCCGCCCCCCGCTGTCGGCGTGGCAGACCACACGGGGACGTACGAGCGGGCCGGGGTGCGCATCGACATCCTGGAACGCGACGGCGCCGCGGTCATGCGCACCACCGTCCTCGGACCGCTGGCCGCGCTGCTGCCCGACCCGGTCGAGGAGCACGTGATGACACCTGTCGACGGCTCCGGCGACCTGTTCGCCGTCCGCGAGCCGGACTCCCCGCACTGGACGCCGGTCACCTTCTACGAACTGCCCGGCGGCGAGCGGTATGTGCACTACGGCGTGCGCGCCACACCCAAGGCGCGGCGGTCGTGAGCGAGCGGACCGCGGCCGCGCGGCCGGACGAGACGGACAGGGACGCGCCGCAACGGGACGCGGCGGACAGGGACGCGCCGGAACGGGACGCGGCGGCAAGGGCGGGCCGGGCCACGCCGCAACGGGACAGCCCGGAACGGACCTCGCTGGAAGGGGAGCTGGTCGCGCGGATGACGGCCGCGCTGCCGCTGATGCTCGCCGACATCGAGACCCTGGTGGCCTGCGAGTCGCCCTCGGCCGACCACGACGCCGTCGCGGTCAGCGCCGAGGTGACCGCGGGCGTGGGCGCGGCCCGCACCGGCGTGCTGCCGGAACGGATCGTCGTCGAGGGCCGCAGCCATCTGCGCTGGCGGTTCGGCGAAGGCCCCTCGCGGGTGCTGCTGCTCGGCCACCACGACACGGTGTGGCCGGTCGGCTCGCTCGCCTCGCACCCCTTCACCGTGGACGCCGGCGTGCTGCGCGGACCCGGCTGCTTCGACATGAAAACCGGTCTGGTGATGGCCTTCCACGCGATCGCGGCGCTGCCCGACCCGTCCGGCGTCACTCTGCTGGTCACCGGCGACGAGGAGCTGGGCTCGCCGACCTCGCGCGCGCTGATCGAGGACGAGGCGGCGGGCCGGCTCGCGGCGCTGGTGCTGGAGGCGTCAGGGGAGGACGGCGCGCTCAAGACCGGCCGTAAGGGCGTCTCGCTGTACGAGCTGCACGCGCGCGGCCGCGCCGCGCACGCCGGACTCGAACCCGAGCGCGGGGTGAGCGCGACCGTCGAACTGGCCCACCAGGTACTGGCCGTGACCACGCTCGCCGATCCCGCGCTCGGCACCAGCGTCACGCCCACCGTGCTGACGGCGGGCACCACGAGCAACACCGTGCCGGACCACGGCCGGTTCACCGTCGACGTACGGGTGGCGGCGCGCGCCGAACAGGACCGGGTGGACGCCGCGTTGCGCGCCCTGCGCCCCGCGCTGCCGGGAGCCGCGCTGGAGGTGACCGGCGGCCCCAACCGCCCGCCGCTCGAACAGGCCGCGTCCGCGGCGCTGTTCGCGCGGGCCGTGGCCGCCGCGGCCCGGCTCGGACTGCCGGCGCCGGCCGGCACGTTCGTCGGCGGCGCCTCCGACGGCAACCTCACCGCCGGGGTCGGCACGCCGACCCTGGACGGCCTGGGCGCGGTCGGCGGCGGCGCGCACGCCGACGACGAGCACGTGCTCGTCGCCGAACTCCCCGGCCGCACCGCGCTGCTGACCGCCCTGGTGGCCGAACTGCTGGCCGAGCCCGACCCGGCGGGCGGGCAGCCGCCCCCGCGCCGCGGCTCCGCAGCGCCGACCGGGGAGCGCCCATGACACCGCCGCGGAGGACGAGCAACGTGGAGAACGACGGCACGGGCACCACCGCCCCCGCCCCGGACGCGCGCGCCCACCCCCGCGCCGCCGAACCGGCCCGCGCCACCGGGCGGCACCTCGCCGACGAGGCCGAACGCCTCGCGGTCGCGGCCGGCGCCGCCGCGTCCGTGGTGGTGCGCGAGGTGCGCGCGATCGACGAACTCGACGCCGTGCACCGCCTGTACAACGCCATCTGGCGGCCCGACCCGCAGAGCCCGCCGATGACCGGCGAACTGCTGCGCGCGCTGGCCAAGTCGGGCAACTACGTCGGCGGCGCCTTCGACGGGGACGAACTCGTCGGCGCCTGCGTCGGGTTCTTCGGCGCGCCCGCCGAGGAGGCCGTGCACAGTCACATCGCCGGCGTCTCCGGCGCCGCGCGCGGCCGCAGCATCGGCTTCGCCCTCAAACTGCACCAGCGCGCCTGGTCGATGCGCCGCGGCGTGTCCGCGATCACCTGGACCTACGACCCGCTGGTGCGCCGCAACGCGTATTTCAACCTGGTCAAGCTCGCCGCCAGGCCCGAGGAGTACCTCGCCAACTTCTACGGCGGGATGCGCGACGGCATCAACGGCGACGACGACACCGACCGGCTGCTCGTGCACTGGCGGCTCGGCAGCGACCCGGTCCGCGCCGCCTGCGCGGGCCGCACCGAGCCGGCCGACGCGGCGGCCGAACGCGCGCGGGGCGCGGTCGTCGCGCTCGCCGTCGGCCCGGACGGCGGACCGCAGGCCGGCCCGGCGCGGCCGGCGGGCGCGGGCGCGGGGACCGGCGGCAGCGGGGGAGCC
>JAJSZB010000304.1:0-8645 GCA_050613715.1 Streptomyces sp. IBSBF 3018
TCTCCCACGTGACGGTGTACGGGGTGTGGGTCCCCCGGGTGGGCGGCCGGGGGCGGCCGGGCGTCAGTGCTCGTCCTCCGTGCGGGTCAGGGCCCGGGCGATCAGCCGGGTGGCGAACTCGCGGTCGTCGGTGAGCCGGTTGATGTGCTCGGCGAGCAGGAACGCGGTGGCCTCCAGCGGGGTCATCTCCTCCTCGGTCCAGAAGCCGTACTGCTTGCGCCACAGGCCCGGGCTGAGGTCGGTGCAGGCCGCCACGACCAGCCCGGCCATGGTGGGGATCGTCTGCGGCGGCACGCTCCCGGGCATCCCGCGCATCGTGGCGACCACATCGGCCACCACCTGCTCCACCGGGTCCTTGCCATGGTCCTCGTACGCCATCCGCAGCCACCGCGCGTACAGGTAGATGATCGTGCAGGCGCCGTCCAGCACGTCGTTGGCGGCGCGCGGGGTGAGGGACCCGATGAGCTGGTCGGTCAGCGCCTCCTGCTCGGGGTCGGGCCCGTCGTTGTCGTAGAAGGCCCTCAGCCGCGAGTCGACCATCATGAGCGCGGTGCCCACGTCGCCGACCGGGGCGTGCTGGGGATCGCAGGGCGATGACACAGGGGGCCTCCTCGGCTGACCACGGGCGGTGCGACGGGTCGGTACGCTAGCCCGTCCCGGATGCGAAGGCCATGCGAAGTACGCGGCGTCGCGTTGACAGTACGCGGGGTCTCGGCGCGAGCGTCCCGGCGGCCCGGGCGACTCAGCCCTGGGCGGTGGCCGCGATCCCGGCGAGGACGAGGTCGATGCCGGCGAGGTACTGCGCCCGGTCGTCGTGCTCGCGCAGGTGCGGGGCCACCTTGTGCGCGAAGGGGAAACGGGCCGGGTCGCGGTCGGTCCAGCGCGCGGCGACGTCGGCCAGGAAGGTCGCGCGGTCGGGATAGCCGCGGGCGGCGAGCCGCGCCGCCGCCGCGTGCTGCCCGGCCAGCCCGAGGACGTAGTTGAGCAGCGCGGAGGCCGCGTCGAACTGCGCCCGGTCGGGGACGCCCAGCGGCTGGAGCTGCCCGCCGAAGCCCTCGAAGATCCGCAGCGTCGCGGACTCCCAGGGCTCCTGGGAGAGCTGGGCGCCGATCCAGGGGTGCGCCTCGATCGCGTCGTACAGGGCGAGCGCGATCGCGCGGACCGCCTCCCGGGGCGGCCTGTCCTCGGCCACCCCGGCCAGCGCCCGCGCGACCACGTCGTCGGTGGCCGTGCTGAGCAGCTCGTGCTTGTCGGCGACGTGCCAGTAGATCGCCCCGCTGCCGGTCGACAGGCGGGCGGCGAGCGCGCGGAAGGTCAGGGCGGTCTCGCCCTCGCCGTCCAGGATCTCGACGGCGGCCGTGACGATCCGCTCCTTCGACAGCGCGTCGGCGCGCCGCTCGCCCCGCTGTGGCCTGCTGCTCATGGCTCCAGTCTGGCATGGATGGAACGCTGATCCACCCGGGGCTCCGGCCGGCGCGCGGGGGGTCGGCCCCGCGCGCCGGGCGCGGTCAGGGGCGGGTCTCCTCCGCGAAGTAGATGAACGCGCCCAGCCCGTGGAAGTCGTTCGTCGCCTGCGTCCGGCCGATGTAGTACGAGTAGTCCGCGACGTTGGTGCCCACGGAGATCCCGGTCAGGTACGTCAGCCCGTCGTCGTGCAGCCAGATCCGGTTCAGCTCGCCGCGCACGCCCGCGGTCACCGTGGACCCGTAGTCGGCGGCGGACACGTAGCCGCGCTTGACCGCGGTGTCGACGGTCTGCGTGAACATCGCCGAGCACGAGGTCTCGGTCCAGTTGCCGGCGCTGTCGCCCTTGTCGACGACCTGGAACCACCGGCCGGTGGACGGGTCCTGGTAGGCGGCCATGCCCCGGACCAGATTCCGTACGATCGAGACCAGTTGGGCCCGGCGCGGGTGGTCGGCGGGGATCAGGTCGAGGATCTCGGTGGCGGCGATGCCGTACCAACCCACCGCGCGGCACCAGTACTCGGGGGAGAGGCCGGTCGAAGGGTCCGCCCAGGACGCCGACTTGGACGCGTCGTAGGCGTGCCGCATCAGGCCGTTCGGCTGCTGCAGGTGGCTCGCGTACACCACCAGCTGCTTGGTCGCGATGTCGAAGGACTGCGTGCTGTCGCCGATGTACTTGCCGTACTGCGCCATGAACGGGTCGGCCATGAACGTGCCGTCGGACCACAGCTGGTTCGCCCGGTCGGCGCTGTCGCCGTGCCAGAACCCGCCGTCGGGGGTGGTCGGGTAGCCGCCGGAGGGGATCAGCCGGTCGTGGATCTGCTGCGCGGCCAGGCGGTACTTGGCCTGCCCGGTCTCCCGGTACAGCGCGATCATTACCTGGCCGGGCATCATGCTGTCCAGCGTGTCGAAGGTGATGCCGATGTGCCCGGAGGAGTCGACGAAGCGGTCCGCCCACGCCTGGATGTACGCGATCAGCGCCGCCCGCCGCACCGGGTCGGCGGTGCGCTGGGCGACTTGGTACTGGCCCATCAGGTACAGGGCGACGGGGTAGCTCCAGCCGCCGATGGTCGCCGGGGTGTAGCGCTGCATGGTCGAGTCGACCATCGCGTCGGACCAGTCCGTGCCCGGCAGGTCCGCGACGGTCAGCGCGTCGAGGTTGGGCAGGCCGCCGGTGTTCGTGCTGGTCACGCGGATGTGGTGGACGCCGGCGCCCAGCGTCACGGCGATCCGCGCGTCGGCCCAGTGGTCCCAGGCCGGGGTCGGGGCGAAGGCGGGCGTGGCGGCGGCCTTGGAGTCGACGGTGACGCTGCCGGGGCGGTTCGCCGTGGTGCCGTTGGCGTAGCGCAGGTCCAGCGTGGCGGCGCCGGCGGAGGGCGCGGTGACGGTGAAGTCGACGTACGCGCCGGTCTCGTTGGTGGAGTTGACGAAGCCGGTGCCGGTGAAGCCCGGGTGGTCGGAGTCCACGGTCCCGTGGAAGACCGTGGCGCTCTCGGCCTGGTACACCGAGGAGTACGCGGGTTCGTAGGCGGTGTCGTGCGCCGGGACGTGCGACGAGGCCGGTGGCGGGACCTGCGCCGGGGCGGGCGCCGACGAGGACGCGTGCGCCGGGCCGAGCGTCGCCGAACAGGTCGCGACGAGCACGGAGACGAGCGTTGCCACGGTTCTTGTGCGCATGTGACTCCCTTTCCCCTCACGCGTGACGCCCTCCTCGGGAGAAGGGCGTGATGGTGGTGGCGGCGTGAGGGATCGTCGCGTCCGGTGGGACGGGAGTCAAGAGTTAATACGTATTATCTGAGGTTCGGTCATGCGGCGCCGGGGGCGTCCAGGTCGAGTCGGTACCACCTGCCCTGCTTGCCGCCGAGTTCGGCGGGATCGGCCGGGCCGTCCGGTACGAACCCCGCCTTGGCCAGCACCCTCCGGGACGCGGCGTTCGTGTCGGCCGCCGCCGCGCGCAGCGTCCGCAGTCCGTGCCGCGTCACCGCCAGCCGGCCCAGCTGCCGTACCGCCGCGGTCGCCACGCCGCGGCCGGTGGCGTCCCGCGCGACCCGGTAGCCGAGCGACGCGGCGCCGTCCTCGATGTCCACCAGGTTGAACCTGCCGAGCACCGAGCCGTCCTCGTCCACCAGCACGTAGAACGCGCAGACCCCGGCCGCCTGTTCGGCCAGCCGCTCGCCGAGCAGCTCGTCGAACCGCTCGAAGAAGGCGTCACCGCGGTCGGACACCGAGGCGGCGAAGTAGCCGCGGTTCGCCACCTCGAACGCCAGGACCGCCGGACCGTGACCGGCGCGCAGTTCCTCCAACACGGGCATCCCCGGACCCTACGCGCGCGTCCGGGCCGCCGCCCAGCGGTTTTCCGGGGCTCCACCGGTGGACGCCGGGCCCGCGGAAAACCGGTGGCGAGGGGGAGGGCGGGACGCTATCGTCGCCGTGTTCGTGAGGGCCGCCCGGTGTGGGCCGGGCCCTCGTCGGCCGTGGAGCGAGCAGGGAGGTGTGACCAGATGGCTGTCTTTGCGATGGGCGCTGCCCAGAACCAGAAGCTCGTCATGTTCACCTCCGTGGTCTCCGGCTGACCTCTTCCGACGTACGTCACACATCCGCGCGCGGCGCGCGCGGGGCCGGGGACTGCTCTCTCGAAGGGTCTCCCCTTGTCTTTCTCTTTTCGTGACGCCTCCTCGCACGCGCTCGTCCCCTACGGCTGGGACGACGTGTGGGAGGCGGAGTTCGCGCCCCACGCCGAGCGGGGGCTGCTGCCGGGCCGGGTGGTGCGGGTGGACCGCAACGCCTGCGACGTGTTCACCGCGGCCGGCACCGTCCGCGCCGACACCGCGCTGGTGATGCCGCACGACCCGATGCGGATCGTGTGCACCGGCGACTGGGCGGCGCTCGACCCGGAGGGGGCGGACCCGCGGCTGGTCCGCGAACTGCTGCCGCGGCGCAGCCAGTTCGTCCGCTCGGCCTCCTCCAAGCGGTCCGAGGGCCAGGTGCTCGCCGCCAACGTCGACCACGCCGTGGTCTGCGTGTCGCTGGCGGCCGAACTCGACCTCGGGCGGCTGGAGCGGTTCCTGTCGCTGGCCTGGGAGTCCGGCGCGGCGCCCGTGGTCGTGCTGACCAAGGCCGACCTGGTGCCGGACACCACGCACCTGCTGGCCGACGCCGAGGCCGCCGCGCCCGGCGTGCGGGTCGTCGTCGCCAGCGCGGCCACCGGCGAGGGCGTCGAGACGCTCACGGAGGTGCTCGGCGGCGGCACGTCCGTACTGCTCGGCCAGTCCGGCGCCGGCAAGTCCACCCTCAGCAACGCGCTGACCGGCCGCGACACCCAGGAGGTGCAGGCCATCCGGGACGCCGACGGCAAGGGCCGGCACACCACGACCACCCGCGACATGCTCGCGCTGCCGGGCGGCGGGGTGGTCATCGACACCCCCGGGCTGCGCGGCGTGGGCCTGTGGGACGCCGAGACCGGCGTCGCCCAGGTCTTCGCCGAGATCGAGGAACTGGCCCGCGACTGCCGCTTCCACGACTGCTCCCACCAGGCCGAGCCCGGCTGCGCGGTGCTGGCCGCGCTGGAGGACGGCACGCTGCCGCACCGCCGGCTGGACAGCTACCGCAAACTCCTGCGGGAGAACGCCTGGCTCGCCTCGCGCACCGACCAGCGGCTGCGCGCGGAGATGCGGCGCGAGTGGAAGCAACGCACGGCGGCCGGCCGCGAGATGTACGAGCGCAAGCGCGGCGGGGGAGGCGGCCACCGCCGCACCTCCTGACCGCGCAGACCCGGACGGCCCACGCGGGAGCCCCGCGGACCCCTCACCCGGCGCCGCCGTCCCTTCCCTGGCGGCGCCGGACCGCGATCGGGCTGCCCGCGCTCCAGAACGACCCGATGACGCATGCGATCACGAGCGCGACGATCACGACCCCGAGAATCACGCTGTAGGCCATGCCGAACCTCCTCGCTGCCGGGCGGCCTCCACCTCCACCGCACCTTCACGTTCGCTGCCTGACCGTGACCTTCCCGTTGCCCGGCGTTCCCAATCCAGCGACGGCGAACATGAATTCGGTACCGTCCGGGCGGTGTGAGGCCGCGTGAGGGTGTGTCCGACGGTGCGTGTGGCGGTGCGTGGGCGGTGCGTGGTGCGGCGCGCGGAGCCGCCGGGTGGGCCCCGGCCCACCCGGCTCAGGCGGAGGCCCGCACCACCAGCTGGGTCGGCGTCACGATCGGCGCGAGCGGCGCGGCGTCGGCCTCCGCGTCCGGCAGCGGCGCCACCCGGCGCAGCAGCAGCCGCGCCATCATCCGGCCCATCTCCTCGATGTCCTGCCGGATCGTGGTCAGCGGCGGGTCGGTCCACTCCGCGACCGACACGATGTCGTCGAAGCCGACCACCGCGACGTCCTCGGGCACCCGCCGCCCGCTGGTCCGCAGCACCCGCAGCGCGCCCGAGGCCATCACGTCCGATGCCGCGAACACCGCGTCCAGGTCGGGGAAGCGCTCCAGCAGCTCGGCCATCGCCGCCGCGCCGCCCTCCGGCGTGAAGTCGCCCTTGGCGATCAGCCGCGGATCGGCGTCCGGCTGCACGTCGCGGAACCCGTCGAGCCGGTCCACGGACGCCGTCTGGTCCAGCGGCCCGGCGATGTGCGCGATCCGGCGGCGGCCAAGGCCCAGCAGATGGCGCACCGCGTCCCGCGCGCCGCCGCGGTTGTCGCAGTCCACGTAGAGCGTCTCGCTGTCGGACCAGCCCGGCCGGCCCCCTATCACGGTCGGCACGCCCGCCCGCCGGGCCAGCGCGGGCAGCGAGTCGTCGTCGTGCAGCGAGAAGATCAGCGCGCCGTCCACGTGGCCGCCGGCCAGATAGCGGCCGACCCGCGCGTAGTCGGCCGTGCCCTCGGTCAGCAGCAGCACCAACTGGTTGTCCCGCGCGGTCAGTTCGCGGCTGATGCCGCGGACCTGCTGGGCGAAGAACGGGTCGGTGAAGAAGCGCGTCTCGGGCTCGGCGACGACCACCGCGATCGCGTCGTTGCGGCGGGTGACCAGCGTACGGGCGGCCTGGTTCGGCACGTAGCCGAGTTCGTCGACGGCCTGCCTGACCCGTTCCGCCAGCGGCGCGCGCACCCCCTCGCTGCCGTTGACCACCCGCGACGCGGTCGCCCGCGAGACCCCCGCCCGCGCGGCGACGGCCTCCAGCGTGGGTCGGGACGCGAAGCTCTGGTCGGACAACGGAGGGCTCCTTCGCGTACGGATAACGAAAACTCGGCGACGAATGTGTGGCCGTGCACAGCGTAACCGTTTCGACGGCGGCGGTGAGAGCGCTCTCTCGGAGGTGCGGTCGGAAGCCGCGAGCTCCGGGGCCCGCCCCCCGCCTCCTCAGCCGGCGATCACCGCGCCCAGCCACGCCCCCGTGACCAGCAGGCAGGCCATCAGCTCCACCAGCACGGACCCGCCGACCGCCCGCATCGTGCGGCGGGTCGCCGCCCAGGCCGCGCGGTGGCCGCCGCCGTGCCGGACCCGGTCGCGTACGTAAAAGGCGCCGACGAATCCCAGGACCGCGCCCAGCACCGGCACCACGAAGAAACCGGCGACCGCCACGCCCGTCGCGGTCAGCACGGCACGCCAGTCCACACCCGAGTCGCGGATGCGGCGCGAGGGCATCAGCCAGACCACGACCTGCCCGACCGCCAGCACGCCGGTCGCCGCCGCCAGGACCGCCCAGGTCAGCCCGGTGTGCCGGGACGTCGCCCACCACAGCAGGGCGGCCCAGCACAGCAGCGTCCCGGGCACGCCCGGGGCCGCGACGCCGAACAGGCCGAGCAGCATCACCGCGGCGATCAGCCCCTCCTGTGCGGTCCCCATGAGGCCCACCCTGCCCGATTCCGCCCGACGGCGCGCCCCGACCCCTCCCTCCGCGTCGCCCGCGCGCCGTTACGCGCCCTACGCGCGTTTTGCGCGCCGGATGGGCGCGGTGTGCGCCGGGTCGGCCGCGGGCGGCGCACAGCGCGGATCGGAGCGGGGGCCGGGAGCGGCGCTCGGCGGGTGGGAGCCGGGAGAGCCGCGCTCAGGGACGTACGACCCAGCCCCGCTCGTAGGACTGCCAGCCCAGCTGGAGCCGGGTGGTCACCTGGGCGATCTCCATGAGCCGGCGCACGCGCCGCTGGACCGTGCGCAGCCCGAGGTCGAGCTGCTTGGCGGCCGCCGCGTCGGTGAGGCCGGCCAGCAGCAGCGACAGGATCTGCAGGTCGGTGGCGTCCGGCTGGTCCAGCGGCGACTCGACGGCCGCGCCGGTGCCGTCCAGCCGCAGCGGCACGGCCTGCCGCCAGACCGCCTCGAACAACCCCGTCAGCGACTCCAGCAGCCCGCTGGCGTGCACCACGAGCGCGGCGGGCTCCGCGCGGTCGCGGGCGGTCAGCGGCACCATGGCGAGCGCCGCGTCGGCGACCACCAGCTTCGTCGGGACCCGCTCCACCACCCGCACCCGCTCCTCGCGGCCGAGCGCGGTGGCCAGCTCGGCCAGGCCCTGCGGGCCGCTGAGCACGTCCCGCTCCACCACGACGCGGTAGGCGACGCCGCGGCGCGTCGCGTCCTCCTCCGCTGCGTTCTCGGCGCCGGTGATCGCCACCGGCCGGTCGGTGACCAGGGCGCACACCTCCGACTCGGCGCCGAACTGCAACTGCAGGAAGCGCTGCGCCACGGCGTTCGCGCCGGTCACCACCTCGACCAGGTCGTGCACCGCCGGCTCGGTCGCCTCCGCGCGGAACTCCGCGGCGAGCACCGCGGCCGCCAGCTCCGCCTGCTCCAGCTCGTGCCGCTGCCGGGTCAGCAGCGCGGCCAGCGCCACGGCGGGCGGCGCGGCGACCCACCGCCCCGGCCGGGCCGAGGAGCGCGCCACCAGCCCGTGGTCCTCCAGCCGCCGCAGCACCCGCCCGGTCTCGTCCTCGGGCAGGCCCAGCCGGTGCGACAGGTCCGCGACCTCGGCCGCGCCCAGCCCCACGAGGGCGCGGTACGCGGATTCCTGCACGTCGTCGAGTCCGATGGCGGCCAGCACGGCGTTTCCCTCCGGGGGTCGGTGTCGGATACGGCCCGCACCGCCCCGGCGGCGACCTCCTCCGCGGGGCGGTACGTGGACCGTACGCGGAGGCATGGGCGGTCCTCGCAGGAGGGGAGGGGAGCGGACGCACACGCGAGCGGGCGCGGGG
>JAJSZB010000305.1:0-8595 GCA_050613715.1 Streptomyces sp. IBSBF 3018
GGCGGAAGGGGGGTTCTGGGTGGAGCTACGGGGATTCGAACCCCGGACCTCTTGCATGCCATGCAAGCGCTCTACCAACTGAGCTATAGCCCCGCGTGCGGTGTCCGTACCGCATCCAGGCCCCCTGCGGGGTCCCGGCGACCTCGGACACATTACACGCTCGCGGGCACCGCCCGCCAATCGCCAAACCACGCCGCCACCTCGTGGTTTGCCGGGCCCGGGAGAGTTCACACGCTCTCAACACTCCCCCGCCGCGGCCCGGGTTACGGTGACCGGCGTGACCACCGCCTTCGACCCCGTCGACCTGCCGGGACTGCGCCTGGCCAACCGGATCGCCATGGCGCCGATGACCCGCAGCCGCGCGTACGGCCCGGGGCTCAGCCCCACCGCGGCCACCGCGGCGTACTACGCGCAGCGCGCCTCGGCCGGGCTGATCGTCACCGAGGGCGTGCAGCCGTCGCCGGGCGGGCAGGGCTACCCCGACACCCCCGGCCTGCACAGCGACGGGCAGGTGGCCGCCTGGCGGACGGTGACCGACGCGGTGCACGCGGCCGGCGGGCGGATCTTCGCCCAGCTGATGCACACCGGCCGGATCGGCCACCCCTCGCTGCTGCCGGACGGCCTGGAGCCGGTGGGCCCGTCCCCGGTCGCCGCCAAGGGCCGGATCTTCACCGCGGACGGTCCCAAGGACCTGGTCGCACCCCGGGAGCTGACCGAGGACGACATCGCGCGCACCCTCGCCGACCACGCCGCGGCCGCGCGCAACGCGATCGCCGCGGGCTTCGACGGGGTCGAGCTGCACGGCGCCAACGGCTACCTCACCCACCAGTTCCTCGCCCCCAACTCCAACCTGCGCACCGACGCGTGGGGCGGCGACCCCGAGCGCCGGGCCCGCTTCGCGGTCGAGCTGGTGCGTACGGTCGCGGACGCGATCGGCCCCGGGCGCACAGGGCTGCGCATCTCCCCCGGCAACCCGCTGGGCGACATCGCGGAGCCCGAGCCCGACGCGACGTACCTCGCGCTGCTGCGCGGCCTGGAGCCGATCGGCCCGGCCTACCTGCACGTGGTGGAGACCGGCGAGCGGGCGCTGACGCTGGAGCTGCGCAAGCGGTTCGGCGGCGTCTTCATCCTCAACGCGCGCACGGACGGCCGCTCCTCGGGGCCGCAGGAGCTGGCGCTGGTCGAGGAGGGCACCGCCGACATGGTGTCGTACGGCGCCCTGTTCCTCGCCAACCCCGACCTGCCGCGCCGGCTGCGGGCCGGCGGGCCGTTCAACACGCCGGACCGCGCGACGTACTACGGCGGCGACGAGCGGGGGTACACGGACTACCCGGCGCTGGAGGAGCCGGACGAGCCGGCGGAGCTGCCGGCGGCGTCCGCGGCCGGGGAGCCGGCCACGGGCTGAGCCGCCGCGGAACGGGCGGGGGCGTCCGGCGTCCCCGCGGCCGGGCGCACCACGGGCCGGGCCACCGCCTCTTCGCGCGTCCGGGCGCGGCCCACCGCCAGCACCGCGCCGACCGCCGCGACCGCGGTGAGCGCCGCCGCGGTGACCGCGAAGGCGTGCGCGGACGGATGCGCGCCGGTGCCGCTCAGCCGGTTGAGGTAGAGCGTGCCGAGGGTGGCGACGCCGATCAGCTGGCCCAGCTGCGTCACCGTGGCCAGCAGCCCGCTGGCGTCCGCCGCGTCCTTGGGCGCGACCTTCGACAGCGCGAGCGTGAACGTCGGGCTGAAGCCCAGCGCCAGCCCGGCGCCGAGGGTCACCAGCGCCACGTACAGCAGCGGGCCGCCGTGGCCGCCGCCGCGCAGCGCGAGGCCGACGGCCGCGAACGACGCCGCGGACAGCAGCAGGCCGGCCGAGGCGAGCCGCGGCCACCAGCGGTTGGGCAGCCGGGACCAGGTCAGGCCCGCCCCGCCGAAGCACACCGCGGTCACCGCGAAGGTCAGCCCGGTGCGCAGGGCGCTGAAGCCGAGGCCGGACTGCAGGTGCAGTGCGACCGCGAAGAGGAAGCCGGCGTTGACCGCCATGGTCAGCGCGAGCACGGTGACCGACCGGGTCATGCCGGGGGCGCGCAGCACCCGCGGCGACACCAGCGGGGAGCCGCCGCGCCGGCCGAGCCGCGCCTCGATCACCGTGAACGCCGCGAAGAGCAGCACGCTCAGGCCCAGGCACACCCAGCCCCACACCGGCCAGCCCTCCTGCTGGCCGAGCACCAGCGGCACGGTGAACAGGGTCACCGCGGCGCCGAGCGCGAGCAGCCCCGGCAGGTCCAGGCCGCGCCGGCGGCCGGCCGCGGCGGGCGCGTCCGCGGGCAGCAGCCGCGGCGCGAGCGCCAGCAGCACGACGCCGATCGGCACGTTCACCAGGAACACCGGCCGCCAGCCCGCGCCGAACAGGTCGGCGCTGACCAGCACGCCGCCGATCGACTGGCCGAGCGCGGCGCCGGAGGAGAGCACGGCGGAGTACACGCTCATCGCGCGGGTGCGCGCCGGGCCGGTGAAGTTCAGCTGCAGCAGGCTCAGCACCTGCGGGATCATCATCGCCGAGCCGGCGCCCTGCACGAACCGGAAGCCGATCAGCTGGCCGGTGCTCTGCGCCAGCCCGCAGGCCAGCGAGGCCGCGGTGAAGACCGCGAGGCCGATCAGGAAGAGCCTGCGGTGGCCGACCATGTCGCCGAGCCGGGCGCCGGTGATCAGCAGTACCGCGTAGGAGATGGTGTAGCCGGCGATCACCAGCTGCAGCCCGGCCCCCGACGCGTGCAGGTCGGTACGGATCGTGGGCGCCGCGACGTTGACGATGAACACGTCGAGCAGGGCCATGAACTGGCCGGTGAGGATGACGGCGAGGAGCAGCCCGGGGCGGGCGGCCGCGGCGAGCACGACCGGGCCGATCTGGTCGGCGGGCTCGGCGACGGCGCCGCGCCGCCGAGCGGCCTGCGGCCGCTGGACGGCTCGGTCGTGGAGTGGCTGGAGGCGGGGGTGCTGGGGCTGCGCCGGCTGGACGACCGGCTCGGCGGCGCGGCGGTGAGCCACCGCGTCGAGGCGGACCTGCGGCTGGTGTCGGGTCTGCTGGCCCGCGGCGCGCACACCGGCGCGGTGCAGCGGCGGCTGCTGCGGGTCGCCGCGGACCTCGCGCAGCTCGGCGGCTGGGCGGCCACCGACACCGGCAGGCACGGGGCGGCCCAGCGCCACTTCCTGACCGGATTGCGGCTCGCGCACAGCTGCGGGGACCGCGCGCTGTCGGTCGGCCTGTGGGGCGGTCTGTCGCTCCAGGCGGTCGTCGCGGGGCGTCCGCAGGACGCGCTGGCCGCCGCCGAGGCGGCGGTGCGCGCGGCCGGCGGCGCTCCCCCCGCGATACGCGCGCTCGCCGCGGTCCGGCTGGGGCGCGCGCACGCCGCGGCGGGCGCGGAGGGGCCGTTCCGGCGGGCCGCGGCGGAGGCCGAGCGGCAGCTCGACCGCTCGGCCGGGGACCCGGGGCCGGCCTGGCTGTACTGGCTGGACGGGGCGGAACTGGCGGCCCAGTCGGGTCAGGCGCTGCTGGACCTCGGGCAGGCAGCCGCGGCCAGGCCCCTGCTGGAGCAGGCGCTCTCCGTGCAGGACGCGGCCTACGTGCGCGACCGCGCGCTGTACTCCGCTCGCGCCGGGCTGGCGCGGGCGATGACCGGGGACCGCGAGGGCGCGCGCGTCCTCGCCCACGACGCCGCGGACCTCGCCCGCGTCTGCGGCACCCCCCGCCTGGCCGCCGCACTGGCCGCCCTCGACCTCCACCTCGGCGCCGGCCGCTGATCCGTTCGGGGTCACCGGGCCGCGCCTCGCGGCTCCTCACCGCCCGCAGGGGCAGCCCGGTTCGCCGTGGCCACCGGCCGGCGGAGCACGCGGACCACGCGGCGCGGCCCACGCGGGAGACGCGGGCCCTGAGCGTCGGGTCGGCTCAGCGCCCGGCATCGGTGCGGCCGCTCAGCCCCCGGCGTCGGTGCGGCGCAGGCGGACCACGGGGATGTCGCGGTCGGTCTTCTTCTGGTAGTCCGCGTACGGGGGCCAGACCTCCAGGAGGTGGGGCCAGACGCGGGCTTTGTCCTGCGCGGAGAGCACCTCGGCGCGCGCGGCGAACCGCTCGGTGCCGACCCGCAGGTGGACCTCGGGGTGCTCGACGAGGCTGTCGAACCACAGCGGGTTCGTGGGCGCGCCGCCCTTGGACGCGACGATCAGGTAGTCGTCGCTGTCACGGCCGTAGATCAGCACCGTCCGGTGCCACGTGCCGCTCCTGCGTCCGACGTAGTCCAGCAGCAGGCAGGGCGCGCCCTTCATGTCGGTGCCCTCGGTGCCTCCCGAGGACTCGTAGCGCCTGGCCTGGTCGGCCACCCAGTCCTCGCGGGTGAGGGTCACGTCGTTCGGGTCGTACGCGGTCATGCGGATGCCTCCACGGATGCGCGGCTGATGATCTCCAGCTTAGGCACAGCCCGTTCCGTTTCGCCGACGGCTCGGCGCGTCACAGCCCGGGCGCGCCCCACACCGGGAACCAGCGCGACAGGTCCTCCTCCAGCCGCAGGTCGTTGTGGACCAGGGCCTTGACCTGGAGCTCCAGAGCGTTGTCCCGCTTCTCGCCGGGCAGCGGCGCGAACGGGTAGAAGCTGCCGCGCTTGTAGAGGTAGACCAGCGCCAGCGAGCGTCCTTCCGGGTCCGCGAATCCGACCAGGGAGCAGAGCAGCTGCGGGCCGAAACCGTGCTGCTCCAGGGTGGAGTTGACCGCGTGCAGGTCCGTGACCAGGCCGGTGGTGTCCTCGGGGTCGTGCCGGGAGAGCAGCCAGGTGTAGCCGTAGGAGTCGCGGCTGGACTCGGTGGCCAGCAGGGTGTGCAGGTCCTGCTGGATCTCGGTGAACGCGCCGCCCTCGACGGCGGCGAAGCAGACCGAGCCGAGCCCGGTGGGCCGCAGTGCGCTCGCCGCGCGCAGCGTGATCGCGGCGGAGGTGAGTCCGAAGAGCTGGTCGAGGTCGGGGCGGACCGGCTTGCTGCGGCCGAGCAGCACGTCGAGCAGGCCCATCAGCGGCGGTCCAGTTCCGCGGTGATGCGGCCGAGCTGTTCGAGCCGCGTCTCCAGCGTCGGGTGGGTGGACAGCAGCCGCGACATCGACGCGCCGGCGCTGAGCGCGGGGGCGAAGTAGAACGCGTTGAACGGCTGGGACCTGCGCAGGTCCTCGGTCGGGATGCGGGCGATCTGCCCGCTGACCTTGGTGAGCGCGGAGGCCAGCGACGAGGGCCGTCCGGTGAGCAGGGCGGCGCTGCGGTCGGCGGACAGCTCGCGGTAGCGCGACAGCATCCGGGTGAGCAGGAAGCTGATCGCGTACACCACCGCGCTGACCACCGGCACCAGGACGGCGATCATCGCCGTGTTCGCGTCGCGGCCGCCGCGGCGGAAGCCGCCCCACAGCCCGATGCGGGTGATCACTCCGGCGAGCACGCCCAGGAAGGAGGCGATGGTCATCACCGCGACGTCCTTGTGGGCGACGTGGGACAGCTCGTGGGCGATGACGCCCTCCAGTTCGTCCGGCTCCAGCCGGCGCAGCAGGCCGGTGGTGGCGCAGACCACGGTGTTCTTGCGGTTGCGGCCGGTGGCGAACGCGTTGGGCACGTCGGAGTCGGCGATGGCGACCTTCGGCTTGGGCATGTCGGCCAGCGCGCAGATCCGGTCGACGACGCCGTGCAGCTCCGGCGCCTCCTCGGCGGTGACCTCGCGGGCTCCCATGCTGAAGGCGGCGATGCGGTCGCTGAACCAGAACTGGGCGACGAACAGCAGCCCTGCGATCACCAGGATCAGCGGCCACGATCCGCGCAGCAGGGCCAGCAGCGCGCCCACGAAGACGACATAGAGCAGCCCGATCAGGAACATGGTGACGACCATGCGGGTCGTCAGTCCCCGGTCGGCCGCGAAACGGTTTCTGGTCAAGGCCCCTCCCGGGTCGTGCCGGACGCGGACCTCCCCGGACCGGCCGGCCCGGGTGTGCCGCGGGTTTGCCGAGGCGCCGCGTGCGGGCTCCTCACATGCTCTCTACCCACCGGGGCAACGAGCGGCAAGCCCCGCTGGGTTCCGCCCACGGGGGTGAGTCCGCGACGGGTTCCGCGTTCGGCCCCGCACGTGTCAACGCCGGACGTCGAGCACGAGCTTCCCGCGGGTGCGGCGGGACCGCAGGTCCTGGTGGGCGCGGGCCGCGCCGGACAGCGGGTAGACGCCTCCGACCTGCGGTTTCAGCGTTCCCTTGGCGGTCATGTCGAGGAGTTCCGCGAGCGGCTCGTGGAACATGCCGGGCCGCCTGAGGCAGTGGGCGAGCCAGAATCCGACGACGGCGCGGGAGCGGCCCATCAGCCGGGCGGGCTCGACCGGCGTGGCGGGCTGCCGCGAGGCCATCCCGTAGGTGACGAGCCGGCCGAAGGGGGCGAGGGCGGCGAGCGAGGCGTCGAAGACGGGTCCGCCGGTCATCTCCAGCACGATGTCCACCGGGCTGCCGCCGTTGGCCTCGACCAGGCGCTCCTTGAGCCCCTCGGGGGCCGGGTCCACCGCGACGTCGGCGCCCAGTTCCCTGGCCAGGTCCCGCTTGGCCTGGTCGGACGCTGTGGCGATGACGCGGCCCGCGCCGAACTCCTTGGCGAGCTGGACGGCGAGCGAGCCGGTGCCGCCGGCCGCCGCGTGGACCACGACGCTCTCGCCGTGCGCCAGCCGGGAGGAGGTGCGCAGCAGGTGCCAGGCGGTGACGCCCTGCACCACGAGCGCCAGCGCCTGCGCGTCGGACACCTGCTCCGGCACGTCGTGGGCGAGGAAGTCGTGGACCGCGGCCTTCTCGGCGTAGCCGCCGTTGTCGGTGAGGGCCACGACGCGCCGGCCGTCCGCGGTGCGTCCGGTGACCTCGCCGCCTGGGACCAGCGGAAGGGTGCTGCTGGAGAGGTAGCTGTCCTCCACGGTGTGGGTGTCGGCGTAGTTGACGCCGGCGGCGGCGACGTCGACCAGCAGCTGTCCCGGCCCGGCCACCGGGTCGGGCAGCTCGGTCAGCCGCAGCACCTCGGGGCCGCCGAACTCGGTGATCTGGATGGCACGCACGCTGACTCCTCCGCAGGGCCCGTGCTCCCGCCGTCCGGCGGGAGCCGCTGCCACCGCAGCCTACCGACTGGTAAGTATGTCGTCCACGCGGCCCGCCGGACACCGCGGGCGCGGCGCCGGACCGCCCTGCGGCGTACGGGCCGGGAGCCCGCCACCGGTCCCGGCTCAGCCCACCGGGACCGGGCGAGCCGGGGCGGGGCCGACGTAACGGGCGGCCGGACGGATGATCTTGCTGTCCTGCGCCTGCTCCAGCACGTTGGCGCTCCAGCCGACCACCCGGGCGGCGGCGAAGGTGGGCGTGAACATCTCCCGCGGCAGCCCGCACAGCTCCATCACCACGCCCGCGAAGAACTCCACGTTGATGTGCAGGTCGCGGCCGGGCTTCAGCTCGGCGAGTATCGCCTCGGCGCGCTCCTCGACCCGCACCGCGAAGTCGACCAGGTCGCCGCCGAAGGAGCGGGCGATCTTCTTGAGCATCCGCGACCGCGGGTCCTCGGTGCGGTAGACGGGGTGACCGAAGCCCATGATCCGGTCGCCCGCGAGCACGTGCTCGCGCAGCCAGCCGTCGATACGGTCCACGCTGCCGATGGCGTCCAGGGTGTCCAGCGCCCGGCTGGGCGCGCCGCCGTGCAGCGGCCCGGACAGCGCGCCCACCGCGCCGACCAGGCAGGCGGCGAGGTCCGCGCCCGTGGAGGCGATGACCCGGGCGGTGAACGTCGAGGCGTTGAAGCCGTGGTCGACGGTGGAGATCAGATACTGCTCGACCGCCCTCGCCCGCTCGGGCTCCGGCTCCCGGCCGGTCAGCATGTACAGGTAGTTCGCCGCGTGCGGCAGATCCTCGCGCGGCTCGACCGGCGCCAGCCCGCGCCCCAGCCGGTGCAGCGCGGTGAGCAGCGTCGGCACGGCGGCGCAGGCGGCGAGCGCGTCGGCGAGCCTGCGGTCGGGGCCGATGTCGTACAGCGGCTCGAAGCCGGCCGCGGCGCCGGTCAGCGAGAGCGCGGTGCGCAGCCCGGCGAGCGGCCCGGCCGGCCCGGTGGCGCGGGCGATCGCCGGCAGCGCGTCGCGCACCTCGTCGGGCAGCCGGCGCAGGGCGGCGGTCCTGGCGGTGAAGTCCGCGCGCGCCGCGGCGTCCGGCAGGGCGCCGAAGAACATCAGGTGCCAGACGTCTTCGAACGTGCGGTTCTCGGCCAGCTCGACCGCGGAGAACTCCCGGTAGTGGTAGAAGCCTTCGCTTCCGCGGACGTCGCCGAGCGCGGTCTCGGTGACGACGACGCCCTTGAGACCGCGCGGTACGTCGATCGTGGCGTTCGCCGGGGTGGCAGGCATGGGGTGGTCCTTCCTGGGTGACGCGGGGTGCGGCGGGGTGTACTGGCGACTGTCCATGATTGATCGTCAACCTGTCAACGTTGATTGAATCAATAGTCAGGGTGGAGAGATCCCGCTACGGTGTGCCCATGACGAACCACGAGCCGGGGTCGGCGGACGGGGCGGCGGGCGACGGGCCGGGGG
>JAJSZB010000306.1:0-8567 GCA_050613715.1 Streptomyces sp. IBSBF 3018
CGGGGCCAAGCCAAAAAACGACGCAGGCCCCGGGCGGGGGCGGGCCGCTGGGCCCTCGGCGGCCGGGGCCGCGCCGGCCGCCGATCCGCTGGAGCACCCGGATCGCCGGCGGGATCGCGCTGCTGGTGATCACCGCGAGCGGGCTCGGCCACGCGGTGGTGGACTCGCTGACCGGCGCGATCGACCGGGTGGACGCCTTCGGCGGCATGCAGGGCCGCCCGCAGGGCTCCAAGGGCACCAACTTCCTGCTGGTCGGCACCGACGGCCGCGACGGCCTGGACCCGACCGAGAAGCAGCAGTACCACCTGGGCGGCGCGCCCTGCCACTGCACCGACACGATCATGCTGGTGCACCTGTCGCAGGACCGCCGGCGGGCCAGCGTGGTGAGCATCCCGCGGGACAGCTACGTACGGCTGCCGGACGTCGGCCCCGCGGCGGTCCTCGCCTCGCGCGGGGCCGCGGGGGCGGCGCCCGCGTCCTCCGGGGCGCCGGCGGCCGCGTCCCAGTCCGCCTCCGCGTCGGCGTCCGCGTCCTCGTCGTCCTCGTCCTCGCGGGGCTCCTCGCCGTCCGCGTCGGCGCCGGTGGGCACGCACCCGGCGAAGATCAACGAGGCGTACGCCGACGGCGGTCCCAAGCTGACCGTGCAGACCGTCGAGCGGCTCACCGGGGTGCACATCGACCACTACCTGGAGGTCGACTTCACCAGCTTCATGAAGACCGTCGACGTGATCGGCGGCGTCCCGGTCTGCACCACCGAGCCGCTCACCGACTCCTACACCGGGCTGCGGCTGCCCGCGGGCACCACCAGGCTGGACGGCGGCCAGGCGCTGCAGTACGTGCGCTCCCGGCACATCGACGGCTCCGCGGACCTGGGCAGGATGCAGCGGCAGCAGAAGTTCCTCGCGCAGGTCATCCACAAGATCACCAGCAGCGGCACGCTGAGCGACCCGGTCGAGCTGAGCCGGGTGGCCGGCACCGTGCTCGGCTCGGTCCGCGCTGACCAGGGGCTCAGCGCGACCGACCTGATCGCGCTCGCGCAGGGTATGAAGGGCTTCTCGCCCAGCTCCTCGGAGTTCGCCTCGGTGCCGCTGAGCGATCTGAACTACAAGGTGCCCGGCATCGGCTCCACGGTGAAGTGGGACGACGCGAAGGCGGGCGCGCTGTGGGCGGCGATCCGCGCGGACCGGCCGCTGACCGCGCCCAGGCGCCCCGCGCACCCCTCCCCCGGCTCGGGCGCTGCCACGGTCGACGTCGACCCCGCGACGATCCGGGTCACGCTGGCGAACGGCACCTCGACCAACGGCCTGGCCGCCTCCGCGCAGAAGGCGCTGCGCGCGACCGGATTCGTCACCCCGGGGCTGCCGGCCACGGCCGCGGCCAAGGTCCCCCGCACCGAGATCCGCTACGACCCGCGCTGGGACCGCTCGGCGAAGGCGCTGGGCGCCGCGCTGCCGACGGCGAAGCTGGTGCCGGTGGCCGGCCAGGGCGCGGTGATGCGGGTGGTGCTCGGCCCCGACTACACCAAGGTGACGCCGGTGCGGGCCGCCTCCCACCCGGTCGGCGAGAGCGCGGTGACCGGCGACGAGGTCACCTGTCCGTAGCGGACCGGTGACGTACGGCCGGTGACGTACGGCTGATCGCGTACGGCCGGTCCCGCGAAGCCGGTCCCGTGAAGCGGTGACGTGGGGGCCGGGTCCGGTGCGGTCAGTCGCCCAGGCCCTCGGCGGCGCGCTCGCGGCGCAGCTCGACGATGGCGCGGCGGCGGGCCAGCCGGTGGGTGCGGCGGATCTGGGCCTCCTGCCAGCGGCGGCGGTCCCGGTCGGTCTCCGGCACGACCTGCGGCACCGGGCGCGGCCGGCCCTCGGCGTCGACCGCGACGAAGACCAGGTAGGCGCTGGCGACCTGCTTGGCCGGGCCGGCCTCGTTCCAGCGCTCGGCGACGACCCGCACGCCGATCTCCATGGAGGTCGTGCCGGTCCAGTTGACCTGCGCGCGCACGTGCAGCAGGTCGCCCACCCTGACCGGTTCGAGGAAGGCCATCTCGTCCATCGCGCCGGTGACCGCGGGCCCCCCGGAGTGGCGCCCGGCGACCGCGCCCGCGGCGTCGTCCACCAGCTTCATCACGACGCCGCCGTGCACGGTCCCCAGCAGGTTCGTGTCGTGGGCGCTCATGATGTGGGAGAGCGTGATCCGGGACGCGGAGGTCGGCCGGTCCGCGACGACCGGCACCGCCGGGGTGGCCAGCGGGTCCGGGCCGCTGACGGCGGGGTGCTGCGGGCGGGACGGGTCCTCGATCATGACATCCACCTTATGTCCGACCGTGCTCACGTCACGAAACGGCTCCCGGGCCGCGGCGAATGCATCGGGTCTGCTACAGAACCGCCTGGGATTCAGGGTCACCCCCCGTGGCCGGGCACACTGGCGGACATGAACGGTTGGAGCGATGACACCGAGCAGCGCAGGCTCTCCGAGCCTCCGCTGCCGCCAGAACTGTCGCCGCGCAGGGCAGCGGCAGCCTCGGGCGGCGTCCCGCCGCAGGCCGCCAGGCGCCCCCAGCCGGGCGCCGCGCCGGGCGGCCCGGGCGGCTACGGCGGCCCCTCGGGACCCGGTGGCCCGGGCGGTCCCGGCGGTCCCGGCGGACCGGGCGTGCCGGGGACGGCCGCGGGGCCGCGCAGGCGGCGCTGGAGCACCCGCAGGAAGATCGGCGTCACGGCGCTGGGTCTGGTCGTGGTGCTGCTCGCGGTGAGCGTCTCGACGTACTTCTGGGCGGACTCCAAGGTGCGCCGCGAGGTGGACCTGAGCACCGTCGAGGACCGGCCGCCGGCCGGCAAGGGCACGAACTACCTGATCGTCGGCTCGGACAGCCGTGAGGGGCTGACCAAGGAGGACGAGAAGAAGCTGCACACCGGCGCCGCGGAGGGCCAGCGCACCGACTCGATGATGATCCTGCACACCGGCGGCAACGGCACCACGATGCTGAGCCTGCCGCGCGACTCCTACGTCACCATCCCCGCCTTCACCGGCAAGGAGACGCACAAGCGCTACGCGGCCTCGACGCACAAGCTGAACCGCGCGTACGCCGACGGCGGTCCCGAGCTGCTGACCAGGACCATCGAGTACAACACCGGCATCCACATCGACCACTACGCGGAGATCGGCTTCGCCGGCTTCGTGAACCTGGTCAACGCGCTGGGCGGGACCACGATCTGCCTGGACAAGCCGCTGCACGACAAGGCGTCCGGCGCGGACTTCGCGGCCGGCTGCCAGAAGATGAACGGGCAGCAGTCGCTGGCGTACGTGCGGCAGCGGCACCAGGAGGCCGACCAGGACCTGGGCCGGATGCGCAACCAGCAGAAGTTCCTGTCCACCCTGGCGCACCAGGCGGCCTCGCCGTCCACCATCCTCAACCCGTTCAAGCTGTACCCGGTCATCGGCTCGGGCCTGGACACGCTCATCGTCGACAAGAAGATGAGCCTGCTGGACCTGACCCACATGTTCTGGGCGATGAAGGGCGTCACCGGCGGCGACGGCCGGCAGATGACCGTGCCGATAGGCAACGCCAACTACATGACCCCCAACGACGGCGACGCCGTGAAGTGGGACATGACGAAGGCGAAGCAGCTCTTCGACGAGCTGAAGAACGACGAGAAGGTCACCGTCAGCGGCAACTGACGCGCGCGGCCGCCGCATGGCGCTCACGGAAGCGGCCCGGCCCCCGGAGGGGGGTCGGGCCGCTTGCGCGTAGGTCGGTGCTCAGTGGCGCGCGGTGGCGGTCTTGCGGCGCAGGAAGAAGACCGCGCCGCCGCCAGCCGCCACGAGGGCAGCGGCGATGCCGGCGATCATGCCGGTGTTGCTGCCGCCACCGGTCTCGGCCAGGTCCTGGGCGCCGGCCGCGGGGGACGGCGCGTTGGTGTCGCCGACGGCCGGGGCCGGCGAGGTGGTGCTCGCGCTCGGCGTCGGGCTCGCGGGCGCGGTGGTGGGCGGCGTGGTCGCCGGGGGCGTGGTGGCCGGCGGGGTGCTGTCGGTCGGCGTCGGCGTCGGGGTGGTGGGCGCGGCGCACGCCTTGCCGTTCGTCGTCAGGCTGCCCTTGGTGACGTCGGAGTCGACCAGGTTGTTGTTCAGCGTCTTCACGTGCACGCGGTAGGTGCTGTCGGCGTGCCAGGGCACCGCGATGTCGATCGACTGGGTGGTCGACGCGCCCTCGAAGTGGCCGGAGCCGACCTTCTCGTCGCCCACGTAGACGGTGACGTCGACGGGGTTGCGGCTGGTGTCGGTGTCGGTCACCTTGACGTCGGCGCCGCCGGTCGCGGTGTTGCAGGACACGTCGGCGGTGAAGTCACGGATGTCGCAGGCGAAGGCGGTCCCGCCGACGGCCAGCGAGAGCGCGGCTGCGGCGGACACGACGCCGATGGAACGCACCGCTATGGCGGTGCGGCGGTTTATGGACACGGCTTCCCTTCACGGGATCGGTTCACATGACGGAGGATCATCCCTGCGCCTCAAGGGACCCCCGTCCCGCAGCGGATGACCCGACAGCTCTATAAGCCGCCGCGACCGCTTGTCAATTGGCCGCAAACCGCCCGCTAAACCTCTTCACCCATGCAAAGCCGTCGGCCTGAACACGCCGCCGTCCGTGGTTTATTACAGAGTTGAGACGAACCGCGGCCGCCCCACCGACCCCATCCGCACCACGGGCGGAAGGGATCGGCGGGCCCGGGACCGCGGCCGCGCGTCAGCAGGCGCACAGGCAGAACGGGTGCCCGGCCGGGTCCGCGTAGACGCGCCAGTTGCGCGCGCCGTCCTGGTCGCCCTCCAGCAGCGTGGCGCCCAGTTCGAGCACCCGCTTCTCGGCGTCGTCCATGGCGGCGCGCTCGACCGCGACGTCCAGGTGGAACTGCTGCGGGCGCTCGGGGTCCGGCCAGGCCGGCGGCCTGTGGTCGAGCGCGCGCTGGAAGGCCAGGTCCTGCTCGCCCTCGCGGTGCAGGTCCACCCACTCCCCGTCGTCCTCGACCTCGACCGTGCCGCCGAGCAGTTCGGCGTAGAACGCGGCGAGCGCCGCGGGGTCGGGGCTGTCCAGGACCACCGCTCCGAGCCTGCCGATCATGACGTGTTCCCTCCGTCGTGGGCTTCGTTCCGCTTGGCGTCGTTACCAGCAGATGGGCCTCAGCCGGTAACCGTTAATTCATCATGGCGGTCCAGGGGTAACGTGGCAAGGGTGGAGGAGCCCGGAGCACGCGCGCCCGCGCCCGAGCCGCTGCGACTGGTCCAGGAACTGGTGAACACCGTCGACCTGGAGCCCGGCGAGGAGAGCCTGGGCTCGCCCGCGGAGCTGGGGGCCTGGCTGCGCGGGCACGGGCTGCCGGCCCGCGGCGTGGGCGCGGCCGACCTCGCGGAGGTCCTCGCCCTGCGCGAGGCGCTGCGGGAGGTCTGCGCGGCGCACGCGGGGGCGACGGTGCCCGGGGACGCCCTGGGCACGCTGGACCGGCTGCTGCGGGCCGCGCCGCTGCGGCTGGAGATCGACGCGGAGGGGGCCGCGCGGGTCCGCCCCGCCGACGGGCTCGGCCCGACCGCCGCGCTCACCGCGGCGGTGGCCGCGGCCGTCGCCGCGTCGGTGGCGGACGGCACGTGGCCCCGGCTGAAGGCGTGCGCCGCGGACACCTGCCGGTGGGTCTACTACGACCGCAGCCCGGCCGGCCGCAGCCGCTGGTGCACGATGGCGCTGTGCGGCAGCCGCGCCAAGATGCGCACGTACCGCAGGAACCGGGCCGGGGCCTGAGTCCGGTCAGGCCCCGGCCCGGTGGTCAGGAGGCCGCGGGAGTCGGAAAACCGCGGCGGTCACGAGGCCCCGGCGGTCACGAGGCCGCGGCGGTCACGAGGCCCCGGCGGTCAGGAGGAGGACGCCGCGGCCCGGTGCGCGCTCTCACCGGGCTCGGTCCCGTCACCGGGGGCACCCTCGCCGCGGGAGCCGGTGCCACGCCGGGCCGCTTCCCGCCGGGCGGCGTCCTGCTGCGCCGCGTCCTGGAGGGCGAGCCGCCCGACCGCCGCGGCGATGAGCGCAGCCAGGCCGAGGCTGACCGGGCCGGTGCCCCACCCGAGGCCGCCGTGCGACGTGCCGACGCCCATCCAGTCGGCGAAGGACGCCCCCAGCGGACGGGTCAGCACGTACGCCCACCAGAAGGCGGCGACGGCGTTCAGACCGGCGAGCCGGGCCAGCGCGGGCACCGCGATCGCCGCGGCGAAGAGCACCCCGGAGGAGAAGTAGCCGAGCTTGAGCGTGCCCGCGGTGAGGTCGCCCGCCGCGGTGCCCAGCGCGAACGTGGTGAGCACGGTGGCCCAGTAGAAGCGCTCGCGCCGCGGGGTGTCGATGCTGTGGATCGACAGCGTGCCCTCGCTGCGGTACCACGCGCCCAGCACCACGGCGAGCAGCACGGCGAACACCACCGTCGAGACCACGTACGGGATACCGGCGACGACGTGCACCACGTCGGCCGCCATGGTGCCGAAGACGCTCACCATCACCACCGCGGACCAGTAGATCCACGGCGAGCAGCGCGTCGCGCGGAACTGCAGCACCAGCGCGCCGGCCAGCCCGAGCAGCCCGATCGCCCCGGCGACCACCGGGTTCAGCACCCGGCCGAGGAAGTCCGATGTGGTCTCGCCCATGCCGGTGGTGAGCACCTTGGTCAGCCAGAACCACGCGGTGATCCGCACCGGCACCTTCGAGGACGCGAACCGGACGGCCGCCGCCCGGGCGGGGCCGCCGGCCGCGTGCCGGGGTGCGAGCCGCCGGTCGGCGGGACCGGGGTACTGCGTCTGCTCCATGCGCGAACCGCCGCCTTTCCGGCGCGTGGCGCGCCGCGTTCCACTGACTACAGGACTGTAGACGGTGGAACGGTGGGAAAGGTTCGCAGGCCCGGCGGGCTTTACCCGATCTATGCCTGCGGGCGGCTCGGGCCCGCGGGCCGGGCGCCCGCGACGCGTCCGCGGCCGCCTCGCGCGGTCTACGCCTGCGGGCGGCCCATCGCGCGGTAGGTCCAGCCGGCCTTGCGCCACACCTCGGGGTCCAGCGCGTTGCGGCCGTCGAGCAGGCAGCGGCGGCCGGCCGCCTCGCCGAGGGCCACCGGGTCCAGCTCGCGGAACTCGCGCCACTCGGTGAGGTGCAGCACCACGTCGGCGCCGCGGACCGCGTCCAGCGCGGTCGGGGCGTAGCCGAGGGTGGGGAAGAGCCGGCGGGCGTTGTCCATGCCCTTGGGGTCGTAGACGGTGACCTGGCCGCCCTGGAGCTGGATCTGGCCGGCCACGTTGAGCGCGGGCGAGTCGCGCACGTCGTCGGAGTCCGGCTTGAAGGTGGCGCCGAGCACCGCGATCCGGCTGCCCAGGAAGCCGCCCCCGCCGGTGCCGCGCCCGGGCGCCGCGCCGAGCGCCTCGCGGGCCATCTCGACCATCTGGGTGCGGCGGCGCATGTTGATCGAGTCGACCTCGCGCAGGAAGGTCAGCGCCTGGTCGGCGCCCAGCTCGCCGGCCCTGGCCATGAACGCGCGGATGTCCTTGGGCAGGCAGCCGCCGCCGAAGCCGATGCCGGCCCGCAGGAACTTGCGGCCGATCCGCTCGTCGTAGCCGATCGCCTCGGCGAGCGTGGCGACGTCGCCACCGGCCGCCTCGCTGACCTCGGCCATCGCGTTGATGAACGAGATCTTCGTGGCGAGGAAGGCGTTGGCGGCGGTCTTCACCAGTTCGGCGGTCGGATAGTCGGCCACCACGAACGGGGTGCCTTCCGCGACCGGCGTGGCGTAGACCTCCCGCAGGAGCGATTCGGCGCGCGGGCTGTCGACGCCGACCACGATCCGGTCCGGGTGCAGGGTGTCCTGGACGGCGAAGCCCTCGCGCAGGAACTCCGGGTTCCAGGCCAGCTCGGCGTCCGCGCCGGCCGGCGCCAGCTCGCGCAGCGTCCGCGCGAGCCGGGCCGCGCTGCCCACCGGCACGGTGGACTTGCCGACCACCAGCGCGGGCCGGTGCAGGTGCGGCGCGAGCAGCGCGAAGGCGCTCTCCACGTAGCTCATGTCGCAGGCGTACTCGCCCTGCTTCTGCGGGGTGTTGACGCACACGAAGTGCACGTCGCCGAACGCGCCGACCTCCTCCCACGAGGTGGTGAAGCGCAACCGCCCGCTGGAGCCCTCGATCCCGGCCACGTGCCGGGCGAGCAGATCCTCCAGTCCCGGCTCGTACATCGGCACGCGGCCCTGCGCGAGCAGCTCGATCTTGGCCGGGTCGATGTCCAGGCCGAGCACCTCGAATCCCAGCTCGGCCATCGCGGCCGCGTGGGTGGCGCCGAGGTAGCCGGTGCCGATGACGGTGAGCTTCAGGGGCATGCCGGAGAGCATAGTCCGCACGGCCTGCGGCGATAGCGGGCGCGGTATCCGCCAAACCATGGCCGCACCGCAGGCCACAGGTCCACAATGCGTGCATAGATCGCATGGGGAGATCTTTGGGGCGGCGTGGGGAGCACATCGTGGCCGAGGGGACGGACGCCGCAGTCGGCGGCGTGGCGCAAGAAGGCGGTACGGGGG
>JAJSZB010000307.1:0-5707 GCA_050613715.1 Streptomyces sp. IBSBF 3018
CCCGTACCCGACCGCCCCCGACCCCGCCCCGTGCGCTACTCCGTGCGCAGCCCGTCCGCCCGCATCAGCCGCCACAGCGGCGGCAGGCTGAGCAGCGTCACCCCGACGACGACCGCGCCGCCGATCGCGGACATCGCACCGACCACGCCCCAGTCGACGCGGAACGCCCTGCCCACCATGGCCAGCAGCGCCGCGCCCAGGCCGATGCCGCCCACGCACGCCAGCAGCAGCCCGAGCACCACCGGGATCGCGGTCTGCCACAGCACCGACCAGGCCAGCGCGGTGCGCCGGGTGCCGAAGGCCACCAGCACGGCCAGCAGCTTCTTCCGGTCACGCAACTGCTCCAGCATCACCACCAGCAGACTCGCGCCGATCAGCGCCATCGTCAGCGCCGCCCCCGCGAACAGGCCGCGGCGCAGCTGGGCGTAGCTGCTCTTGACCCTGGTGGTGCGGATCGAGGACACGTACGTGCCGATGCCCAGCCCGGCGCCGGTGTTGCGCAGGTGCTCCACCGCGTCCGGCACCTTCGGGTCCAGCGCGACCATGATCTGCGACGACGGCAGGGACAGCGCGTCCTGGTCGATCGCCTCGGGCGTCATCATCAGGCCCCACCGCAAGCCGCCCGACGGGTCGGTGCGCGCGGTGGCCGTACGCGCCGACGCGGGGATCGTCCACGGGCGGGGTGCGCCGCCGAGCGCGTCGCCGAGGTAGTCGACGTTCAGGTCCAGCCGCGCGCCGGGCTTCGCGTACCGCCTGAGCGCCGCGTCGTCGCCCATGCCGTCCGCGGACGGCACGATGAAGACGCTGCCGGGTCCGCAGGCCGGGAGATCCGCCAACTGGCGCAGCGTCGGGCAGTCGCCCACCTTCAGCGGGACGTACGCGTCCTGAGCCCCGGTCCCGTCACCCGTCCCGGCCGCGTCGCCCGTCCCGGTCCCGTCACCCGTCCCCGTCCCGGCCGCGTCGGTCACCGCGGTCAGCGCCGCCTGCGAGTCGACGTAGCCGTACACCTGCCGTACGCCCTCGGTCGCCGCGATCGCGCGGACGGCCGCGCGGACCTCGGCCGGGCCGGCCTGCGGGGTGCTCACCGTGGCCTGCGCCCGTGTCGGGTCGGCGCCGGTGTCCGCGACGAAGTCGCCGTTCACCCCCGAGAAGAGCATCTGCAGGGCGATCGCCCCGGCCACCGCGACGGTGACGCCGCTGACCATGCGGGCCGACGCGCCGCTGCTCAACTGGAGCCTGCGGATCGCCAGTTGCCAGGCCACCGGCCCGCCGCGCAGCCGTCCCACGGACGCCTCGACGAACCACGGCAGCACGGTCGTGACGCCGATCAGCAGCATCACGGTGCCCGCGGTGATCCGGTACGGGTTTACCTGCGCGTCGCCGGTGACCGTCCCGAACAGCGGGTACAGCAGCGTCAGTCCGACCGCGGGCACCAGCAGCCGCCACCACAGCCGGCGCCGGCGGCCGGTCCCCTGCCGTACCACGCCCAGCGGCTCCACCACCGTGCGGCGCAGCGACAGCAGCGTCACCGCGACGGCCGCGGCCGGCACCGCCAGTGCGATCACCACGGTCAGCGCGGCGTCCGGAGTGAGGTCGGCGGGGTACGCGGAGATGTCCTGGATCGTCACCCCCGCCGCGAGCTGCCGGCCGAGCAGGAAGAACCCCGCGCCGAACGCCAGCCCCAGCAGCGCGCCGAGCAGCGCCTCGCCCGCCGCGATCCTGCGGGTCGCGCCGATGTCCGCGCCGACCAGCCGCAGCGCGGCCAGCCGCCGGTCCCGCCGCTCACCGCCGAGCCGTACCGCGGTGCCGACGAACACCGCGACCGGCAGCAGCAGCACCACTACGACCATGATCAGCAGCAGGTCGAACACCGGGCCGAGCACCGCGGAGTTGCTGCGGTGCCCGAAGCCGGCGATCCGGTCGGCGTTGCCGTGCTCGTACGACGCGTCGCGCACGGTCAGCCGGTCGCTGCCGGCGTAGTAGTACAACTCCGCGGGACCCATCAGCCCGGCGCGCCCGATGGTGCCGGAGTCGGCGTACGGGATGCGCTCGCGCAACAGCGGGGAGGACGCGAGCAGCGCGCGCAGCGCGGGCGAGACCACCATGTGGCCGGGCGCGGGCAGCTCCGCCACGCCGGGCGGCAGCGCGGGCCGCCGGCCCTCGGGCCGCACCAGCACGCCGGTGATGCCCTTGTCGTGGTACGTCGTGTCGGCCTCGGCGACCAGCAGGCTGCTCGCGGTGGCGTGCGCGAGCCCCCGCGTCTCGGCGTCGCGCGCCACCCGCTTCTGGTCGCGGGTGTCCATCATCGCCGGGACGGCCGCGGCGAGCAGCAGCAGCGCGACGCCCAGGCCGACGCCGACCGCGGTCAGCAGCGTGCGGGTCCAGCCCTCGCGCCCGCCGCCCGCGGCGAAGCGCGCGCCCAGCCACAGGTCGCGGACCCAGGTCCGCAGGTCCGCGCCGGCGCCGCCGGTACGTCCCCCGGCGGCGGACGCGGGGTCCGGCGGGCGGGGGGCGCCGGTGCGGCCCGCGTCGAAGCCGGCGAACGGCTCGTGCCGGGCGCTCACGACACCTGCTCCAGGTCGCGCGACTTCCCGTCCCGCACGACGATCTCCCGGTCGGAGTAGGCCGCCACCCGTGGCTCGTGGGTGACCAGCACGACGGCGGCGCCGGTGTCGCGCGCGGCGTCGGTCAGCAGCCGCATCACCCGCTCGCCGTTGAGGGAGTCCAGCGCGCCGGTCGGCTCGTCGGCGAAGACCACCCGCGGCCCGCCGACCAGCGCCCGCGCCACCGCGACGCGCTGCCCCTGGCCGCCGGACACCTCGCCCGGCCGCTGCCCGGCGACGTCGGCGACCTCCAGCCGCTCCAGCCACGCCGCCGCCTCCGCCTCCGCGGCGCGCCGCCGGACCCCGCCCAGCCGCAGCGGTATCGCCACGTTCTCCAGGCAGGTCAGCTCCGGCACCAACTGCCCGAACTGGAACACGAACCCGAACTCGCCGCGCCGCAGCGCGCTGCGCTCCCCGTCGGACATCGCGGTCAGGTCGCGCCCGCGGTAGCGCACCTCGCCGGCGTCCGGCCGCACGATCCCCGCCATGCAGTGCAGCAGCGTCGACTTGCCCGAGCCCGACGGGCCCATGACGGCCACCACCTCGCCGGCCCGCACGGTCAGCTCCGCGCCGTCCAGCGCGGGCGTCGGCCCGTACGCCTTGCGCAGCCCGGCCGCGGCGAGCAGCGGCTCGACGCCGGCACGCTTCTCGCCGCCCCCGGTCACGCCTGCGCCCCCGGTCCCGGGCCCGCTCCCGCTCCCGCCGGTCCCCGCGGTCACGCCGTCACCGCCGCGGCCAGCTGGTCCAGGCGGGCCGCGGTCAGCTCCAGCCACCGCAGGTCCGCCTCCAGGTGGAACAGCGCGTGGTCGCAGATCAGCTGGTCCGCGAGGTCCCCGCCGGTCTTGCGCCGGGTCAGCTCGCGCATCAGCCGCAGGTGTTCGGCCCGCTGCGTGTCCAGCAGCTCCGCGGCCGAGCGCCCGGTGAGCAGCGCGAGCACGACCTTGGTGTAGAGCGTGGTCTGGAGGTACGGCTCCGGCTTCTCCGGCTGCGCCAGCCAGCTCTCCACGTCCGTGACGCCGGCGTCGGTGATCGCGTACCGCTTGCGCTCGGGCCCGCCGCCCGGCTCTATCCCGTCGACCTCGACCAGGCCGCTCTTCAGCAGCCGGGCCATCGTCGAGTAGACCTGGCCGTACGCGAGCGGCCGGTCGTGTCCGAAGCGTTCGTCGAATGCGCGCTTGAGGTCGTAACCGTGGCGCGGCCCGGACTCCAGGAGCCCGAGGAGGGTATGGCCGATTGACATGCGGCGCACACTACACCATGGGTATACATCGCGTGTATACCCATGGTGCATACGCTCTGCGTACACCGTGAGGACGCTGTGGACTCCCCGGCCGTTCACCCGACGCCCCTAGGGTGCGGACCGTCCCGGAGGCGGCGGACCGGCCGGGCGCGCCCGGGAGGTGGCGGTCAGATGGGGACGCGACGCGAGGGTCCGGCGGGGGATCGCCCGGCCGGCGGGGAAGGCGAGGACCGGGCCGGGCCGGGCGCCGAACTCGTGCGGCGGCTCGGCGTGTTCGACGCCGTGGTCGTCGGGCTCGGAGCGATGATCGGCGCCGGGATCTTCGCCGCCCTGGCCCCCGCGGCCGCCGCGGCCGGCTCGGGGCTGCTGCCCGCGCTCGCGCTCGCCGCGGTGGTCGCGTACTGCAACGCCACGTCCTCCGCCCGGCTCGCCGCGCGCCACCCGCGGTCCGGCGGCACCTACGTCTACGGCCGCGAGCGGCTCGGGCCGTTCTGGGGCTACCTCGCGGGCTGGGCGTTCGTGGTCGGCAAGACCGCGTCGTGCGCGGCGATGGCGCTGACCGCGGGCTCCTACGCCTGGCCGGCCCACCCGCACCTGGCGGCCGTGGCGGCCGTCGCCGCGCTGACCGCCGTCGACTGCGCCGGGGTGCAGAAGTCCGCGTGGCTGACCCGGGCGCTGGTCGCCGCGGTCCTCGCCGTGCTGGCGGTCGTCGTCGTGGTCTGCCTGACCGGGGGCGAGGCCCGCGCGGGGCGGCTGCGGGCGGGCGGCGGCGCCGGGGCGGGCGGCGTGCTGCGCGCGGCCGGGCTGCTCTTCTTCGCGTTCGCCGGCTACGCCCGCATCGCCACGCTTGGCGAGGAGGTGCGCGACCCGCGCCGTACGATCCCGCGCGCGATCCCGGTGGCGCTGGGCATCGCCCTGGCGGTGTACGCGGCGGTGGCCGCGGCGACTCTCGCCGTCCTGGGGCCCGACCGGCTGGCCGGCGCGGCGGCGCCGCTGGCCGCGGCCGCCAGGGCCGCCGGAGCGCCGGGCCTCGCGCCGCTGGTCCGGGCCGGCGCGACGCTGGCGGCGCTCGGGTCGCTGCTCGCGCTGATCCTCGGGGTGTCCCGGACGACGCTGGCGATGGCACGCGACCGCCACCTGCCGCACGCACTCGCGGCGGTGCACCCGCGGTTCCGGGTGCCGCACCGCGCGGCCCTCGCGGTCGGCGCGGTCGCGGCGCTCCTCGCGGCGACCGCCGACCTGCGCGGGGCGATCGGCTTCTCCTCGTTCGGCGTCCTCGTCTACTACGCGATCGCCAACGCCGCGGCCCTCACCCTCAGCCGCGCGGAACGCCGCCCCCCGCTCGCCGTCCCCCTCCTCGGCGCGGCCGGCTGCGCGGCCCTGGCCTGCGCGCTGCCCCTGCCCGCCGTCCTGTCCGGCGCGGCGGTCCTCGCGCTCGGGGCGGCGTTCTACGCCATCCGCTGGTCGGTCACCGGCCGCGCGGCCTGAGGTTCGCCCGCAGGCAGCAACCCCAGAACGCCCGCGACGCCCCGCCGCGGCCGGCTGCCCCGCGCCACGCCCCGCGGCGTGCGGCCGCCTCCGAGCCTGCGGCGTGCTCCGGCCCCGGTCTGCCGTGCCGGGCCGAACCCGTGGCGCGTACTGCTGCGTTGCGTTGAGCCTGCCGTGCCGGGCCGACCCCGCGGCGCGCACTGCTGCGTGTGCCGTACGGCGTTGCGCCTGCCGTGCTCGGCGGCCCCCCGCCACGCCTGTCGCGTGCTCCGGCCCTGCGCCCGCGGCGTGTTCTGGCCCCGGTCTGCCGTGCCGGGCCGACCCGCGGCGCGCACTGCTGCGTGTGCCGTACGGCGTTGCGCCTGCCGTGCTCGGC
>JAJSZB010000307.1:5807-8551 GCA_050613715.1 Streptomyces sp. IBSBF 3018
GGCCCCCCGCCACGCCTGTCGCGTGCTCCGGCCCCGCGCCCGTGGCGTGCTCCCGCGCCGCGGCGTGCAACGCCCGCCGCGCGATGCAGCCTCGGGGCACGGGACGTCCGCACCTGCCCCGAGGCTGCGTCCATCCCCCGCCCGACACGGCGCGACGTCTCCCACCATCGCACCGCGCCGAGCGCCCGGCACGCCGAGGCGCGCCGCGCCCGCGCAGCCCCCGCCGCACGCACGACGCGCGAGCGCCCGCGCCCTCCTCGGCGGACGCGCGGGCGAGCCGGCCCGGCTCAGTCCGGTCCGGCCCCGGGCCCAGCTCAGCCCAGCCCGTACCGCCCGCGCGGACTACAGCGGCAGCTCGAACCAGACGACCTTGCCCGCGCCCAGGCGGGTGGCGCCCCAGCGCTGGGCCATCCGGTTGACCAGGTAGAGGCCCCGGCCGCCTTCCTCCTCGGGGGCGGCGTGCCGCATGCGGGGGAGCAGGGGCGCGTCGTCGCCGACCTCGCAGCGCAGGACGTCGGTGCGCAGCAGCCGCAGGGTGATGGGGCGTTCGGCGTAGCGGACCGCGTTGGTGACGATCTCGCTGACCAGGAGTTCGGCCGCGTCGACCTGGTCCTCCAGCTCCCAGCGGCGCAGCGCCTGGCGGATCAGGCGGCGGGCCCGGCCGGCGGTCTGGGCCTGCGGCTCCAGGAACCAGTAGGCGACATCGCTCGGCGCGATCCCGTCGAAGCGCGCGGCCAGCAGCGCGATGTCGTCGTCGCGGTCGCCGGGGCCGAGGATCTCCAGCACCTCGTCGCACAGCGGCTCCAGCGGCGGCGGCGACACCACGGTCGCCGCGTCGTGCAGGCGCTCGCGCAGCAGCTCGATGCCGCCCCACACGTCACGGCTGCGGGACTCCACCAGGCCGTCGGTGTAGAGCAGCAGCGTCGCGCCGGCCGGCGCGGGCAGCTCGACCGCCTCGAAGGGCACCCCGCCGACGCCGATCGGCGCGCCCGGCGGCACCCGCAGCACCTCCGCGAGGCCGTCCGCGTGCAGCAGGACGGGCGGCGGGTGACCGGCGTTGGCCACGACCAGGCGGTGGGCGATCGGGTCGTAGACCGCGTAGACGCACGTGGCCATCCGGTCCTGGCCGAGCCGCTGGGCCTGCTCGTCCAGGTGGTAGAGGACCTCCTGCGGGGCGAGGTCGAGCCCGGCGAGCGTCTGCACGGTGGTGCGCAGCTGGCCCATGATCGCCGCTGACGTCATCGAGTGGCCCATGACGTCGCCGACCACCAGCGCGACGCGGCTGCCGGGCAGCGGGATCGCGTCGTACCAGTCTCCGCCGACCCGCGCGGACTCCGCGGCCGGCAGATAGCGGCTGGCCAGCCGTACGCCGGTGGGCTGCGGCAGCGAGTCGGGCAGCATCTCGCGCTGCAGCGCGTCGGCGATGTACGCCTCGCGGCCGTAGAGCACCGCCTTGTCGACGCCGAGCGCGGTGTGGGTGGCGAGCTGCGCGGCCACCAGCAGGTCGTCGGCCTCGAAGGCGGTCCTGTCGGGGCGGCGCAGCAGCACCGCGGCGCCGATCACCCGGCGCCGGCCGCGCAGCGGCGCGAGCAGCGCGCGGCGGCCGGTGGGCAGCGGGCCCTCGGGGTTGCCGAGCAGCTCGGCCAGCGCCGCCGCGGCCCGCGGCGAGTCCGCGAACACCGGCCGCACCCCGCGCAGCACCTCCGCCAGCGGCCCGTCGAGCAGCACGCCGATCGGCTCCGAGCCGTAGGCCGGTTCGAGCGAGGGCAGCGGCGGGCCGACCGCGCCCACCGGCTGGTCGCCGGCCGGGTCGGGCCCGTCCAGGCCGCCGTCGGAACGCCGCAGCCGCAGCCGCAGCGGCCCGCTGGGCCGCTCGTCGCCGACCGGCAGCGGGTCGCGCAGGTAGACCAGGATCGCGTCGGCGAAGGCGGGCACCGCGGAACGGCACAGGCCCAGCAGGATCTCGTCCAGGTCCAGGCCGCGGGCGATCCGCCGGGTGGCCGCGCCCACGTAGCGCAGCCGGTCGGCCTCCGGGCCGGTCTGCGCGGGCATCGGGATGCGCATCCCGACCGAGTCCTCGTCGCCGATGTGGCTCGCGTCGACCGGCGTCCCCCGCGGCGGCGTGCTCACGAACGACTGCGCCACCGCGTCGCCCCCTTCGCTCCCTTGGGCCGCCCGGGGCCCTCGGGTCCCCTGCGTCCTCCGTGTCCCGTGGCCCGCGCGGTACGGGCCGTGCTCGCCGTACGTCTCCTGGTACGTGTCCTGCCCGGTGTACGGCGCGGGTTCCGCGTACGGCGCGGGCGGGTCGTAGCCGGGCGGCTCGGTCACCGGGTCCTCCGCGGAGCCGGCCGCGTCGTCGTCGTGGCCGTACGGGCCGGCCGCGTGCGGCGAGCGGCGGTCGCGGCCCGGCTCGTCGCCGCCCTGCGCGTCGTCACGGCCGCGGTCGTGGGGGGCCTCGGCATGCGGGGATTCTACGCGCGGAGCCTCCGCGTGCGGGCGCGCGGCCGCGTCGTCCCCGCCCGCGGGCTGCCCGCTGGCGGGCGCGCGCTGCGGACGCCCCGCGCCCGGCGGCTCCGCCGTCCCTGATCCGGCCACTGGGTCACCATACGGCGCATCCGTGTCCGCCGTGCGGGGGCGGGGGTGTGCGGGGTCGGCGGAGGACTCGTGCGCGGAGCCGGCCGGCGGCCGGCGCGCGGAGTCGTCGGGCCGCCGGGAGCCGGGAGACTCCTGGGGGTCCGGGGAGC
>JAJSZB010000308.1:0-8523 GCA_050613715.1 Streptomyces sp. IBSBF 3018
GGGGCGGGCGGCGCGGGCCGCGTACGTCGTCTGCGCGGCGCTCACGGCGCTCACGGCGGGCGCCGCGTGTGTCGCGTGTGTCGCGGCCGAGGCGGGCGTGCTCGCGACGATTCCCCCGGCCACGGCGGCGGCGAGCGCCCCGCCCATGGCGAACGTGCTGATCCTGCTGTGGGCCACGATGTCTCCCCTGTGTGTGGCGTGTGCGTGAACGTCCGACCGTAGGTACTCCCGCGGGGGCCGCGGTGGTTGCACGGTCCGCCGGGGCGGTTCCCGCGATCCGCGCCCGGTGGCCCCGACGGCCGGGCCGGGCGTCTGTACCGGGGCATACCACTCCTGTCCACCGGCCGAGGCCGGGCGCGACCGGCGTCGGGGCCGCGCGCGGGGAGGGCTGAGGCGCGTGCCGGGGGGCCCGGCCCCGCCCCGAGAAGTGGGGGTTTCCCCGATGCTGGGGCCCGCCGCCGCTGCGAGATTGAGGGAGCGCCGCAGCCGGCGCGAAGCCCCGACGAACAGGACGGCCCGATGGCGGAGTTCTCCCTGTCCGGCGTGGTGCGCGCGGTCCTCGACCGCGCGGCCGCCGACGCGACGACGGACGGCACGGCGGCGGACGGCACGGACCGCACGGGCGGCGTCGCGGAGGACGCCGCGGACGAGGCCGCGCGCGACGGGGGACGAAGGACCTGGTCGATGCGCACCGGCGAGACGTGGTGCCACGTCGAGCCCTCGGACGCGCCGCGCCGCCGACAGGGCTGGAAACTGCACGTGTCCGCCACCCGGCTGTCGTTCCCTGAGGTGCTCCACCGCACCGCGGAGGTGCTGGTGGACGCCGGATGCGCCTTCAAGTTCGCCCGCAGCCTGGACCTCGTCCAGGAGATGACCTCGCACCGCTACGACCGCGCGCAGTGCGGCAAGGTGATCACCGTCTACCCCGCCGACGACGCGCGACTGGCCGCACTGGCCACCGCGTTGGACGAGGCCACCGCGGGGCTGCCCGGTCCCGCGGTGCTGTCCGACCGGCCCTGGCGTCCCGGCAGCCTGGTGCACCTGCGCTACGGCGCCTTCGACGGCACGCCCGTGCTCACCAACGAGGGCTCCTTCGAAGTGATGCTGCGCGATCCGGCGGGACGTGCGGTGCGGGACGTGCGCAAGCCGTGGTTCACGCCGCCGGCCTGGGCCGGCCGCCCGCCGCTGCCAGCCGCCGGGCGCCCGCACCCGGCAGCGGCGGACGCGGGCGGCGCGGCGGGGGCCACGGGCGGCGCGGGCGGCGCGGGAGCGGCCCGGGATGTTGCGCGCGGCGCCGACGGACGGCCCGCCGTGCGGATCGCCGACCGGTACACCGTCCGCGAGGCGATCCGGCACTCGGCGCGCGGCGGCGTCTTCCGCGCGGTCGACGACCGCACCGGAGCGCGCGTGATCGTCAAGCAGGCGCGCGCCCACGTCGGCGCCGGGCTGCCGGGACAGGACGCGCGCGACGCGCTGCGGCACGAGTACGAGGCGCTCGGCGCGCTGCGGGGCATCGCGGCCGAGCCGCTGCACTGGCACGAGAGCGGCGCCCACGCGTTCCTGGTGCAGTCCGAGGTGCCCGGTGTGCCGTTGGCGCGCTGGGTGCAGGAGCAGCGGGGCGCGACCGCCGGCGGGCTGCCGACGGCGCGGCTGGTCGAGCTCGGCCGACGCCTGGCCGACCTGCTCGGGAGCGTGCACGCCCGCGGCCTGGTCTTCCAGGACTTCACGCCGAACAACATCATGATCGCGGCCGACGGCATGCTGACGCTGATCGACGCCGAGCACGCCGCGGCGCCGGGCGCGCTGACCCTCCGCGCGTTCACGCCCGGCTACGGCCCGCCCGAACAGGCGCGCGGCCGGAGAATCGGGCCCGCGTTCGGCCCCGCGGTCGACCTCTTCGCGCTCGGCTGCGTGCTCTGCTACGCGGCCACGGGCCACTCCCCCGCCTTCCTGCCCGACACGTCGCCGGCCCGCCCGGTCGACGGGCGGATGGCCCTGCTGCTCGCTACGGCGGCCGCCGACGACCCGGCGGTGCGCGCCCTGGCCCCGGCCATCGTCGGACTCACCCGCGAGGCCCCCGGCGCGCGCTGGCCGCTGTCCCGGCTCCGCACCTTCCTCGACGGACTCGCCGCAGAAGGCGCGGACGCCGAAGCCCCCGGCGACGCCGACGGCCGGGTCGCGGTCCGGCCGGGCGCGGGTGTCCCCGCCGCGCAGGGGGCCGCGGCGACCGCGGACGGCGTTGCGACCGCGGACGGCGTTGCGAGCACAGTCGGCGTTGCGAATGCGCACGGCACTGCGACCGCGCACGGCACCGGGGGCGCGGACGCCGTCCCCGGCGCACGTCCCGCGAGCCCGAGGAGCATCGCGGGCGGCGTCGCCGGTACAGCCGGCGCGGACGACGCCGTGCCCGAGTTCGAGGCGTACGGGCCGGCGGCCCGGGACGCGCTGCTGGCGGACGGCCTGGCGCACCTCGTCGCGTCGATGGCCGACCCGGGCGGCGACCCCGAACGCCTGTGGCCCAGCGGGGCGTTCGGGCGGACCACCGATCCGTGCAACGTGCAGCACGGGGCGGCCGGGGTGCTCGCCGCGCTGGTCCGCGCGGACCGTGTGCTGGACCTGCCGCAGGTGCGTGCCGCCGCTGCCGCGGCCGGGCGGTGGATCGGCGGGCGCCTCGACGACGTGCCGCGGCTGCTGCCCGGCCTCTACTTCGGGCGGGCCGGGACGGCATGGGCGCTGTACGACGCGGCGCGGCACCTCGGCGACGAGGAGCTGGCCGCGGGAGCCCTGCGGACGGCGCTCGCCCTGCCGGTGCGCTGGCCCAACCCGGACGTCTGCCACGGCGCCGCCGGGGCCGGCTTCGCACAGCTGCACCTGTGGCGGGCCACCGGCGACGAGCGCTTCCTGGCCCGGGCGCAGTCCTGCGCCGACGGTCTGGCCGAGGCGGTCGAACATGACGGGGACCGGGTGTTCTGGCCGGTGCCCGACGACTTCGACTCGGCCATGGCGGGCATGCGGCACTTCGGGTTCGCCCACGGCGTCGCGGGCGTCGGCGCCTTCCTGCTGGCCGCGGGCACGGCGACCGGCCGCGCGGACCACGTGGACCTCGCCGTGGCCGCCGGCGACACCCTGGCCGCGGAGGCCGAGCGCGGCCCGTGGGGCGCGCGCTGGCGCGACGGCCGGGACAGCGCCCCCGGCCAGGGCATGCTCTACCACTGGTGCAGCGGCGCCTCGGGCGTCGGCACCTTCCTGATCCGCCTGTGGCAGGCCCACGGCGACCCCCGGTTCCGGCAGCTCGCCGAGGAGGCCGGCGCGGCGGTCCGGCACGCCCGCTGGGTCTCGCCCTCCGCGGCCTGCCACGGCCTGGCGGGCAACGGCCACTTCCTGCTCGACCTCGCCGACGCGGTCGGCGGCCCCTACCGGGCCTGGGCCGACGACCTCGCGGCCGCCCTGTACGCCCGGCACGGCCTGGCGGACGGCCGCCGCGTGCTGCCCGACGAGTCCGGCGCCGAGGTCCGCGCCGACTACCAGACCGGGCTGAGCGGCTGTGTCGACTTCCTGCTGCGCCTCGCCCACGGCGGCCCCCGGCCCTGGCTGGCCGACGAGGACGGCCAGGAGGCGGCCCGGTCGCGGTACGCCGGGGAGCGGCCGGCGCGCGACGGCCGCGCGGGCGGCCCGATGAGCACCCGCGGCGTACCCGGCGCCACGGTCCCGGCGTCCGCCGCGGGCGGCGCCGTGCCGGCAGGGGCGGCGCGGAGGGGACGGGCCACCGCGCCCGACGACCCGGCGTCCGCCGGAGCCGACCCGGTGCCGACCGGAGCGGGCGCGTGACGGCCGCCGCCACGGCCGCCGAAGCCGCGGCCGGCACGCGCGCCGCGGCCGGACCGGCCGACCTGACCGGTGCACCCGGCTCACCCGACGTACCGGACGCACCCGACACGCGAACGCAGGTCCTGGTCCGGATGGGCTTCCGCTTCTCCGCCGACGGCACGCGCCTCGCGTGCCTGGCCGCCGATTCCCGGCACCGCTGGCACGTGGAGTCGTGGGTCCTGGAGCCGGACGGCCCGCGCCGCCTGTCCCGGTGGCCGCACCCGGGCGAGGCCACGTACTCCACCGTGCTTCCGCTGGAGGGCGGCCGGCTGCTGCTGTCCCGGCATCGGCAGGGCGCCCAGGTGCTGGACCTGCTCGACGCCCGCGGCGGGGTGGCGGCGTCGGCGTCCTGGACCGGGCGGCCGCTACGACTGCTGGTGGGGGCGGGCGGCGGCTACGCGGTGGGGGCCGACGCGGACGGCCGTACCACCGTCCACCGGTTTCCCGAAGGCGGCGCCGCGCCGCAGGCCCTGGTGACCGTGCGGGGCCGGCTCAGCGGCGGAGTCCCGTACGGGCGACGGCTGCTGTTCACCCGCGTGGAGGGGGGCATCGCCGTCCCGGTCGCGGTGGACCCGGACGCCGGTACGGTCACGGCGCTGCCGTTCCCCGGGCTCACCGGGTCGGCGCGGCTGCTGGCCGCGGGCGGAGGATCGCTGCTGCTGGCCGCCGGGGACGGTCCGCGCCCGCGGCTCGCGCTGGCCGCCGCGGCGGGCGAGGCCCCGGTGCGGATGCTGCCCGACACGTCCCCGCTCGCGGCGCTGCCCGGCACCGCCCATCCCGTGGCGCTCGACCCGACCGGGCGCTTCGCGGCACACGTGGGCGTGCGCGGCGCCCGTTCGGCACTGGTGCTGCACGACTGGACCCTTGACCGGGTGCACGAAGCGGACCTGCCGGCCGGCGTGCTCTCGCCCGTCGCCGCCTGGGGCACACGCGGCCTCTGGCTTCCCCTGGCCACCTCGCTGCACCCCGCCGTCCCCTGCTGGTTTCCGCCCGCCGACCCGGCGCCGCACGCACCGGGGGCGCCCGAGGGGTCCGAGCCGGCCGAGCCGGTCGGCCGGGAAGCGGCACGGGCGGGAAGCGGAGGCCCGGCGGCGCCCGGCGCGCCGTGGTCGCCGCGTGTGCGGGTGCCGGCCGTCGGCGGCGACGACGCGCGGGCGGCGCACCCCGGGCGGCTGGAGTCGCTGCCCGGCGCGCAGGGGCCGGTGGAGGCCGTGGTCCACGGGCCGGCCTGGGCGCATGCCGAGCGCGTCGTGATCGCGCTGCACGGCGGGCCCAACAGCCGTTGGTCGCTGGGCTACGAACCGCTGTTCCAGGCGCTCGCCGCGGAAGGCGTCGCCGTGGTCGCCCCCAACCAGCGCGGCAGCACGGGCTACGGCGCCGCGTACACGCTCGCCACGGTGGGCGACTGGGGCGGCCCCGACCTCGACGACGTGCTGGCCGTCGCCGCGCACCTGCGGGCCGGGCGTCCGGCCGGGGCGCCGGCCCCGGCGCTGTTCGGCGTCAGCTACGGCGCCTGGCTCGCGGTGCTGGCGGCGACCGCCGAGCCCGGCGGCTGGTCCGGATGCGCCGCGGTGGCCCCCTTCCTCTCCGGCGCGCGCCTGCACGCGGACGGCGGTCCCGGCGTCCGGGACATGGTCGAGCGCCTGGGCGGCGACTCGCCGCGCTCGGCCGCCCGCGACCTGGAACGGCTCGCCCCGCGCCTGTCGACCCCGCTGCTGCTGGTCCACGGACGCCACGACGAGACCGTGCCGGTGGCGCACTCCCGGCTGCTGGCGGCGGCGGTCGCCGCCGCGCACGGGGCCGCCGGCAGCCCGTACGCCGCCGGCCCGACCGCGGCCCCCAGGGCCGCCGGGCCCGCGGTTCGCGCTCCGGTCCGCCTGATCGAACTGCCGGACCGCGGCCACGCCGCGCTCGGCCTGTCCCCCGCCGACCCCGTGCTCGCCGAGGTCGTCGGCTTCCTGCGCGCGGCCGCCGTGCCGCCGCCCCGCGACTCCGTGCCGCCGGGCGCGTCCGCCTCAGGACGCGCCGGAGGGCACGGGACGGGCGGGTCGAACCCGCCCGAACCGAAGTACCGCTGACGGAGGAGAAACCATGACCGAGATCGACTACGACGCGCTGGAGATGCTCCCCGCCGAGGAGGAGCACGCCGGAGCCGCGGTGGAGCTGGCCTGTGCCTCCACCTGCCTGTGGACCTGCAGCTGGACGAGCGTCTCCGACCTCTGATCCGCGCCGGGCACGGCGCCGGACGCGTCGTGCCCGCCACATCGAGACGTACGTGCGGGGTTCCCGCCGCGGCACGACCGCCGGCGGGGCCGGCCCGGGCCACCGGGCGGTCCCCGGACGTATGCGGCCGGCGCGACCCGCGCCCGACCGCGTTCCGCCCCCACCGACACCGAGAAAGGTGATCACCATGGCTGAGATCGACTACGACGCGCTGGAGATGCTCCCCGCCGAGGAGGAGCAGACCACTGCCGTGTACGAGCTGCCCTGCACCATGACGTGCAGCTGGACCTGCAGCTGGACCGGCTCGGCGAACTGACCCGACACCCCCGCAGCGGCCGTCCGGCGTTCCCCGCGAGGGAGCACGGGCGGCCGCCGCGACACACCGGGGCCGCCGGCAGGCCCACGGCCCGCCGCCCGCCGGCCGGGACGTGACGGCGCGCGTCGCCGGGCGGCCGGCCCGGCCGCGGCGGCGCGGGCTCACGCGCCGGCTCACCCGCGGGCTCCACGCCGCGGCCCCCACGCCGGCTTCCGCCCCGGCGCCCGTACTCAGGAGGCGATCGCGCATGCAGAGCTCCCCCGGCAGCCGGCTGCTGCGCTCGGCGGCACGCCGGGTGCGCGGTCGGCTGGTCCTGCTGGTGGTCTTCATGGCGGTCCAGGCGGTGGCCGGGCTCGCCGTGCCGTCGCTGCTCGCGGCCGCCGTGGACGCGGCCCTGCGCGGCTCCGGCACCGGGTGGGACGCCGTGCTGCTGGCCGCGGCGCTGCTTCTGGCCGGGGTGTGCGAGGTCGCGGCGGCGCTGCTGGCGGCGGCGTGCACCGCCAGGACCGCGGCCTGGCTGCGGGCCCGGCTGGTGGACCGGCTGCTGGCGGCCGGCCCGCGCTCGCGGGTCCCGCACGGCGAGGCGGTCACCCAGCTCGCGCAGGCCGCCGCACAGGCCGCCGAACTTCCCACCGCCGTCTCGCAGTGGGGCGTCTCCACGCTCGCCTCGGCAGCGGCCGCCGTCATGCTGTGGCTGATCGACTGGCGGGTCGGCCTGGCGTTCACTGCGGGCGTACCGGTGGCGGTGGTGCTGGCCCGGCGGTTCGTGGCCGGGTCGTCCCAGGCGCAGCAGGACTACCTGGCGGCGCAGGCGCGTATCGCCACCCGGCTGCTGGCCGCGATGGGGGGCGCCCGCACCATCCGCGCCTCCGGAACGCTGGCCGCCGAGACGCGGCGCGTCCTGGAGCCGCTGGGTGAGGTGTCGGCGGCCGGGCACGGGCTGTGGCGACTGCAACGGCGGGTGGTGTGGCGTTTCGGGCTGCTGCTGCCCGCGGTCGAGGTGGCGGTGCTGGGCGTGGCGGGCGCGGGCGTCGCGGCGCACCGGATCCCGCCCGGCGGCCTGCTGTCCGTGGCGGGCTACCTGGCGGTGGCCGCCCAGGCGGTGCAGCAGATCGACACGCTGTTCTCGTTCGCGCAGGCACGGGCCGGCGCCGCCCGGCTGGCCGGGACGCTGGACGTGCCGGTACCGGTCGGCGGACAGGCGCGGGCCGCCGCGCCGGGCCGGGGCGAGGTGCGGCTGCGCGGGGTCGTGGTGCGGCACGAGGGCCGGGCGGTCCTCGACGGCGTCGACCTGGTCCTGCCGGCCGGCACGTCGGTGGCGCTGGTCGGCCGCAGCGGGAGCGGCAAGAGCCTGCTGGCCTCGCTGGTCGGCCGGCTGGGCGACCCGGACGAGGGCGAGGTGCTGCTGGACGGCGTCCCGGTCGGCGCGCTGCCCCTGGCGGAGCTGCGGTCCCGGGTGGCGTACGCGTTCGAACGGCCGGTCCTGCTCGGCGCGACGGTCGGCCAGGCGGTCGGCTACGGGCTGCCCGACACCCCCGGGAACCGCGCCGCGGTGCGCCGGGCCGCCCGCGCCGCGCACGCCGAGGACTTCGTGCTGCGCCTGCCGCACGGCTACGACACACCGCTGGAGCGGGCGCCGATGTCCGGTGGGGAGCGGCAGCGCCTGGGGCTCGCGAGGGCGCTGGCGCGGCCGGCGCTCGTGCACGTGCTGGACGACGCGACGTCGGGGCTCGACACGCTCACCGAGGCCGACGTGGTCCGTTCCCTCACCCGCGCGCTCGACGGGCGGACCCGGTTGGTGGTCGCCCACCGGGCGGGCACCGCCGCCCGCTGCGACGCAGTGGCGTGGCTCGACGCGGGGCGGGTCCGCGCGTTCGGCCCGCACGCCGAACTGTGGCGCGCGCACCCGGAGTACCGGGCCGTGTTCTCCCCCGGCCCGGACGACCCGGACGAGGCTTCCGCGCCGTCCGGGGGTCCGCTGCCGACGGCTGCGAACGCCGACACGCTCGGGCAGGACCCCCCGCCCCTTTCGGCCGCGGCGCCCCCGTCGGCCGTCCCGTCCGCGGCCACGCCCGGGCCGGACGCCGGGCCCGGTACGGGGGCGGGCGTCTCGGGGG
>JAJSZB010000309.1:0-8502 GCA_050613715.1 Streptomyces sp. IBSBF 3018
CCCCCGCGCCCGCCCCGGCCGCAGCCGCCACGCCGCCCTGCCGGGCCACCCCGAAGGCCCGCGCCGCGTTCGTCTCCTTGACCAGGAAATGCGGCCGCCGCTTGGTCTCGTAGTAGATCCGCCCGATGTACTCGCCGATCAGCCCCAGCATCAGCATCTGCAGCCCGCCGAGCCCGACCACCGCCACCATCAGCGTCACATAGCCCGGCACGTCCGGCCCCTCGATCATCGCCAGCACGGTGACCACCACCGCGTACGCCGCCGCGACCGCGGCCATCGTCATGCCGAGGTAGATCGCCAGCCGCAGCGGCCGGTCGTTGAACGAGATCAGCCCGTCGATGCCGTAGTTGACCAGCGCCCCGAACCGCCACTTGGTCTCGCCCGCCTCGCGCGCGGCGTTGCGGTAGTCGAAGGTGACCGTGTCGAAGCCGATCCAGGAGAACAGCCCCTTGGAGAAGCGGTTGTACTCCGGCATGGCCAGCAGCGCGTCCACCGCCTGCCGCGACAGCAGCCGGAAGTCCCCTACGCCGTCGGTCAGTTCGACGTCCACCCAGTTGTTCACCACCCGGTAGTACAACCGGCTCAGCGCGCTGCGCAGCGGCCGGTCGCCCTCCCGGGTGCGGCGGGCGATCACCTGGTCGTGGCCGGCCTGGAACAGCTCCAGCATCCGCCCGAGCAGCTCCGGCGGGTGCTGGAGATCGGCGTCCATGACGACCACCGCGTCCCCCGTGGCCTCCTTCAGACCGGCAAGGATGCCGGCCTCCTTGCCGAAGTTGCGGCTGAAGGAGACGTAGCGGGTGCTGGCCTCCCGGCCGCGGGCCAGCGCGCGCAGCGCGTCCAGGGTGCCGTCGGCGCTGCCGTCGTCGACGTAGCAGAGCTCGTAGTCGACGGTCAGGGCGTCCAGCGTCTCGCGGATCCGCTGGTCGAAGAGGCCGATGACGGCCTCCTCGTTGAAGCAGGGCACTACGATCGACAATCGCATCTGGTCACTTCCGGCGCCGTACGCGGGGACGGAGCGTACGGTGTCGGGCACGTACCGCAGCTCTTCGGTCAGCGTAGGACGCGGAATCCCGGCTTCCGGGGACCCGGCCGCCGGATGCGGGAAAGTTCAGCAAGCCGTCCGAACGGGACCCTTGAGAATTAACCCTGGTGTAGGCAACCCAAAGCGGCAAATACTACTCTGGCCCGGAAGTGGATCAGTGTGGTGCGAGCGGAAAACAACCGAGAAACGAGGGCATCGATGGCACGCGTCAGCGTCGTCGTGATCACGTACAACGACGCGGCGCACGTGACCGCGGCCGTGCGGTCGGCGCTGGCGCAGGGCGACGAGGTCGGCGAGGTGCTGGTCGTCGACGACTGCTCCACCGACGACACCGCGCAGGTCCTCCGGGCGCTCGCCGAGCAGGAGCCGCGGGTGCGGCTGCTGCCGCGCACCACCAACAGCGGCGGCTGCGGCACCCCGCGCAACGACGGCGTCGCCGCCGCGTCCCTGCCGTACCTGCTCTTCCTCGACAGCGACGACGTGCTGGCGCCGGGCGCGGTCGAGGCGCTGCTGCCGCTCGCCGACAAGCACGACGCCGACGTGACCGCCGGCCGGGCGGTCCGCCGCGAACTGCCCGAGGGCCGGGAGACCGTGTGGGCGCCGCGCATCTACGACACCGCCGCCGGCGCCACCCTGCCCGGCACGGTCGTGCAGGGCGTCGCCGAGCACCCCGAGTTGCTGTGGGACACGCTGTCGGTCAACAAGCTCTACCGCACGGCCTTCCTGCGGGAGCGCCGGCTGACCTTCCCCGACGGCGCCTTCCACTACGAGGACTTCGTCTTCACCGCCCGCCTGTACGCCGCCCGGCCGCGGATCGCCTTCACCGACGCGCCGGTCTACGTCTGGAACGTGCGCCGGCAGGCGGCCCGGCTGTCGATCTCGCTGCGCCGCGCCGACATCTCCAACTGGCAGCACCGCATCGCCGCCCACCGCGGCGTCGTGGACACCTTCCGGGACGCCGGCGCCTTCGGCCTGGCCGAGGCCGCGCAGGCGAAGTTCCTCGACTACGACCTGCCGATGTACGTCCGCGAACTGCCGCAGCGCCCGGCCGGGTACGTCGCCGACTGGTGGCGCGTCACCCGCGACTACGTGGCCGGCTTCGACCGCGAGGGCCTGGCGCTGGCGAGCGTGCCGGCCCGCTGGACGGTGCGCGCGCTGACCGCGCCCGGCGCGGACGAGCCGGAGCCGGGCGCGGCGGGCCTGGGCCGCCTGGTGGAGCTGGCCGCCCGGCCGCCGCGGCTGATCCCGCCCTACGGCGACACCGCGCCGCTGGAGCTGGCCGAACTGGAGCCGCGCGACCTGCCGGTCACCGTCGAGGCCCGGGTGCAGACCGGCAGCACCACCCGGCTGGGCCTGCGCGTGCACGACCTGTACGGGCGGCTGGCCGCGCTGCACCCGGTGGGCCTGCGGGTCACGCTCACCGAGCGCGGCACCGCGGGGCCCGGCATCAGCGTGGACACGCCGCTGCTGGACGAGGGCGGCGCCGGCTGGACGGCCGCGCTGCGGCTGCGCACCGCCGACCTGGCCCGCGGCGGGCGGCTCGCGGTGTGGCACGTGCGGGCCGAGATCCGCTACGCCGGCACCGGGCAGCGCACCCCGGTCGAGGTGCGCGCCGCCGACGGCCAGGAGGCCCGGCGCAGCGCCGTGGTCCGGCCCACCGGGCAGGTGCTGCTGGTGCAGACGCACATCACCGCCGGCCGGGCGCTGATCCTGCGCGTCGCCGACGGCGTGCAGGGGGCCCGCAGGGTCGCCGGCGGACGGCTGCGCCGGCTGCTCGGCCGCTGAACCGCCGGGTCGCCCGGACCTGCGCGAAGCTGTGCAACAGCTGTGCATATGAACGGCAGATGAGATGATCTGATCGACCTGGACAGTGGGTGTGTGGTTCACCTAGTGTTCATCGGACGATCGCACGACATCTGTCCGCTTTCTCTGAGAAGTTGATCGCATACTCATGGCCATACGAGGCATCCGGTCCGGTGTGACCACTCTGCCGAAGCGCCTGGACTCCCTCACCAGCCTGAGGTTCTTCGCGGCGTTCGCGGTGTTCACCCACCACTTCACGGGGTTCGGCGGCAAGACCGGGCTCGGGCGCTCCCCGCTGATCTACCCGTACTCGATGATCGGCGGCCACGGCGTCACCTTCTTCTTCGTGCTCTCGGGCTTCCTGATGATGTGGGTGTTCAAGCCCAAGGAGCACCCCGGCGTCTTCTACTGGCGCCGTGTCGGGCGCATCTGGCCCGCCCACCTGGTGGCGCTGGTGCTGGGTATCTACGCCTATTACATCGCCGCGCATCTGAAGATCAACTGGCCGAGCCTGATCGCCTCGGCCTTCCTGGTGCAGACCTGGTCGCCGAACGTCACCCCGACGCTGCCGGGCAACGAGGTCACCTGGACGCTCAGCGTCGAGCTGCTCTTCTACGCGCTGTTCCCGCTGCTCGGCCGGATCGCGGTGCGGCTGCGCACCCGCTGGCTCGCCGCGGCCACCGCGGTCGGCCTGGTCGGCATGTGGGCGGTCGACTGGTTCGCCACCGCGCACTACTCCTCGGCGCACGCCGGCTGGGTGATGCGCCACCCCGCGGTCTACCTGCCGCAGTTCATGCTCGGCATGACGATGGCGCTGGCCGTCAAGCGCGGCTGGCGGCTGCCGCTGCGCCCGGTGGTTCCGATCACCCTGCTGGCCGCCTACGTCTACTGCTACTACCAGGGCCGGGCCCGGCTGTCCGCCCCGACCGTGGCCCAACTCGACTACACCGTGCGGCCGATCGTCGCGATCCTGTCCGCACTGGTGATCCTCGCGTTCGTGCAGCGCGAGGTGCGCGGCCTGCGCGGCCTGCTCAACACCAAGCCGCTGGTGCTGCTGGGCCTGTGGTCGTACTGCTTCTACCTGCTCCACCACTCGGTCACCCGCATCGCGATCTACCAGTGGGGCCGGATGCCCGACAACAACGGCGTGCTGTTCACGCTGCTCGGGTTCGGCGTGGTGGTCAACGTGATGGCGTGGGCGCTGTTCACGTTCGTCGAGGAGCCGGCCGAGAAGTGGTGGCGCAAGCGCACGCCCAAGCGGTGGCTGAACCGCGGCGAGAAGCCCGCGGTGACCATCCCCGCGCCGCGCCGGCCGGAGACCGAGAGCATCCCGGGCTGACACCCCTGAAGCCGTAAGGACCGCCGACCACACGCAGGGCCCCCGAGCACACGTAAGGCCCGCCCTCCAGGAGGGCGGGCCTTACGGGTTCAGGACTCCTTGCGGGGCTCAGCGCTCCAGGAAGTCGAAGAGGTCCTCCCAGCGCCGCGTGATGGACTCCGGCGTGTAGCGCTGTACGTTCTCCCGCGCCAACTCGCCCATCCGGTCCCGCAGTTCCGCGTCCGCCATCAGCTTCACCAGCTGCCGGGCCAGCTCCGAGGTGTTGCCGGGGCGGGCCAGCAGGCCGTCCACACCGTCGTCGATGATCTCGTGCACGCCCGGCGCGCAGTCGAAGGCCGCGCACGGCAGCCCGCACGCCATCGCCTCCAGCAGCGCCAGCGGGAAGCCCTCGCCGCGCGAGGACTGCACGAACACCGAGGCGCCGCGCAGCGCCGCCGGCACGTCCGAGGTCTGCCCGACCCACTCCACCGAGTCGTCCAGGCCCAGCGCCGTGCACTGCGCCTTCAGCGGCGCCTCCAGCTCACCCGCGCCGTAGATCTTCAGCCGCCACCCGGGCTGCCGCGGCGCGGCCTCCGCCCAGGAGTCCAGCAGCATGTCGATGCCCTTCTGGTGGCTGAGCCGGCCGACGCTCGCCACGACCTTCTCGGTGCGCGGCGACGGCGTCTCGGGCATCATCGGCAGCGGGTTCGGCATGAAGCTCACGTTGTTCAGCCCGCGGCCGGCCCACAGGTCGGCGTCCTCCTGCGTCAGCAGCAGCAGCCGGTCCACGTCCTTGTAGAACTTCTCCACCCGCTGGAAGCGCGAGGACTGCTTGGAGTACTCGTACGACTCGTGGCTCATCCCGATCACCGGGTGGCCCGCGGTGTCGGCGAGCGCCACCCACTCCATCGCCCACACCTGGGTGACGACGATCATCGCGCCGGGACGGGCCGCCCGGAACAGCGCGGACAGCTTCTCGGTGCTGCGCCGCACGCCCTTGTCGCGGGACGACTCCTGGCGCCGCGCGGCCAGGTTGGCCCGGTCCAGCAGCCCCTTGGGCCGCCACTTGCCGGGCGGCCGCACCTCGTAGAGCGTCACCGTGTCGAACGGCGGGTTCGCGCCCAGGTCCATCGGCACCTCGGGCGGCGCGATGCCGACGATGGTCACCCGGTGGCCGCGCTCGGCCAGCAGGCCGGCCATCTGCGCCTGCCAGCGGGCCACGCCGCCCAGCTCGTTCACCTCGTTGGCGACGAAGAAGACGTCGCGCTGCTTGCTCATCGGGTGGTTCCCCCTGCCGGGCCGAAGAAGCGGTCCGCGATCCGGGCCGCCGCGTCACCGCGGTCGTACTCCCCGTATCTGGCCACGAAGTCCTTGACCTGGTCGCCGTACTTGGCCCGTACGGCGTCGAGGTCGGAAAGCGTCGAGAGGAGTTCCTCCTCGGTCCGCGCGACCGGGCCGGGGGCCTCCTCCAGCAGGTTGAAGTACGTGCCGCGGATGTCGTGCGCGTACTCCTCCCAGTCGTAGGCGTAGAAGACGATCGGCCGGTGGGTCAGCGCGTAGTCGAACATCACCGACGAGTAGTCCGTGACCAGCGCGTCGGCGAGCAGCAGCAGCGGGGTGATGTCCGGGACGCCGGTGACGTCCACGATCCGGCCCGCCACCGACGGCGGCAGCGTCACCTTGTTCAGGTAGTGCGAGCGCACCAGCAGCGTGAAGCGTTCGCCGAACCGGTCGGCGAACGCGTCCACGTCGAACGGCGCCTCGAAGCCGCGCACCCGGCCGTCCGCGCCGGCCCGGAAGGTCGGCGCGTAGAGCACCACCGGCAGCCCCGGGCGCAGCCCCAGCTGCTCGGCCAGCTCGCGGGCCGCGGCCGGCCGCTCGGCGCTGTCGCGGGCCTGCACCAGGGCGTCGTTGCGCGGGTAGCCCACCCGCAGCAGCTTCTCCTCCGGCAGCCGGTAGGCGCGGGCCAGCGTGCGCACGTCGTGCTCGGAGCGCACCACGAAGTGGTCCCAGCGGTCCAGCGCCTTCTGGTAGTTCTCCTGGTCGCCCTCGGACATCACCCGGTACTTGGGCTCGTCGAAGCCCATCCGCTTCAGCGCCGAGCCGTGCCAGGTCTGGATGTACGTGGTCTCCGGCCGCTTGGACAGCTTCAGCGGGTAGCCCTGGTTGTCGATCCAGAACTCCGCCTGGGCCAGCGCCCGCAGATACTTCCACGACCAGCGCTGGACCAGCTCCACGCCCTCCGGGTAGTCCTTCGGCGGGTTCTTGCCCTCGTACGACCAGATCGCGTGGATCGGGGCGCCGCGGCGGCGCAGTTCCTCGTAGATCGCCCGCGGGCTGTCGCTGTACTGCTTGCCCAGGTGGCTCTCGAAGACCACGGTGCCCTTGCGGACCGGCAGCACCTTGATCATCTGGTGGTAGCCCTGGATCTTGCGCGGCCCGGAGTCCAGCCGGCGGCGCGCGTCGCGGGCCTTCTTCAGCACGGACTTGGCGGCGCGGGCCGGCGGGCCCTGGAGGTTCCGCTCGATCAGCGCGTGGCCGACCTGCGCGGTCCTGCTGTGCTGGGAGAGCACGAAGGCCAGATGGCCCTTGGCGGACACCTCCGGCTTCAGCCGGTCCGCGGTGGCCCGGGTCAGCATCGGGCGGACCACGACCGCGCCGGTCTCCTCCAGGTCGGTGTTGCCGGTGGTGATCTTGCCCGCGGTGGTCTTGCCGTCCGCGGTCAGCCGCAGCCGGATGTCCCACACCTCGTCGATGACGCCCAGCGGCCGCAGCTCCTGGCGCAGCGGCAGCTCCGCGTGCCAGGTCAGCCACTCGCCGTCGTGCCGCAGCTGCTGCACCGGCAGCCGGTAGGTGCGCAGCGACTTGCGGCGGGCCTTGATCTCCAGCTCGGCCTTGATCGTGGCCTCCGGCCGCACCACGCCCAGCGGGTTGACGGTCCGGCCGTCCAGCACCACGCCCGAGGCGTCCTCCTGGTAGCCGGTGAGCTGGTGGCGCAGGTGCAGCGCGTTGAGCGGGGCGCTGTGGTAGCCGCGGTCGGTGACGTCGAGTATCGCCCGGGCGCGCGGGTCGTCCAGGTGCTCGGCGCACCAGTAGACCCGGCCGTCCACCTCGGCCAGCGGCGAGGACACCTTGTTCCGGTTGATCAGGGTGTCGATGGCCGGCATGAGGTTGGTCCAGTCCTCCTTCAGCAGGAGGAAGGCGCAGATCGCGTGGATCGGGTCCAGCGAGTCGAACGCCTCGGCCGGGAACTCCTGGGTGTACTCGTTGGCCATCTCGGCGAAGCGGTGCCGGTAGTCGTCGTCGAGGAACGGCAGGTCGCGCAGGTACAGGACCAGGTCGTGCTTGAGGAACTTGATGTCCTTGTGCAGCCGCAGGTCCTCCAGGCCGCGCTGCTTGAGGATCGCGTCGACCCTGCGGTGGATCTCCAGCCGGTCGGCGAAGTTGTTGATCTCGTGCCGCCGGTTGCTGATCGACTTCGCCTCGGCCTTCTCCACCACGTTCCAGTGGTAGACCGTCTGCGGAATCAGCGTGATCTTCTCGGCCGCGAGATATGCCTGCGCCGAGAAGAGCAGGTCCTCGTAATGAATGCCGCGCGGAAAGGTCAGCTCCTTTTCCACGAGGAATTCACGGCGGTAGCACTTGTTGGTGGAAAGCGTGTCGAAGACGAAGAGGTCGGGGAGTTCCGCGATGCTGTCCAGCGTCCGGGTGGAGCGGTAGAGCCACGGGTACCAGTCGGCCCGCTTGTTGTTGCGGTTGTCGACGTGCACCCGGACGCACTTGCCCGACACCAGGTCGGCGCCGGTGCGGTCGGCCGCCTCCAGCATGTTGCGGCAGGCGTGCGGGTCCAGCACGTCGTCGCTGTCGAGGAACATCACATACCGGCCGCGGGCCACCTTGATGCCCTGGTTGCGGGGTTCGCCGCAGCCGCCGCTGTTCTCCGGCAGCCGGATCGCGCGCACCCGCGCGGGGTCGGCGGCGGCGAGCCGCTGGGCGACCTGGAAGGAGTCGTCGGTGGAGCAGTCGTCGGCGACGACGACCTCCACATTGCGCAGTGACTGGTCGAGGACCGACTGGACCGCCGTCGGAAGTCGGGCCGCGTCGTTGTACACGATAACGACAACGCTGATGTCCGGAGTGGAGCCGGACACCTCCTCAGCCGCGTTGGTCATTCTTGACACAGCCACCTCTGGTCGAAATTACGGTCTGCGATGACTGCACAGCTTATCTCATGTGCTGTCACGGCCCGTTCGGCAGCCTGTCACAGCTTGTTCAGCGAACGGCCGCACGGCTGTGCGTAGGACGGGGACGGGCGGGAGCCGGGGGAGAGGCCGGAGGC